>JACRAL010000093.1 GCA_016213435.1 Bacteroidota bacterium
ACAGTCTTTTTAGGCATTTTTTAGCAAGATTAAGAAGAAGAACAAAATGTTATACGAAAGCTCTTTATATGTTAATTCTCTCTGTGAAATTATTGATGTCAAAATGGAATAATGATTTAGCTATACTTAATTAACAATGCCAAATAAGAACACATTTGCATAATTCATGCAGACACTAAGAAACCTTCATCACTTGCATCAATTTTTCTTTAAAACAGAAAGGTTTATTTTTTTATCTTTTTTTCTTTTTTCTAATTTATGCAGTGCTGCCATCATAACATCCACTGCCGCAGGTGGAACATGGTCTGCAGGAGGCACATGGGTTGGTGGTGTTGCACCGGTAGCCGGAGATGATGCAATAATAGCTACTACTGTAGGAAACTCTGTTACCTTAGGAGCTGCAGCTTCTATTACAAATATTACCATTAACAACAGTGCAACTTTTAATGATGGCAATTTTACCCTTACTGTTTCAGGAAATATAGTTATCAATGGTTTATACCAAGGGAATGGCACAGGGCGATTAAACTGGACAGGTACCGGAGTAACTCTTGATGGTGTTGGCACAATTAATAATATTAATCGTCTTGACCCATTTGCCAGCACCACTAAAACCATTTTATCTACTGCAAACATCACCTTTACAGGAGCAAATCAGCGCATAGATATGAGAGCCAGTACCTTTATTACGAACAATGGCACAGTAACATTAAAAACCATTACGCAAGCGGATGCTACAGCTACCTGGGTAAATGCAGCCAATGCCACCCTCAACATAAGCGAAGCGATTTTCACAACCAGCACACTCACTGCCACAGCTGCCGGTAACACGGTAAACTACAATGGCAGCATTGCGCAAACCATCAGGGCTACCAGTTATTATCATTTAAAATATACAGGTAGTAATACTGGTACACTTGGCGGAAACATAAACATTGCAGGAGATTTTACGGTAAGCTCAGGTACTTTTGCTCCATCCACATTCACTACCACGTTTAATGGAACTGCTGCTGCTCAAAATATATACGGAGGAGGCACATTTACCTTTCAAAATCTTACTTTGAATAACACGTATGGAACCATTCCGCAGTTAATCTTTAATACCAATGTAACAGCCAAAGTTTTATTGACAATGACTTCGGGTGTGGTTAATCTTGCGGGCAATACATTTACCTTGGGAGTAAGTGCAACGGCTTCAACCCTCACCCGCACGGCAAGCACTACAACTAATTGGTTTTATGGAGGAACCTTTAAACGCTTTTGGTTAGATGCTACCACCCTCACCAGCACTTCGGGTAATTATTACGGATTGTTCCCTATGGGAACAGTAAATGCTTCTTCTTACAGACCTGTTCAGATCAACACAACCGGAAATATTACAACAGCAGGATTCTTTACCGTAAATCATGTGGATGCTCCTAATACTTACATAGACCTAAGTCCGGTGTATAATGATGCTGGAACTAATATTACCCGAATTCTTAATGCGCAGTTTAATACCGCCATTTCGGGTGTTACTGCCGGAACATTCAGTATCAGTGCAACCATGACAGGATTGGATCCTGGAACTTTAGCGGATGTTCGTTTAGCCATATTTACGGGAGGAACAACAGCCAGTGCCGTGGGAACTCATGCTGCTGCCACCGGAACAGCTGATAATCCAACTGCATCCCGCTCAGGAATAACCACTATGGCTGATCTGAACAATGATTTTAGAATAGCTACAACCAATGTATCACAAACTCCATTGCCCATAGAGTTACTTGCGTTTGATGCAAAGCAGAATGGAAACAGTGTGAATGTGCAATGGTCTACCGCTGCTGAACTTAACAGCGATTATTTTTTGGTGCAACGATCAAAGGATGGAATTTATTTTTCAGATGTAACACGAGTAAACGCGGCAGGTAACAGCTCAACCACCAGAAAATATTCTACCGAAGATTATGAACCTTACAACGGTGTTTCTTATTACCGCCTCAAGCAGGTGGATTATGACGGAAAGTTTAGTTACAGTGATGTAGTTGCGGTGCAACTGCATAACGAGGATGCCATATTGGTTTATCCGAATCCTGCTACGCAGGGCGAACCATTTAACGTAAGCATTTCAGGTGAAAACGGAAAAGAAGTACTGGTAGTGATACATGATGTGCAGGGAAGAGAGTTTTATTCCAAGATCAATACAATTTCCAGCCATAGAGAAGTAATAGCCATCGCCCCTTTTGGAAAACTTGCCACTGGAATTTATTGTGTGACAGTATCTTCAGATAAGGCCATATACAAGAAGCGGGTTGTAATAAAATAAAAAAAAGATCCCACTGCTTACGTAAAGTAATTGGACAAAGAACAATTACCGTTACACCTGTCCACGGAGAAAATCGGATATACAGTATTTACATCATTTCATTGCCCCATACACCGTTCTCAGAATAGAGCTGCGTATTCCCATCTTTACGAGTTTATTATTGTCCGCATCGGGATAAACGCGGTTGGAAAGAAAAACATAAACCAGTTGCTTTTCAGGATCAGCCCAGGTAATGGTTCCGGTAAATCCCTGATGCCCGAAACTTAAATAGGAAACGCAATCGCACACCGGACTTTCTTTCGTGGGATTTTCCTCCGGCTTATCAAAGCCGAGTCCTCTGCGGTTGTCTTTGCAAAACTGGCATTTGGTAAATTCACTCACCACTGCTGTATCCAGGTATTTTTCTCCTCCATATTCCCCCTTCTGCAGGAACATCTGCATCATGATTGCCATATCATTTGCATCAGAGAATAAACCGGCATGACCTGCCACTCCGCCAAGCATCGCTGCTCCCGGGTCGTGCACATCTCCGTGAACTAACTGCTTGCGGAACTTTATATCATATTCCGTAGGAACAATTCTTTTCAAGTCAAACCGTTCGCGCGGACGATACCCCATCGTTGAAAGACCAAGCGGTTTATAAAAATTCTGATATGCATAATCATTCAGCCCAATGCCTGAAGTTTGCTCCACAATTTTTTGCATGAACAAAAAACCAAGATCGCTGTATTTGTATTCGCACTTATTACTCACAGGAGAATCAATAATCCGTTTCCAAATTGTATCGGAATAATTTTTATTGATATATAGTTTTTCGGATACACGATAAGGGAATTCATCATTCCTTGTTTTACTGTAAATGCCCGTTTTATACTCCCCTTTATCAAGTGTGCTGAGGTAAAAAGGTATCCAGTCTTTTAACCCGGCCTGATGTGCCATCATTTCCCGAAGAACGATGTTCATTTTATTTGTAGCATTCACCCATGGCAGATAATCACAGAGACGATAATCTACATTAATTTTTTTCTCACCCGCCAGTTTCATCACCGAAGCGGTGGTGGCGCCAATTTTTGTCACCGAAGCCAGGTCATAAATATCATCCTTCTTTACTTGACGCTTGTTCTCATATGTATGATAACCAAAAGATCGGTAATAAAAAACTTTTTTGTCTTTGGCCAGCAACACCTCACAGCCGGGAAAAGCCTTTTCTGCAATTCCCCTTTTTACAGCCGAGTCTATGAATGCCAGTTGCATGGAATTTATTCCCACATCTTCAGGCACAGTATATTTAAAACGAATTGGCGCCCGGGTTGAAATGCCAGAGGAAAGAAAAAATTTCTGCGAAGCAGTCACTGGTATTTTTCCTTTAGCCGCTATTCCGCCAAAAATCATTTGGGCGGAAAAATTCATCAGGTACTCGTTATTCTCATATCCCATCACGATCGCATCGATGCTGTCAGCAATACTGTCAAACAATTGCAATGAATATGCATTTGAAAAAATTGATAAAATGGTTTTGGATTGCCGGGCTACTCTCTTCACAAGATCTATGGACTGTTTCGTAACTCCAAAATCTTTTTTAGGATCATTCCCTCCGCTTGCAATGCCAATGATAACAAGGTTATAGTCGCCAAGTTTTTTAATGAGGGTATCTAGTTCCTTCTGCTTGGGCTGCATTGAAAGCAAGAAATTCTTTACAGGATAATAACATCCCATGATCTCCTGAAATTTATTATCTCCAGCTACTCCAATCGCAACAGATGCAATTTTCAGCGTATCAAGCTTTTGAAGCGGGATTAAGTTATTTTTGTTTTTCAAAAGCGTTACAGAGTTCTCCGCAAGAAGAATATTCAGATACTTGCTTCGGGGAGAATTCAGATCATAAAAAAGATGTGTCGTATCGATTGGAGAATATTTATTCAATCCTGCCCATTGCTTTGCCATCAATATTTTTTTACATCGCTTATCAATTTCATCTTGGGTTATTTCTCCTCGCAGAACTGCATTTTTAATTTCAACCATCGCCTTCGGAACGTCTTCGGAGAAAAGCAATACATCGTTGCCTGCAATCAACGCTTTCACATCCACTTCTCCCGGCTTATAAAACATGGAGACTCCTTTCATATTCAGTGCATCGGTAAAAATAAGTCCTTCAAACTTCAACTCATTCTTTAAAAGATCTGTTACAATTTTAGGAGATAAGGTTGACGCTCTGTTTGTCGTTGTATCTAACGCAGGAATATACAAATGCGCGACCATCACACTGCCGAGCCCGGCACGAAAAAGCTGCTTGAAAGGAAAAAGTTCCAATGAATCAATTCGTTCCTTCGACTGAGAAACTACTGGTAATGTTTTATGCGAATCGCTTTCGGTATCTCCATGACCCGGAAAATGCTTTGCGCAGGCAAGCACTCCGGCATCCTGCAATCCTTTCATATATAACATTGATTTCCGTGTCACGCTTAATTTATTTTCTCCAAACGAACGGTTGCTGATCACGGGATTGAGCGGGTTATTATTAATATCAACCACCGGAGCAAAATTTACGTGAATACCCAAGCGTTTGCACTCGCGGGCGATCTCTCTTCCCATAAGATAGATTAATGAATCGGCTTGAGAAGAAATAGCGCCAAGTGTCATTTGTCTTGGAAAACGAACGGTGCTGTCGAGGCGCATGTCCAAACCCCATTCCCCATCAATGGCGATAAGAAGTTTAACTTTCGAAACCGATTGATAATAATTTGTCAGTAATGCCTGACGCTTGGGTCCGCCCTGAAAAAAGATCAAACCGCCAATTCCACAGCTATCGATCAATCTTTTAATTCCAGTCGTATCTTTTTTCTCATTGGAATAAGCCGCAACCATAAACAATTGCCCGATGCGCTGGTCGGGAGTTAAGGAATTAAAAACAGAATCTGCCCACCTCACCTCCCCGAAGGAGTCCTCTCGGACCGATACCTCTCCTGTGGAAGATGGAAGTAGAAATACAGGCTGGGAAAATGAATTGCAAATTAAAATTGAGCAAAAGAAAACAGTGAATAGGAAATACCTGCAGTTCATTTTATACATAATGGAAGTAAACAAATGTAGAGTAAGCGCAACGCCAAAGACTGCACTATGCTTTTATCTTTTCAACGCAGGACTGTTGATGGGAAAGAAACCTTCAATAGGAATAACACTAAATACTATTCATAATATCTTTTACCTCCCTTAAAAGTAACTACAAACACGCCACTAAAGCCCATCGCGTTAAGCTTGTTCTTATACTCAGCTGCTTTTGCATAATCAGGGAAATCACCTGCGGTATATTTATACGCACCACCATCCGTGTATTCCTGTATATTGTCAACTCCCTTAAATTGTTTTGCCTGTTGTGCAGGAGTTAATTTGGATGTTCTGGAAAGCAATTGGACTCTATAACTGAGCGCCTCATTCACTGGCGCAACAGCATTAACAGGAGCACCAATATTAACAGGGGACACAGAAGATGAAGTATCTTTCACACCTCCTGTATTTCCAATACCTGCAGGAGTAGCGACCCTCTTATTATTATCCTTAAAGAAGACTACGAAAGCATCTTTATATCCCATAGCGCGAAGTTTCTCTTTGTAATCTGTCGCTTTATCAAATTCAAATGTTGCAAAATCTCCTGCAGTATATTTGTAGACACCTCCCTCGGTATATTCCTTTATTTTTTCAGCTCCTTTGAATCTTTTTGCTCGTTGTGCTTGAGATAATCTGGTTGGACTGGAGGCGATCTGCACCCTGTAAGTAACACCGCTATTATCCGCGGGAGGATTTGCAGAAGATGATGTATTTACAGAACCTATTGAAACAGGAGAACCAATCACAGACTGAGACGGTGACTGATTCGCATTCACAATATTCATGAGGCGTTTTTTCTCATTAAAAGTAAAATCAACCTGAAACTCTTTTGCTCCGTTAAAGATCACTGTAAATGCAGGTTCCTGTAAAATAAACTGCTCCCCGTAAATATTATTTACAGTTACTTTATATTCACCTGCGTTAGGTACGTAAAGAATATAACTGCCATCTGCAGAGGTAAGTGTAGGGAAACTGTTTCCAATAGAATCCGTAGCCGTAATCCTAATATTGGCTGCAGAAATAATGCCATTGGAAGAAAATTCGTCCCTATTCAGAACAATATGTCCAATTACCCGGTAGCTCTGAACAAAAGGAATATAATAAGTTGTATCTCGAGAGATGGCAATCTTTTGTGTTTGTCCGTTAATGTTGTATAAATCTTTTAAATTAACAAGTGGAAAAACATGTAAATTAAATTCCCCTTCAGGAATATGATAATAAATAACCTGACCAAAATTATCAGTCACCACCTCTGCCGGAGAAAATTGTCCGACCTGTTGTATAGACTTCTTTGTAATAGAATCGGTTTTCGATTCTCTGTCAAACTTGATCACCACATCTGCAAGCCCTTGCTCATTAATATCCTGAATTTTATTTCCATTAATATCTTTAAAACAAATAACTTTCAAGTCATAATATTTAATGCGGGGCTGAGGTATATCAAATGATTTTTTCACTCCAAGATTAAGAAAATAACTTCTTGAATAATTTTTTTGTCCGTCAGAACTAATAACGCTTGACATATAAAGATTATTATCAACATAAAATGTCCAATCACGCCCTAAAAAGAATTGTAAACGCGCATTAAGGGTTATGTGCTCTCTATTGGACAACACTTCATAGAAATAACTGTCATACGAACTCAGCAGCATTGTTTTGTTAAAATAATATTTCTGAAAAAAAGGCATGATGCGAATCGATTTGCTATACCTGCCAAAATAGTAATAGTCCGTTTGCGAAGACAAATTCTGCGGCCCCAGATAATAATACACATTCATCCCCCAGTTCTTTTGTATAATATTCACCCCCGATTTGACACTAAAAAAAGTATTGTTTGGAAGAATTGGCTTGGAAAAACTAATCGTAGAATCTTCAGCACGAGTAATAAATGTATAGCCAAACAATGTATACGGATTAATAAAACCCGATACGCTGTTCTTATAACTGGCGCGCAGGGATAATTTTGGCGATATAGTATTGAAATGAGTATACGTACTATCGCCAGTCAAACTGTTTATTTTAAGTGCAGAGTAAGATAAGTGTTCCAGATCAGGTCCTGAAAAAAGAGTTAATTTTTTTGTCACTCTATCGGCAATCTCTACCTTATGCGACCCGGAAAAATATTTATGTTTCGGGTATAGAATCCCCCTGTTGTAAATCTGAGGATCCTGCAAAAACAAACCGGAGTTAGCAACCAGATAATACTTTTTACTGATCACATACCGCGCGCTCCCGATAAGATTCATTTTTCCGTTGTAATACTGTGAAAAATTCTTTGTTGTCATTTGCGCATTCAGATCGGCAGACACTTTTTTAAGAGTTAAACGATACCCAAGCTGCATGCCAAATCCTAAAAGTGTTGCGCCCGGATTAGTGGTAGTAATATAGTTTCCTATGGGATCAATAAATGTTTGGTTATTATAATTATGTTGAGTCATGGAAGGCGACAGGAGCAGAGATAAACTATGCCCTGGCAGAAAGGGATAATTAACCTGCACAGACGCGCCATAGGTATTTATTTTGTTAAAATTATCCATAATGCCATTTACTGAAGATCTCAAGGTAATTCCTTTGGGAAGCATTGCTTCGTGAAAAATAGTTCCGCTGTATATGGGAGTTCCTATAGCAGCTCCAAAAGCACCTCCCACAGCATTAGCACTATTAATGTCATACTTCCCTCCAACACCACGTCCCATTATACCAAAGAATCCTGAACCATAACCAAGATTATCTCCAATCCTTGCTTCCCAATTACTAGATTTATAGGATGCCATCATTCGGCTGCGCCTCCATAAGTAATCAGCCCCATCTGCTGCACTGCCATAACCTGAGAACGGAATACTGTTAAACCTCAGGTTATAATTGATCTCATCGTCATTTTTCAAGAGTATCGTTCCATAAGCGGCCAATAACATTCTCGGATCAACATTAGAAAGCAGGTTTTGTAATTGCATTTCAATATTCAGGGGGGTGGCTTTTCCTGAAAGTAAATTATAATAGGTGCTTTCAAGATATTTAAAATTTGCCGATGTTTGTTTTACAATAGTGTCCACTCTAGCCGTTATCTTCACTGTTTGTTTTTTAAAATCTCGGTTCCACATATCCGATTCATCTGAAGGAAAATATTTTATCGGAAAAGATAGAATAGTATCGCTATGTGGCTTTAACTCAATAGAAGTAATGTGCCTGCTTCCTAAAGATCCATACATTTCAAGCGAACTTCCTAGTTCAAATTCTAATTTCACCACCTCAGCGCCATTCCCTCTGTTAACCAGTTTCAATTGGAGAGGCGTGTACGCGGAGTAACGATCAAAGTAAATAGTGCGCTGCACAGCATACATATCCCATTTTCTCTTCTGCGGAACAGTTATATAACACGATTTGCTTACTGCGTTTTGATTTTTATCGGTAAAGAGAGAACTGCCGGAAGTAAGTGTAGCATTTATAATATAAGAAGTGCCACCCGTAACAGACCTCGCCAAAGAAATCCGTATTGGAACATACTCCGTTTGATCAGGATTAATAGTTACATTTTTCGCATTCTCTGAGATAATTATCCATCCCGCAGGAACCGAAATTTTTACAACCCCCTGAATAGGATGAGTGTTCGTATTGGTAATTTTCAGAATATTAAAGAAAGTTGAGTCCGCTCCCTGTTCAGATTTCTCCTTAATAAATTGCATGGATACAAGGCTGTGAGATTCAGGATTTGGAACCTGTTTGGGAGGAGTTGCAGCAACAGGAGAAGGAGCGGAAGGAACAGGAGCGACAGCAGAATCTTTTTTAGTAATAATTGCATCATTGTCTTGAGAGAATACATTATCATTTCCCAATATCAGGAAAAAAATACAAAAGCAAAAAACAACAAATAGTTCTGTCTGTTTTTTCATGGTCCCATGTAAATAGTCAATACAATATCATCAGAATAATAATCAGCGGCCCTGCCTAGCAATGACACTGTGGTGCCACAATAATAAGTAATGCTGATCCAGTCGGTGGTATAAGCCAAAGCGGGTGGAATGTCATCAGCACCTAAGAACTGATTCCCGTCAACCAGCACTTGTTCGGCATTTGTTAAAACAAGATTGGGAGGTCCCGGAAAAAACTCCAGACAGGAAGCACAGCCAGCACCAATGCTGGTACTCATTTCAATAGTGCTGAAAGGAATGGAATTAGCGGGATCGGTGCCGTTCATAACGCCATCTCCATTGGCATCATCAGCGTTCACCCTCAGTTCCCACCAGGTATAGGCCGGGTTTGCGTTATCATTCACCGTTATGCCAACGGTAGAATAGTTCGTATAAGTGATGCCGGTCTTATACTTTGCAATGGAATTAAAAATAAAATCAATACTGCCTCCGCCAAGCACCACCACTCTTACCGAGCCAACCTGAGAGAAAAGGCATAGTTGAAAAAGAAGAAACAATGCAGTTATAAACCAACGTAAATTCATATCTTACTTATAAGCTACAAATATATAGTAGTTATTGGAAACAGGATTATCAATACCAAACTTCCTTTAACCGGTTCATGTTAATAGAAAACTCTTATTAGCAGCAAACTCTTACCTCCACAAATTTTTGCGTTA
Organism: Bacteroidota bacterium; assembly: GCA_016213435.1. GTDB lineage: Bacteria > Bacteroidota > Bacteroidia > Palsa-948 > Palsa-948 > Palsa-948. The sequence goes on from JACRAL010000093.1 coordinate 9,996, forward strand.
CTATTCAGCCCCCCCCTAAAAGCCCACCTCTGACGGAGTCCGATACTCGTCAGAGTCATCGGACCCATCCCTCCCAAAGGGAGGGAGTTGCACGCGCGGTGAGCTACGTTCGCAATCTACGGTTGTCCCGAAAGGGGAGAACTTGAGCGCTCAAACTCCTCCCCTTTGGGGAGGCAGGGAGGGGTTGCATCGCTCTTATAACAAAAAGATAAAAAAAATCCCCGATAATTATTAATATCGGGGATTTTCTTATACTAAAAAAATCAGATTACAACGCTTCAAGGTCAAGAAACACGTTAGTTACATAACGGTCTGGCGTTGGGCTCTGAGCAATGATTGAAGTAGCATTCATTGGTGTAGTTCCAGCGATCAATGTACCGCACTCCCAGTTAATAGTGAAAGCATTGTCTGTAACATCTCCACCACTTCCGGCAACGTTACCGCCATCTACAAGAAGAAGGTCACCGGCACCGCCTGTGAATATCAACAATCCGTTAGCAGTTCCTGTGGCAGAATTGTCATACACACCCAGGATGCTGCTCAACTGATTACCGGCTGCACAGCAAGAATTACCACCTGTCCACGTGATTGTAAACCCTATATTATTAAGAGCAAGCGTATTGGCAGGATCTTCTGTTCCAATCAAGGTAGCATCTTCCGCACCCATGTGTAATTCCCAATCTGTGGAAGAAGCAACTTGCACATCAGAATCATAAAAAGCAGAGTTAACAATTCCATTTTTATAATCGTTAATGTCATTAAATACAAATTCAACATTTCCGCCATTTGTAACATGAATGCGGAGAATTTGCTGCAGGGTAACTCCAATTGGAATAACTGCTCGGTCAGAAACTGGTTGTGCAAATGCAGCACCGGTGATGATCAGCGCAATGGCTGATGTGATGATTGTTTTTTTCATAGTTGTTTGTTGTTTGTTGTTTGTTGTTTGTTGTCTGTTTTAGTAAGTAACTGAATACAAATGTAATAAAAACTTATTAGCCATTGGTTTATTAACATTTTTTTATGATGAGTCGAAATGCATATGTAAGACAAGTCAATTGTTTTGTGATTTTTACGCTGAATATTATTAAAGGTTACGTTAATTTGAAAATAATAACATTGGCAGGAAAGAAATCACACCAATCATACACACATATTGTAGTGTAATAATCAGCAACAAGTGATTACAAAACATCTCAAAAGCATCCTTGTATATCACCATGAGTAATGTTATCTCGAGCGGAATTGGAGGGAGAAGTCAAATGGTATTTTCGTTTCAAAAACAAAAATCTTCCGCTACCTGCCTTGCCAGCAGTCAGGTGCATCGGGAAGCGGAGCTGTGGTTGCGCCTGCACCTGCTCCATAACCAGTAGGGGCAACCATCACTCTCCTTTCTGACCAATCAAAATCTCCGACTCGGATGAGTTAGCAATAAGTTAGTGGCAGTTAATTAATTTCCTGAATTCAAAATTATTTATCAATTGTAAAATCCCCTGTAAATTGAATATTAATTACATTTGCAGGCAAGAAATAATATCCCGATAGCTAATGGGATGTAAATGACAATCAAAAAATAAGTAATCAATAAACAATATCACTATGCGTAATTTCTCCTTGATCTTCTTTCTTATTCCCTTATACCTTATTACTTATACCTCTGTTCCTTCTTATGGACAGGATTTTGAGGTGGCTCCTGTAAAAATGAATTTCGACTGCGAAAGCGGGCAAATTCAAACCAAAGTATTAACGATTAGAAATCATGCTAATCAAAAACAACAGTTCTCTTTAACTCTGGGAGATATTGCTGCAGACAGTGCAGGCATGAAAAAGAAAAATCCGGCTCCAAACGCCTCTCGCTCTTGCAAAGACTGGGTCACATTAAATCCCTCTTTCTTTGATCTGAATCCGAACGAAAGCAAAGACATAAAAGTAATGATGCAGGTTCCGCCCAATCATTCTGAAACACGCTGGTGTATGATTTATGTAGTTGCCACCGAAGAGCAAACTTCTCTGGCAGCAGACAAACAAATGCGAACAGGAGTGAAAGTAAAACCAAGGATAGGGGTAAAAGTTATTCAATCGCCTAAATCAAACACCAAATATAAATCATCCATTTCCGATTTTAAAGAAATTACACAGGTAAAAGATTCCCTGCGCACTTTTCAGGCGCTTGTGTCCAACTCTGGCGATAAACTAATTGACGCAAAAGTCTACTTAGTGCTTTCCAACCTCGAAACAGCTAAGGAGATCAAACAAAAACCAAAGCGCATATCTGTTTTGCCGGACGCAGCAAAACTTATTACGCTTGAAATGCCTAAGAATGTTCCGCCCGGGAAATATTCTCTTGCTGCTATTCTTGATTACGGCAACAATTCCACCCTTGAAGCAGCACAAATGAATATTGAAGTTAAATAACACTATGTTTTTAAAAAATAAAATTCAAAAGTATTGGCTATTGGCTATTGGCTATTGGCTATTGGCTACTTTGTCTTTCTCCCAAACAACCGAACAAACACATTACGACTCAGCAAAAAAAATAAAGAAAGAAGTTTATCATACCAAAAAAGTATCCGGAAAAATCGTAAAGGATGGATTCTATCAAATGTACTATGAAAATGGAAAGCTCTGGCAGGAAGGAAATTTCAAAGAGGATAAATTAGAAGGCGATTGGAAAATCAATTACAACAACGGGCAGCTCAAACAAACCGTCTTCTATCAAAATAACTTTAGGCAGGGCAACTCGAAAATGTATGATGACGATGGCGCTCTTTATCAGGAACTTATCTACAAAGATGATAAGTTAAACGGGAAAATAATCACCTACCATCCCAATGGAAAAACCATGGAAGTTTCCGATTACACGAATGATTTGATGAATGGTGAAAGCAAGGGATTTTATGACAACGGCAGCAGGCGCTTCGTCCGGCAATATCTGAATGGAAAAAAGAACGGTGCCTGCGAAGAATTTTACGACAGCAATCATTTGAGCGAAAAGTACAAATGTATAAGTGACATGTATGAGGGAGAATTTATTTCTTATTACAACGATTCTCTGAATGGAAAACAAAAGCAATGTACGTATATCAACGGGAAATTAAATGGCGAGTACATTGGTTATTACCAGAACGGATCCATTATGATAAAAGGAACCTATGTGAATGATTCCCTTCAGGGAGAATTTATTCATTACTTCCCTTCTAAAATTAAAAATGCATATCAAGGATCCATTGCAGAAAAGGGACTGCACCTAAACAATCAGCGCGTTGGCATCTGGATTTCTTACTATCCGGATGGAGGCCTCTACACAACGGGCAATTATACAAACGGCAAGTTTGACGGAATATGGAAAATAAATTTCCAGAATGGAAAACCCAAACAACTGGGCGCTTATGCCAGCGGACTGGAAAATGGTGATTGGAAATTCTACCATGATAATGGGAACACGTATATGGAAGGCGCCTACGTAAATGGCAAAAAAGAAGGTGAATGGAATGAATACTACGAAGACGGGAAATTAAGAATAAAATACCACTGCAAAAATGGAATATTTGATGGCAAACAAACTGCCTACGATAAGACAGGAAAGGTATTGGAAGAAAAGAATTATGAGAACGGAGTACTGAAATAGAAGTTAGCTTTGCCATCTTCCCTCTACTCCATTGCGAGTCTGTCTGTCTCTCTCTATGCTTCGCTCACCACTTCCATCACTTCAGGGACAAATTTTTTGAGGATTGCCTGTATCCCTGCTTTCAGCGTCACGGTTGATGAAGGGCAACCACTACAGGCACCACGCATCAAAAGAGAAACTACTCCGTCTTTATAGGAGCGAAACACGATCATTCCCCCATCCTGCTCAACTGCCGGGCGTACATATTGTTCCAGCGTATCAATGATTTTTTGTTCTATTTCGGTTTGAGGGATTGCGTGGTCAACAGCCGCCCCCTCTAAATCTCCCCCTTCAGGGGGGACTTCAATAACAGCCTTCCGCTCGTTAACAGGAAGAAGTTCAGTGAAACTTGATGTTGTTACGGCTTTGCCAGATGAGAGATATTCTCTTAAAAATTCTCTAAGCTCCAATGTAACATCATCCCATTCTACAGAATCTACTTTGAAAAGCGTAATGTAGTTACCCGAAATAAAAACACTTTTCACGAAAGGAAATTTAAAAAGCTCCGCAGCAAGCGGAGAAGATTTTGCATCGGAAGGATTTAGAAATTCGAGCGGAAGAGAATTCTCCAGCAATATTTTATTCGCCACAAACTTCATGGCAGATGGATTGGGCGTGCTTTCCGCGTAAGTGATAATGGGTTGTTTCAAAGTGGTATTCATGATTTTTTACTTTTGTGGTACAAAGATAGTACGAATAGCAAATGAAACGGAAAATTGATTTCCTAATAATAGGCTCCGGCATAGCAGGATTAAGCTATGCATTGAAGGTTGCGCCTCACGGAAAAGTGTTAATCCTTACAAAAGCAAACGAAGACGAATCAAATACAAAATATGCTCAAGGGGGAATTGCTGCGGTAATTCAGAATCCGGATACCTATGAAAAACATATTCAGGATACTTTGATATGCGGTGATGGTTTGTGCAACGAAGAAGTTGTAAGAATGGTTGTGACTGAATCTACCGAACGCATAAAAGAATTAATAGAATGGGGAGCGCGCTTTGATAAAAATACGAAAGGTAAATTCGATCTGGGAAAGGAAGGAGGTCATTCAGAGAACAGGGTTCTTCATCATAAAGACAACACGGGATTTGAAATTGAAAGAGCGCTTCTCGAACAAGTACATGCGCATCCGAATATAGAAATACTTGATCATTATTTTGCATTGGAAATTTTAACGCAACATCATCTCGGGAAAAGAGTGACCAGCAAATCTCGTGATACGGAATGTTACGGAGTGTATGCGCTCAACCTTCAAACCAAACGCATCGAACAAATTCTTTCGCGCACCACACTGATGGCAACCGGTGGTGCCGGACATGTGTATGCAACCACTACCAATCCTCTTATCGCAACAGGTGATGGTGTTGCGATGGTGTATCGCGCAAAAGGAAGGGTGGAGAACATGGAGTTCTTCCAATTCCATCCTACTTCACTCTATAATCCGGATGAACGTCCATCCTTTTTAATTACGGAAGCCATGAGAGGTTTCGGAGGAATATTGAAAACGATCGATGGAAAAGAATTCATGCAGAAATATGACAAGCGCGGTTCTCTCGCTCCGCGGGATATTGTTGCACGAGCCATTGACAATGAACTAAAGATACGCGGGGATGATTTTGTGTATCTCGATTGCCGTCATTTAGATAAAGATGGATTGCTCAAACATTTTCCGAACATTCACAAAAAATGCTTGTCGCTGGGGATTGGCATCACAAAGGACTACATCCCCGTTGTGCCCGCTTCGCATTACATGTGCGGAGGAATTAAAGTGGATATGAACGGAAGAAGTACAATAAAAAACCTATATGCTGCCGGAGAATGTTCCTGCACAGGATTGCATGGAGCAAATCGTCTTGCTTCAAATTCTCTTCTGGAAGCTGTAGTTTATTCGCACCTCGCAGCGGAAGATTCAATTGCACAGTTCAAAAAAACAGAGCATTGCGAAACTATTCCAGAATGGAATGCCGAACGGACCGCATCACCTGAAGAAATGGTTTTGATCACTCAGAGTTTGCGTGAAGTTCAAAGCATCATGACAAATTATGTTGGTATTGTTCGCTCTAATCTCAGGCTGAAAAGAGCATTTGACCGATTATTAATTCTTCATCATGAAACAGAAAGTTTATACGAGCGCACTACTGTTTCACCGGAACTCTGTCAATTAAGGAATATCATCAAAGTAAGTTACATCATCATCAAATGCGCCATGATGCGGAAAGAAAGCGTAGGGCTGCATTATAATATTGATTATCCGAAGAAAGAAAAGTAGGGAGTAGGGAGTAGACAGTAGGCAATTGCCTGTAAGCGCATTAGGCAGTTTGTATTTATTAGTAAATTAGTACTGATTCGTAATTTAGTAGATACTATGGCTCTAATAAAATCAGTTAAAGGAATTTCCCCAAAGTTCGGGAACAACATTTATTTAGCCGATAACGCAACCATTGTTGGCGATGTGGTGATGGGCGATGATTGCTCCGTGTGGTTCAACGCGGTGCTGCGCGGAGATGTTCACTATATAAGGATGGGCAACAAAGTGAATGTGCAGGATGGCGCCATCATTCATTGCACCTACCAGAAAGCGCCAACAAACATCGGCAATAATGTTTCCATAGGGCACAGGGCGCTTGTACACGGATGCACGCTGCACGACAATGTGCTCATCGGTATGGGAGCCATCGTGATGGACCATTGCGTGGTGGGCAGCAATTCCATCATTGCAGCAGGCGCGGTGCTGCTTGAAAAAACAATTGTTGAACCCGGAAGCGTATGGGCAGGAGTGCCGGCAAAAAAAGTAAAAGATATAAATCCCGAACTTCAGAAGGGGGAGATAGAACGCATTGCGAATAATTATGTGATGTATTCGGGATGGTTTAAAGAATAGATGCAGCCACCCCTTCCCTAAAGGGAGGAAATACAAACAGCCGCCATAATCCTAAAATGGTCAAAGGCGTAAAAAATAGAAACGAGATATAAATAAAAACTACAAGCCCCTCAAAGTCCCTTTAGGGATTTAGGGCAGCCGGTTTCGCCTTTTCCCTCACCACCTCCGCAAAAGTTTTATTTTGAATTTTGCTTTCCACCCAACTCAGAAAATCGAACTCCTCCATTGCAGCTTTCTCCATCGGATATTTTCTAAGTTTCAGCAAGTTTGTTTTTAATTCCTGAAGAGCAGCGCTGCGTTTTTTTTTGCTGATCGCCTTGCCCATGATCTGACGCAGGCAATGCATAAATGCCTGTTCCATTTTAAAAAACCGATGACGTGTGGAAAGGAAATGCAGGGCGCTGCGTTTCAATGAATCTAACCATTCTTCATCCTTATGCAACTCGTAGTGGATGAGCAGAGAGAGAATATGTGACAATGCTTGCGTATCCTTCCGTAGTTCGCTGGCGGGCTGATCAAGGATTTTTCTGAGCCAAAGTAATGCTTCGTTATATCTGCCTGCTCCAAAGAGCATATAGGCGATATTATAATAGAGGTTTTTTTTTGTAATGGCAGTAGCTTCTTTCAGCAGGTCTTCATTTTCTTCTATCGCTTTTAATGTCGAGAATATTTTTTCAAAATCCCCCATACGCATGAGCACGTTTAATTCATTTATATAGGAAGATATCCAGAAGGTGGCTTTGACCTCAGGGGAAGTAATGGGATAAGAGCGTATTTTCTGCAATACTTCCTGCATCTCTCCATACTTATTGCGGTGCGTGGGTACAATATCTTCTAAAAAGATACCTAATATATTTAACGCGAAAAGATATCTTTTTTCCGGATCTCTCAATTGATGTAAATGAGTTTCTATAAAACTACATTGTTCTTTTGCTGTTTTGTATCCTTGAGTGAAATCACGTTTAAAGAAATAGTAAAGAGATCGTATTTCATAGTAATATGTTTTTGCTTCTGCGCAGGATGCCTGTTGGGGATTGCGCAAAAGAGGATGCCGCATCAGTTTTGCAGCAAGCACTTGTTCCTCTTTTGTACGCATGGATTCCCCTTCCTGAATCTGTTGTATTATCTTATGGTGTATGGTTCGATAATCCTTAATGTTGCTTAGTTTTTGCTGTACGGCTCCCATTTCTTCGTTCAGATGAGGTATTTTTAACAGATCCATGGATGTACAGGGAATTCTTTCCATGGTCAATATTTCGATCAGCAATTCCCAGTGCTCATGATGATATGCACTAAGTTTGGCCTTCTTTAACAGAAGAAGCGCCTGCGCAGTAAGCCCTTTGCGTAAAAGAATTTCGGCTTTGTTGAGTTGGCTTCGCAGGTTTATATCCGTACTGCTGTGGTAGTTTTCCAAACTCCGGAGGATATTATTGTAAAGACGGCCATTGGCGACAGAAAGCCGCTTCAAAAACTTTTGTCCATGGCAGACGCTGCGTATAGCATCCTCATTATACCTGTCTTGTTTTTCTATCGCGTCATATAATTTCAGATAGCTTTTATCTCCGCCTTTTAAAGAGGAAAACATTTTGAAATACTTCTTTTCTGCCATAGCGAGCGAATGGATCAACTCGAAAAGCGCAGTTCCTGTCTTTTTCATAACTGTGATAATTATGGATCGGAAAGGTATGCATAATTCTGCTTATTCGTAGCAGAAAAGAAGATCATGGTGGATAAGATTCAAAATCATATTGGTGCAATAGTGCGAAACGTTATTTTGTATCCATCACTTCTTTGACCGAACTTTGGTATATAAAGAAAACAGCCACCCCTTCCCCTAAAGGGCGAGGACAAAAACAATAGCCCCCTTTAGGGCGGGGGGAAAACAACAACAACACTATGATATCACTCGGAATTGAATACTCTCCTCCGCCCACCAAAAAGGAAATCCGCGAATGGAAAAAATGGAGAAAGGAGATGAACAGGATAGAGGAAATGTACATGCCGAAAGCTACTCCCCACAATAAGAAGAACATTAAAAAGAAAGACAATAAAAAACCAGGAAAATGAAAAAACTTTTAGCGCTTATCGCCACCATCATCTTATTTGCCATCGTTCTTTCTTCTTGCAAAAGTCATGAACTTTGTCCTGCTTATGGAAAAACGGATATGAAAATAATAACAGCGGGAAATACCCCATTTTCCACTGAAAACACATCAACTCAATGTGTAAGCTCATTAACTCCGGGTGCAAGCGCATTAACTCCGGGTGCGAGACCTTCAACTCCGGGTGCAAGCGCATTAACTCCGAATGCGAGACCTTTAACTCCGGGTGCAAGCGCATCAACTCCGAATGCGAGACCTTTAACTCCGGGTGCAAGCTCATCAACTCCGGGTGCAAGCGCATTAACTCCATGTGAAAACTCATCAACTCCAGGTGCAAGCTCATCAACTCAATCTATAGTTAAAAGAAAGAATTCATCATTTACCATTCATAATTTATAATTTACTGCACCAATGACAACAATCAAAAGAATTTACCATGTAGCTGACTCCACGATGCTGGATTCAGCCGATGTGTTTCATGCACTTTATGTAGTGGATGAAGCCGATTATTCGGGTTTCAGCAGCGCCATCTTTACGGCAAACTTTAAAACAGATTTTCTTGCCGAAATTAATGCTGCCCGAGCCGTAGTGCAAGATATGATCAACATAGATGAGATGGCAGAAGAAACCGCTTTGGTAACCGCAAAAACTAAAGAATGTGCCGACTATTTTATTTCCGCAAAATTTTTTATTGAAAAAGCATTCCCCGATAATCAGGCGGTGTGGAACCAGTTTGGATACAATGATTACCGAAAAGCAAGCCGATCGCAAAGCAAGATGATCGGCTTTATGGAAATGTTTTTTATAGTTGCAACAAAATATACTGCCCAGCTGAACGCTCAGGGCTTCACCGCTGCAAAAATAGCGCAGATACAAACGCTGGAAACCCAGCTCCGCACCGAGCAATTAGATCAGGAAACATTTAAAAAGAACCGCCCTCTGTGGACTCAGGACAGGATCATTATTTTAAACAAACCCTATCAAAGGATGGTAGATATTCACAATGCTTCCAAAACCATTTATAAAAATAATTTCGCAAAGCTGCATCAATATGCCTTGCCGCACAGTGGAACAACTCCTCCGCCTGCACCAGCCGTTATAAGCATGGTTACCGACCAAACTACTTTGCAGGCAATCATCCTCAAAATAGCCGGCAATGCTTTGGCAACAGACACCGAGCAATTCAAAATTGCTTTTGGCGATGGCAACGAAGGGATTGGCACTTTAGCAAACGGAATCCTTGCCATCTATCCGCACGATTACAACATACCCGGTGCCGATGCATCGGGCATCTATACAATAACCATCACTCCCGTTACCGCAGGCGCTTTATCCCTCATGGGTGTTTTGCAGTTTGATAACTGCAAGTTTAAAGATGACGTTACTATCCCCGCTGCGGTGCAGGCATCGGGTATTCAGATGCCAAATAATCATATAACAAATTTCAATATGCAGCCTGCTTCTTACAGCAAGCTCACTTCGCTTGTTCTTTTTAATAATGATATGACTGCGAGTAACGTAAACTTTAATCTGATCGGCTTAGATGACAGCGGCTTGCCTAATGGCTTTGCCAACTTTGGCGGTGGAACAAATGCGGCACCCACAGGAGCAGGAATTACAGCAAAGAATAATTTAATTGCAAAGGGATGGACGGTAATAACGAATTAAATTGTCTAAACCATGATTAAAAGGATTAAAAGATTACCATGATATTTAAATCAAGAAATCCTATAATCAAGAAAATCAAGGTTCAGACAGGAGAGGGTCGGGATAGGCTTCTAAAACCAAACACAATGCAACCAACAATAAAAATTATTGCAGCAGCAGCATTATTGATATTCTTATTGAGTCTGTTTCTTTTAACACAAGCATTAAACTAAATTAATCACCATGAAGAATAAGATCTTTACCCTTGCTCTACGCTCAATCTCCTCCCCAATGGACAACCGTAGGTTGCGACCGAAGGTCAGTTGTGGTGGGACTTTACTTCTCCTCCTCTGCCAATTTTGCTTTTGGCAACAGGGGTATGCTGTAGTAACTACTTTAACATTGGCAAATCCAACAACTGCCGTAGGTGCTGCTGATATTTGTGCAGGCACACTAAAGGTTCCAATTCATGCTTTCAAAATAACTGCATCGGGTGGTGCAGGCAGTGGGGTGCTGACTAACTTTCAATTTACAACTACCGGAACTTATGTTGCCTCTGAAATCGTTAATTTTAAAATTTGGAAAAATACTGTAGATGATTTAAGCACGGCTACAGAACTATTAGCAGCGTATGCAGGAACTCCACCATCAACTAACAATACCCCTCTTGGTCCCGGCTTGCAAGTATACTCAGGAACGGGAGGACCGTCAACATCATTCCGGACATTTAGTTATGGAATTCCGAATACTGTAACTTGGTTTTTTTGGATAACAATGGATGTTGCTGCCACCGTTACTGATGGTAGTACTATAGGCGTTATTGCTTCTGTTAATACAGACATGACTACTGCTAAAATCCAAGCCGGCAGTGCAGCTGCCAGCGGAACACAAACATTGCATACTTTTCCCGTCATCACGGTTCAACCTGCTGATCAGTCAATATGTACCAGCAGTCTTAGCGTTCCAGCTGCATTTAATGTTACCGCTACAGCAGGCAGCGGATTAACGTATCAATGGTATGAAAATGCGGTACTCATTACCAATGGAGGAATTTACAGCGGAGCCACTTCAGCAGCATTAACCCTTACCGGAGTAAATGCAGGCATGAACGGCTATCTGTATACCTGTGTAACATCCACCGCATTTTGCTCAACCACCTCCTCTGCGGCAAGTCTTAATGTTCCGGCACTTGCTCCTACCCGTGCTGTTACGCAAAATAATATTTCGGGTGTTTTGCAGGGAACAAACTACAATGAAATAATTGGCATCGAGATCGATATAAACTGCGCCACCACAACTGCAACTTCTTTTATTTTAAATACAACCGGAAGCACTGCCCCGGGCACCGACATCAGCGCGGCAAGGCTTCTGTACACGGGCACTTCATCCATATTCACAACCTCAGCCCCTCAATTCGGCATACAGGCATCTCCCAGCGGAACATTCACCATTACGGGAACACAAAGCCTATCTGTTGGCACCAATTATTTTTGGCTGAGCTATGATGTTCCTCTCACCGCAGTGCTTGGCGATGTGCTGGACGGGCAATGCACTTCGATAACCATTGGAGGAACCGGTACGGCACCAAGCCCTACTACCGTAGCAGGAAGCAGGCCCATAGTTGCCGTGAACAGCTGGCTTTGGGCACAGGGAGCGGTAGGTGATGGTACCGCTTTCGAAATACAAGATATATTGGACTGCGCCATTGATGCTTCAAACAGTGTATACACTGTGGGGTATTTTAAACTCAATGTTACTTTTGGTTCAACTCCCACACTGTCAGCTCCTGTTGGCTATTCCCCGGTTATTGTAAAATACGATGCCGGGGGCAATGCTCTCTGGGCGAGAATGATAGGAAATGCTGCCGGTGGTTATGTGGGGTCGTATGATGGTGTGGCTGTCTCGCCTGCGGGTTGGGTGTATGCAGTAGGAAATGTGAGTGCAGGCACCACCTTTGGTCCTTTTACAGCCACCATGGGTGGTATGGTCGTTATGGTTTACGATGCTAATGGAAATGAGGCGTATATGTTTCCTCAAAACACAAATACCGGCACTTGCAGTGGCAGTAATTTGGCGGTGGATGCTTCTGATAATGTGTATGTAACAGGATATTATATTGGAGCCATCACCATAGGTGGATTATCTATTACTAGCAGTAATGGGGGTACACAAACCGATGTCTTTGTTGTTAAATACGATGGAGTAACGGGCAATCCGGTCTGGCTGAAAAGCATAGGCGGAGGCGGAGGCGGAGCTCATGGTGTTTGGTTCAATACCTATGTGAACGATGCTATGAAAAGCATAGCTGTTGATGCTTCAGGTAATGTTTTTGTAGGGGGATATTCTGCTGCTAGCAGTCCTCTTGATGTTTGGTCGGGAGAACCCCGTATCACTGCGGGTGCGTTTACCACTACCTCGGTTCAACAACTTGATTTCTTTCTCGTTAAATACAATTCTTCCGGCACAGAACAATGGATGAAACAACCTACATCGGGTACCGGTGGCGGAAACGATATGAATAAGATGGCCGGTTTGGCTCTCGATGCTTCGGGCAATGTATATATAACAGGGTCCTTTGCATACAATCTCAGAATTGGAACAACCACCCTCACTAATACCGGTGCTGGCGGTAATCCGACATTTGTTTTGGATGTGTTTGTTGCCAAATATAATAATGCAGGCACTTTTCAATGGGCAGTGAGTGGAGGAGGCTCTGGAGAGGAAAACGGTTACAACATCGCCATAAACCCGCTTAACAATCACCTGTTTGTGATTGGGGATATAAATTTGAGCGGTGGCAATGCAACTTTCACCAGGATGGCAGCGGGTGGGAGTGGAGGAGGCGGAAATACTGTTTTCTCAACGATTACCCTACCCGGTGGCATGGGAGATTTGTTTATTGTGGAATACACTGATGCCGGAGTTGCAGTTTGCGGGAGTTCATTAGTAGGTGGTGGAGAAGATGCAACGGGCGTTGCCGCAGATAACTTTGGCTTTGCGTATATAGCAGGAGATTTTGAGGGTGTCGATCCATTTATAGTTGGCTCAACCAGTTTACCATTTACTATGGGTGCTGGTCAGGAAAATGCCTATATCGCCCGATGGTCTTCTTGTGTTGCTGTTCCCCTCGGTGTGGAGTGGATGTCGTTCACGGCATCATGCAATGAGGGCAAAGCAAAACTGAACTGGAGCACCGCTTCGGAAACTAATAATGATTACTTTGCCATAGAGCGCAGTGCAGATGGAGTAAACTATGAGACAATAGGCACAGTAAAAGGTGCAGGCAACAGCAGCATGACAACAGATTATACATTCACGGATGCTGATCCTGTGGATGGAATTTCTTATTACCGCATCAGGCAAACGGATTATAACGGAAACAGCACTGTTTCAAAAATTGTGAGTTACAATAAGAATGTCTGCGGTGTATCTGTTTATCCAAATCCATTTGATAAAACTTTGTATGTGAGCAGCCCAACTACTGTGAATGCATTATTCAGGATTGTAAATGTATTGGGGCAGGAGGTGTATTCTCAGCATATCTTCCTACCCGGAGATGGCACAAGCCTTGCCATTGACTTACCTTTATTAGCCAGCGGAATGTATATAGTGCGGATCAGTGATACAGATAACTTAAATCTGTTGCTGAACACGAAAGTGGTGAGAGCGGGAGTGGCTGAGTAGTACAGAAAAGACACAGAAGCAGTTTGTGATAAAATAAAAAGCAAATCCGGATCTTCATTGATTTCTTATATTTGCTTCATGATCCACAGATTGAAATCGTATTTATCAGTTTTCTTTCTTGCAGTTTTTCTTACTCCTACAATAGTAAAGGAAGTCCACAGCATTTGCCATGATAAAGAATTTCACTGCAATGCCGCAAGTGAAACTCACATTCATATTCTTCATCACGATTGTACACTCTGCAATTTCGTCATCCCTGTTATTTCTGTTCCTTCTAAAGATCAAACTAATTTTACACTCCCGCATTTTGCGGAATATATTTTCCCACATTCAGCAAACTTTTATTTTTCTTCTTCTCAATTCTCTTCCGCTTCGCTACGAGCTCCTCCTTTTTGCTGATTGCTTTGGTCTCCAGCAAAAAATTCATTTTCCTTTTTTTTAAATAAAACTTAGTATGTTAAAATCAGGTTCTATAATTATAGTTTGTTTGCATGTATTTTTTCAATGTTATTCTCAGTCAGATTCTTCAAAAATTGCTGATTTACTTCTGCTTCAGAAAATACAGAATGAAATGCAGAAACCAACTTCTTCCCCTCAGCCTCGCGTTGCTGCTTCAGCAAATCCCAACTTAAGTGTTATAGGAGATTTCAGGGGATTGTATCGCAATTTTGGGCATCACAACTTTGACGCAGTGCTGCATGAAACAGAATTTTCTTTTCAATCCGTGGTTGATCCCTATGCCCGCGCTGATTTTTTTTATTCAGTGAAAGAAGATCACGCCACAGGAGAATTTTCAAGTGAAGTGGAAGAAGGCTATCTCACTACCTTATCATTGCCAGCGCATCTGCAATTGAGAGCGGGAAGATTTAAACAGACCCTCGGAAGAATTAATCCCGTTCATCCTCATGCGCTTTCGTTTGTGGATATGCCCGATGCATATGTAAATTTCTTTGGCGAAGAAGGATTGAAAGGAGACGGTGCATCGCTGAGTTGGCTGCTTCCCAATCATGTTTTTTTCCAGGAACTTACAGTGGAGGCTACCAATGTAGCAGGTGAAAGTCCTAGTTTTGAGCGAAGCAAAACAAATAATTTCATTTATCTCGCGCACTTTAAAAATTTCTGGGATCTATCGGCTAACGCAACCCTGGAACTTGGCATTTCCGGTATTTCCGGAGAAAATCGGATGAAGAAGATCACAAACATTGGCGCTGTGGTTCTCACGTATAAATGGAAACCTGTCCGGTACAATACATACAAGTCCGTCACTTTTCAGAATGAATTGTATTACAGCCGCGCAATGCTCGACAGCAGCACGGTGAACGCCATCGGGTTTTATTCCCTGTTGAATGTGCAGATCGCAAAACGTACATTTGTCGCTGGAAGATTTGATTATTCAAACCGACCTAACTCGGCACAATTTCTGCAGCAGTCAGGCTCACTTGCCTTGGGCTGGCTTGCAACAGAATTTCAGAAAATAGAAATAGAAGGAAAATACACAACCATGAATGAAGCGCTCCCGGAAAATAACAACGAGAAAAGTTTCGTGCAGGTATATCTAAGATGGATATTTGTAATTGGCTCTCATGGAGCACATGTGTATTAAAACAAGAAAAATAAATTAATAAGTCAAAAGTCAAAAGAAAACAATATGAAAATCAATATATATATCGCACTCAGTATTTTAATTGGAACTATTTCTTTTTCCAAGGCAGGCACAATTCATGTGGTTACTACCACGCAGGATACAAAAAGTATTGCGGAAATCATTGGCGGAAACAAAGTTAATGTATTCGCCATTGCAACGGGTTATCAGAATCCGCACTTTGTTGATCCAAAACCAAGTTATATAATCAAGCTTGCGAATGCCGATCTGTTCGTCACACTCGGTCTTGATCTGGAAAGCGGATGGTCTCCTTCTCTTCTTACAAGTTCTAAAAACAGAAAAATTCAAAAAGGAAGTGACGGGTATGTGGATGCATCGGTTGGGGTTTCTCTTATGCAGGTTCCATCCAGCATCAATCGTGCGGAAGGAGACATTCACATTTTCGGAAACCCTCACTACTGGCTCGATCCGCTCAACGGGAAAGTAATCGCGCGGAATATCTGTGACGGACTTGCAAAAATTTCTCCGGAAAACAAAACCTTGTTCGAGGCGAACCTGAAAATATTTGATGACCAGATCGACCTGAAAATTAAAACATGGAGTGCAAGCATGGCCACTTTCAAAGGAGCAAAGGTGATTGCCTATCACAACGAGTGGTGTTATTTTGAAAATCGTTTCGGACTGAAGATCATTGACTTCATGGAACCGAAACCCGGAATTCCTCCTACGCCAACCCAATTAGTAAAGATTATCAAAGCAGTAAAAGAAAACAAGATCAAAGTAATTATCACCTCACCGTATTTCACAGCATCTTCATCGGATGTAGTTGCAAAACAAACGGGAGCGACAACACTTATTCTTGCAACTTCCGTAGGCGCTTTTGACTCAATAAAAAATTATTA
This sequence comes from Bacteroidota bacterium, assembly GCA_016213435.1. Taxonomy (GTDB): domain Bacteria; phylum Bacteroidota; class Bacteroidia; order Palsa-948; family Palsa-948; genus Palsa-948. The sequence goes on from JACRAL010000093.1 coordinate 26,485, forward strand.
CGATCTGTTTGATTACAATATAAAATTACTGACCGATGCTTTAAAATGATTTATCAATAAAATACTAAATCTATTTTTCTATGTTCGACATGTTTCAATTAGATTTTATGACGCAGGCGTTCATCGTCAGCATCATTATTGGCGTGGTACTCTCCTACCTTGGCGTACACGTGGTGGGAAGAGGAATTGTATTCGTTGACCTCGCGCTCGGGCAGATCTCTTCTCTCGGTGTTGCATTTTCCGATTATGTCGGTTACGGAAAAACAATCATTCCCATTTTATTCGCACTCAGCGGAGCTCTGCTCATGGCACTCATCAACATTCGCGACAAACGGCTCAAACTGGAAGCCATCATCGGAATAATTTACGCGGTGTCATCGGCTGCAACGGTCATGCTTATTTCAAAAACGCCTCACGGAGATTCCGACATCCAGGAAGTACTCTTCGGGAATATCCTCTCTATAAACTGGGAACAAATACAGATCATCGGAACTATCTTCGGAGCCATCGCTTTACTCCATTTTATTTTTCATAAAAAGTTCTTTCTGCTTACAGAAAGTTTTGAAAAAGAGGATTCTGATTTTGCCGCTTCCCACTTCAGCAAAAAAGGTTGGTTCAGTTTCTGGAATTTCCTTTTTTACTTAACCATCGGTCTTGCCATTGTTTTTGCAGTACGAGTGAGCGGGGTTATTCCTGTGTTCTCATTTCTTATTATTCCAGCAGTTGGAGCAATCATGCTGTCAAAGAAAGAACTGAACATAACAATTACTGCTGTCATCATCAGTGTACTGGGAGCCTTTTTTGGATTGAATGTTTCCTATCACTATGACTTTCCGGCAGGTTCATCATTAGTAGCGGTGCTGGGTGGAATATTCCTGATTATGTCTTTGCTATATCTTTTCAAAAACAGAAAGAAAGATCAGGAAGAGAATAATTAAATAAGGAGTTCACAGACGTACTATTTTCTGAATGATGGTGCGTAATAATCATACTTGCTGTCAGCAAAAGAAGATACGGTGAAGTCGTCAAGGTAAAAAGAATTCTTGTTTTGATTCCATAGATATATTCTTACTTCATCATCGGGATAAGCGGAGGAGGGCAATTCAAATGTGGCAAAAACTTCCTGCCACCTCACCCCATGCCCCTCTCCCACAGGAGAGGGGTGTTTCACAAATTGCTGAAGAGGTTTCCCCTGCCATTCTCTTTTCCCATTCGGATCGCCAACTTCCATTACAAGTTGTGCATAAATCTCCTCTTTCGAATAAATCCATGCATTAATATTTACACATCCTGAATTATCGCGGAAAAGTTTTTTAACGGTGGTTTTTAGCGTAATACAGAATTCATCTTTTGGTTCGATGTTCAGAGCATATTTTCCGGAATGAGAATAAGATGTATCGGCTTTGGCAGAATCCCAACTCAGTCCCTTTCCTGCTCCCAAAGAAGAAGAGCGATCAAATCCAACATGAGAATAAAAAATCGTATCGCGCTTGCATGAATTAATTTTTCCAAACATGGTTATTTGCGAATTGAAATGCTTTTCATCGTATAAAATACAGGGATATTTGCGCTTTATCAATTCAGGGATTTCATATGGACTTCTGAAGTTTGACCAACCGTAAATAAAATAAGAGGTTTTGCATGAATCTACCTTCTTCATCATATCTGATACAAATAAAGAATCATCTCCGGAAAAAAAATTAAAAGGAACATTAACATTCCATCGTTTAAAATAAAAATCCATAATGTCCTTGCCGGATGAATTCAAAACCGTTGCAACATTTTCTTTGCCGTATTTATTTTGAAGATTGATTACCGATTGATTGATCTCCTTAAACACGCCAAAGCACTCCCGTTTATAAAATTTCTCTTCCACAATGGTGCTGAATAATAAAATAATTCCCCACGAAACAAAAAGAATATTATTTAATTTCTTATGCCTCTCCTTAAAGAATGAGAAAAGAAATAACAGCAAAAACGGAAAAGAAAAAAGAAGCGTAGAATATTGCAAAACAGCATTCGCATTCACGGAATAATAATACCCTGCGACAAAGGGAAGAAAGAACCAAGCAACGCAGATGAACTGAAATTTTGAAAATGAAATATCCGGATGATAGACAAGCATCGACAAAAGAAAAAGTGTCGCCACCGTAATTACAACAAGTGATGAATCATTGAGTCCGTACAAAATATATTTCCAGAGATACTCTTTTTCTGGTTTTGCAAGCCATTCACCCACTCCTCCCATGCTGAACTGATGAACAGAAACGAAAAAGTGAGGAAGAAAAAGAAAAATAGCAATCCCCCCTGAAAGCAAATAAGGTTTCCATGTTTCTTTTTTCAAAAACAGAAATCCGGTAACGGCAACGATCATGACAAAAAAGAAAGAAAAATAATGGGTATACATGCAAAGTGCAGTTGCAATTCCATACAAAATAGATTTCAGGTAAATTCTTCTTCCCGATCCAAATAAAAGATTTGTCCAGAACCAAACCGAAAGCAAAGAAAAAAATAATCCAAAAGAGTAAGGACGTGCCAATTGGCTGTAAAGGATCGGAAAATTAAGAATGGCAAGAGAGAGAGAAGAAAAACAGGCCGTGGCAAAACCAAACCATTTCTTTGCAACGAAATACAATAACACAACACTGCCAATTCCCGCGATAACAAATGGCAGCCGGATAGCCGCTTCTGATAATCCAAACAGTTTTGTCCATCCCCAAATAAAGACTTGTGCAAATGCAGGATGGGTATCGCGATCCCGCACACCTTGCACTATGAGTTCAGAAAAAGACGAATAGTTAAGACGCAGAAATGCTCCCAACTCATCATGCGTAAAAGACCAATTCCAATAATTCCACAACCTCAAAATAGAGGCGATGAAAATAATAACGACAAAGACTATCCTTTCTTCAGAAAACTTTTTCACACTACAAACTTACGGAATGATTTACATATATGGCTTTGCTACAGAATCGGTATAACTCATCTGTGAGTACTGGTCGTTATAAATATTTTGTTCGGGCAAATATTTTATTTCATAATCTCTAGAAATATATTTCTCTATTGAATATTTATCTGCATAAAACACAAGCACTACATTTTTATTCTCTTCAGAATGCCAATTTCTCACCTTTAATTCATTATACCACCATCCGCAAATTAAAAATGTTTTCCTCTGTTCGGCTTTAACTTTCCGGAATACTTCTTCTGTAAAAGCAATTTTATTTAAACGCTTCGTATAATCCGAAAAAACCGGACCCGTCAGAGGATCAATAAAAATCTCCTGTCCTGCTATCCTGAATTTCACCAAAAAAAGAGAATGTTCTGACCCGCGAAGCGGATCGGTGAGATTGATGCTGAATAGGAAAGAAGACATAGTCATCAGCACACAAAATGTTTTAAAAGCGCGACTCGAAAGAAAATATCCAAATAGCAGAATGATGAATGGAATTGCCGGTATGAAGTACGCAGATTTCTGGGGTAAACGCAAATAGAAAATTATATATATGGCAATCGTAACCAAACAAGCCAAAAACAATTTAACAGGCATTCCTGCCGGAAGCAGTTTCTCTTTCAATGAAATTTTATCTATAAGATATTTTATCTTGTAAAAAATTATTGAAGCTATTCCAATCGTTCCAAAAACTCCAAATGTTATTATGTAAAATACTTTCGGAAGATTGGGATAAGGAAACTGGTCAGCGAAAGTAAAAAAAGAAAATTCGTATGTTTTGACAACAGGAATGTATGTGAGAATTCCGATAGCAACTGTTGTAATACAGAGAATAAAAATCCCTCTCGAACTATACTCCCTCCCGATAGCTATCCGGACTGCGGCTGTCCCTTTAGAAAGGGGGAAAAATAAAATACAAAATGGAATCAGCATCGCTCCGGAAGTAATTCGAAAACCAATGGAAAATCCGAGCATTATTCCGGAAAGAATTAACTGTCTCAGAGCAAAAGGTTCAGAAGAAGAATTTCTCATCCAAGTCAACAAGAAATAAAAACTTCCCATCACACAGGCCATTGCGAGCATGTAATCGATCGTATACGTGGAGGAAATAAAAACGATAGGAGTAAACGCAAACGCGAACGATGCAAATAAGTAATGCCTGAAGTCGAGCTGTCTGAGCGCTAATGCAAAAAATAAAACTGCGATCACACTCGCAATAGCAGTCAGAAGATTGTAGGCGAACAGGCCTGCATTCCACATCAAAGAATAAATTATTTCCTGCAGCGGATGACCAGGAGCGCGTGATAATTCGTACTGACCGGAAAGAGCAATATTTTTTGCTGTAATCGGAAGCAACCATGAATCTTCTTCTGCGCCAAAACCCGCTGAGAGAAACGGAAGACGGGAAAGAAAAACTACAAGAGAAAGAAAAATGAGCTGAACAGTTATGTTTTCAGAAAATAGTTTTCTCATTTAACAAAATTTCGCTGTCTTACTACTTCGTAAAGCGTGATACCCGCAGATACAGAAACATTCAATGATTCAATTTGACCATAAAGTGGAATTTTCGCTTTCTCATCCGAAATTTTTAGGTATTCCTCAGAAATACCATCTTCTTCCGAACCAAAAATAATTGCAGTGGGAAGCGAAAAGTTCATTCCATAAATTGTAGTCTCTGATTTTTCTGTACACGATACAATATGCAGTCCGCTACTTTTCAAAAAGTCGATCGTTTGTTTTAGATTCTCGCTCCGGCATATCGGAATCTGGTAGATTGCTCCAGCAGATGCTTTGATCGCATCGTTGTTTATCTGAGCACTTCCGCGTGAGGGAACAATCATCGCGTGAACTCCAGCACATTCCGCGCTTCTGCTGATAGCTCCTATATTACGTACATCCGTAATCCTGTCAAGAATGATCACCAAGGGAATCTCTCCTTTTTCAAAAACTGTTGGAAGGATGTCTTCAATGTTACGATAAGTGACAGGCGAAAGCAGTGCGATCACTCCCTGATGATTGCGGGATTTGATGAGGTGGTTCAGTTTTTCAGCAGGAACAAACTGAAACGGAATCTTATATTTTTTTATCTCCTCGTTCAATTCGCTCATCAACTTACTCCCCGTTCCTTGCTGGAATAAGATTTTTTCAATCTCCTTTCCTGAACGTATCGCTTCAATGATCGGCCGAATGCCGAAAATCAATTTCATTGCAGTATCCTTATCTTCTCTTGAGTAAGAAGATTTTTTTCTCTCCGGCTTGTTGTTTTCCATATTTATTTAAACTAAGTCTAAAATTATTTTTCCGAATATATTCTCCCCTGCCTCCACATCTCCATCGAATTAAACCAGCTCGTTCTGAATACCTGCGAGCGGTCAAGACGGTAATCGTTATCCGTGAACGGATTGACAACTTTCAAAAAAGAAAATGTGAGCGAGTTAAAATTATTCTCTTCACCATAAATCCAATTTTCGGAATCAGCATTTTTATATACAATATTAGGTAGACCATAAATCAGGTAGATCAATCCGCGATCGGTCTTCCATCCTTCAATGTAAGAAGAAAAATAATTGTTTGAATTCTGAATGCGGTTGTAGAATTTTTTCACCAGCTCACGTCCTCGCTCCTGACTGCCTCCTGCACTCACCCAGAAACTATCCACCGATGCTTTTAAATTTTTACCAGAGCTCATCGCGTCATATTCCTGTTTTGTAGTAAGAAATCTCAAGGGCTGAAGCAGAAGCGCAGGAGTTTTTACCTGAGGAAAATCATCGTAAAATCTAAATAGTGTCAAACCTTCTTTTGTATTGGTATCCGCCTGAATATGATAAAAACCCTGCTTATTGAAAACATATCCTACACTATCTTTTTCATCCAACTGGAGTGTGAATAAACTATCCGCACGGTATTCAAAAGGAGTCATGTTGCCTATAGAGAAAGGTGGAGATGGAAGAGGAAAATCACGGTGATAATAACGGACAAAAACTTTTGTGCCAGGCGTCCTGTAATGGATAATAATTTTCTCATTCTCCCTGACATTGTCTCTGAAAATAGGCGTTTTATTTTCTGCTGAAAACATTATAAAATTCTGACGGGTGCTATGGTTCATTTTATCGATGGTCATGAAGGTTTTTGACGTAACATTCCTGTTCGCATCGGAAAAATCGATCTCAAGAAGATAGGTGTTCGTGAAGATTGCATTGAAATCTATCTTTCCTATCAGGTCTTTTGACGTTTTGGAATACGGATCCGTGAGATTAACCGTTGTACTGTCAATAATATCTTTTGTTTCATAAGCAGAAACCAGTTTATAATGAATGCTGATATGCGCTGAAAATTTTTCGCTACCTGTCTGTTTGCTGTATAAAAGCTCTTTGGAGTTGATCTTAAAATGCAATTCAGAGACTGTGTTTGTTCGATGGAAAACCGAAAACTTGGGATGAAGGACATCTTGCTCTGTCTTATATATATAAGAAAGATTTGGGGTGCCGGATGACCGAGGTTTTGTAGTGGAGCATGCGTTAAAATTAAGAATCAGAAATGAAAGAGATAAAAGATATAAGATATAAGGGGCAAGGGACTTCATCATTCGTTTTCTTTTGCTCTTTCAAGGAGTGACTGCGAAATATCTTTGGTGGTTTTTGCTCCAAGTTCTTTAATTGTTTCTGCCCTGCGGACTAAATTTCCTTTTCCGGAAGAAAGTTTTTTCATCGCATCATCGTAGGAACTTTTTGCATCATTCATTTTTTTTCCAATAGAAAGCAAATCTTCAACAAACCCGACAAACTTATCATACAGATCTCCACTTTGTTTCGCAATCTCAAGTGCATTACGCGTTTGCCGTTCCTGTTTCCATATGGAAGAAATAGTTCTCAAAGTAGCAAGAAGTGTGGAAGGGCTCACAATCACAATTTTTCTTTCCCATGCATAATTAAAAAGTTCGTTATCCGCCTGAACCGCCAAACTGAAGGATGATTCTATCGGAATAAATAGCAAAACAAAATCAGGAGTGTTCAGTTGCCCGAGCCCCTGATAATTTTTTTCACTCAACCCTTTAATGTGATTCTTCACAGAAATAACATGTGCTGCCAGATTGGTTTCACGATCTTCTTCATCTGATGCATTTACAAAAGCTTCATACGCTACCAAAGAAACTTTTGCATCAATGATGATGTGCTTTTTATCCGGAAAATTAATGATAGCATCGGGCTGAACGCGCTTGCCGTCTTCTGTGGTAATGCTTACCTGCATTTCGTACTCAAGTCCTTTCTGCAGTCCGGAACGCTCCAATACCTTTTCTAAAATAATTTCTCCCCAGTTTCCTTGCTTTTTCGAGTCTCCTTTCAACGCTTTTGCCAGATTATTTGCCTCTTCGCTGATCTGCTTATTCAGTGTCACCAGCGCCTTGATCTCTCCTTTGAGGGAATTTCGCTCAGATGCTTCTGCTTTATATGTATTGTCAACTTTTTTTTCAAACTTGGCAATATTTTCTTTGAGAGGATTTAAAATATTTTCAAGATTGGTTTTATTTTGCTCAGTAAATTTTTTGCTTTTATCTTCAAGAATTTTATTTGCCAGATTTTCAAATTCAGTTGTGAAAGTTTTTTGCAGCGTATCCACTTCCTCCTTTTGTGTTTTAAGTTTTTCTTCCAGTCCTTTATTCAAAGCTGTTTGAGTCGCAAGATCACGGGTCAGATCAAGCAATTCTCCATTTGACAAATCGGGCGTTTGTTTGAATTTCGCCAAAAGCCATCCTATGAGAACACCAACTACTAATCCTATTATCAATAACAATATTTGCATTAAATGTTTATTTGTATAAATCTAAAAGCAAAGATAAGATACAATTCGGGATAAAGTTCTTCCCTCCAAACAAGCAAATTCATTTAGTTATGGACTTCAAAAGTAATTTACGATTCCAAAATTCACCTTGCCTGCTTTCAAATTAATGGGATTAGTAAACTCTCTACCCAGCGCGTAGTTAATGGAAAAAATTCCTGCCTTAGTTTCAAAACTAATGCCCGCACCAAAACCATAAGGCGTATCATAGCGGTCACCGATAAAGGAAACGCTGTGATTTTCATAATAGGCTGCATCGCCAAAAAAATAGAGATAAGAATTTTCTTCAAGCAGGTAGCGGTATTCAAGTGTAAAAATAGAATACTGCGAAGCAAAAATAGATTCCTCATCAAAACCGCGCAAGGTTTTAAATCCACCGATCCTGTACAATTCATTCCGAAACATATTATCATTCTGCAGGTAAGCGGATCTGTTTCCTATTTTCAGCGTACTCCTGTTTTTTATCGGGACAAAAATCTCAGCTTCAAATTCAGAAGAGTACTGAACCGAATTTAATTTCAGTCCATTATAAATATTTGCATCGAGTTTCGGATTCTGCTTAATGGTTTTATTTCCCGCACCAATCGTTACAAAAACGGAATATCCTCTTCTTGGATTCAGGCGATAATCTAATCTCTCGGATTTAAAGCTGATCCCGTATATAGAGGAAGTAATGTCGGCATACGGAGGAAGCGTGATGATGTGTTTTAATCCTGTCGTAGCAATCAGTGTCATCTGCCTGCGGTTGACGAATGCTTTGAAATAATTTCCTCCCGAAAGAAGATATTGTATTCCGAAGTTCGGATTCACTTCTAAATAAGTAGAATCCTTTTTGTAAAGTTTAAAACTGGCATCAATCCCAAACGGAGTTTTAAACAGGAATGGGAAAACGAAATGCGTTTTTAGGTCCTGCGTACTTGCCTGCAAGCGCTTCCAGTTGAGCTCAAACAGTTCTCCGCGATAGAAAGCATTGTTGAGTTTCAGATGAGCATCTCCTGTAAGAAGAACTTTTCCGGTTTTGTTATCGGGAAGCAGACCCACAATTCCGTCAAACTGACTCGCATTTTTTTTCTCAAGAAACAATTCCAGTTTTGCATTTGCTCCCGGAAATAAAACCCTGTATGGAATTCGTTCTTTTACAAACGAAAGCTCCTTGACTCGTGTACCGACCTTTCTTATCAGAGACTCATTATACAGATCACCGCTTTTAATGGAAAGATGACTTTGTAAATACACAGAGGAAATTTTCGCTGATCCATGATTTACTACGCTATCAATTTTAAGAAGATTATTTTTTTGCAGATTAATGCAAGCTGAAATCGAAACATTCGAAATAACAATGCTGTCTAATTTTACCGAAGCAAAAGGATAACCGTTGTTTTCGCAGTACGTAAGAATTTTTTCTTGAAGTTTTCGGACATCCTTGAAGTAAAGCGGTTTCCCCGCCTCACCCCTAGCCCCTCTCCGAAGGAGAGGGGGATTTACTTCACGCAGAATTGCTTCTTCCACATTTCCTTTTAGGAGCGTTGCCCATTTGTATTGTTCACCTGTTTTGATATAAATTACCTCACCCCATACCTCCTCTCCCACAGGAGAGGGAAGTTCGACCACACTATCAACTGAAGCTGAGAGATAAGCATTATCGTACAAGCTGAAAAGAACATTCTGAATTTCTTTGTCGCGTTCTGTTTCTGATAGGAAAGTTTTTTTGTAGGAAATCTTGTTTAAAATTTCGCTTGATTGAGAAGGTTTTATCTCCAAAAAAAATAACTTCTGAGCAAATGCTTCAACTCCGCACAGCATGACAAGAGAAAAAAGCAAAAGAAAAAACCGTTTCATGAAATAAAGATACGAGTAATAACGGGAAATATTGTTTGTAGAATCAAATCAATAAACCACCCCTGGGCAACTGTCATGCCCTCCCGGGCGATAAATCAATCCGATGCGGAGTTCCCATGCACGATTGCGAATGTCAAGAGGAGGAGTTTTGTAAGCATAATAAAAAGGAGTATCCGGATTGTAGTGAACTTCAATAAATGGCTTGAAATTACCGTAAACAATCTTCTCAAATCCCGCTCCAATTGACCAACTGAAATTAAACTTTTGGAATGCGCCTGTAATGGCTGTGGATTTAGTGCCTTGCGTGAGCAGGTATTCAACGCGTGGTCCCATAAGCAAATATGGAAATCCATCAAAGGTTTCGTACTGGAATTTCAAAAAATTATTCCAGCAGATGTAGTTCAATCGGTTTTTGAAAGTGGCGCTGTCGGTTTTGTCTTTGCATCCTTTCTGGTCGTATTGAATTTCCGTTACCCAGCGTATATTTTCGTTATCAATAAATTCTGCTCTGAGTGAACCATTAAATCCGAAAATATTTTTTTTACGTTCAGTGGCAGAAGAACCATCGGGGTAATGCAGAAACCATTTTTCTTTTGCAAGATCTACTCCGGCTGTTGCCCCTATTCCCTGAAAGAACTGAGCAGCAGCCTCACCCCCCACCCCTCTCCAAAAGAGAGGGGAGAAAAAAATTATTATAGCGAGTGTAATATTTTTTTTGTTCATTGAGTTTGTTTTTTCCTTCCCTCCCCAATGGGGAGGGAAGGGTGGGGCTTCTGCTATGCGCTGATTGCCTCCGCTTCTTTATTTACTTTCTTCACCAGCCCCTGCAAAACTTTTCCGGGACCAACTTCCACGTAAGAATTTATTCCATCGGCTGTCATTCGCTGAATAGTTTGTGTCCAGCGCACAGGAGATGTAAGTTGTTGAATCAAATTCATTTTTATTTCATTCGGCTCTGTTACCGGACTCGCATTTACATTCTGATAAACCGGACAAATAGGTTTTGAAAAACTGGTTGCATTGATGGCAGCTTCCAATTCTTTCTTTGCGGGCTCCATCAGCGGAGAATGGAAAGCACCACCCACAGGCAGCACCAATGCGCGCTTTGCTCCTGCAGCTTTCATTTTTTCGCAGGCAATGTTCACTCCTTTGATCGAACCTGAGATCACCAATTGTCCGGGGCAATTATAATTTGCGGCAACCACCACTTCGCCTGAGTTTGATATCTCAGCACAAATGTCTTCAACAATTTTATCGTCAAGATTTAAGATAGCAGCCATGGTGCTTGGATTTGCTTCACATGCCTTTTGCATTTCCATGGCGCGTTTGTAGACCAGCGATAATCCGTCTTCAAACGTGAGCGCATTTGCAGAAACAAGAGCAGAAAATTCTCCAAGAGAATGTCCGGCCACCGCATTCGGCAGAAATGCGTCTCCCAACGTCTTAGCAAGAATTACCGAATGAAGAAAAATTGCCGGTTGAGTTATTTTAGTTTGTTTTAGCTCTTCATCTGTTCCGGAAAACATGGCATCTGTGATCCGAAAACCAAGAAGTTCATTTGCCCTTGAAAAAAGTCCGTTAGCAAGAGAGGAGTTTTCGTAAAGCTCTTTACCCATTCCTGAAAACTGCGAACCCTGACCTGGAAAAATATATGCTTTCATACATCAATGAATTACAATCTTTTCAGGACTTACGCAAAAGTTGGAAATTGCAGACTTTTAAGTGCGAAATTTTAACAAAAAAAGCATTTTATCGTTTTTTTGCGTAAGTCCTGCTTTTTACGAAAATACGCATGATCGAATCAGCAAATACTCAGAGAGATCACAAAATATCAACATGTATTTTTTCACAAACCATCTTCTCTTCAGAAAGGACGAGGATAAGTTTTTTATATCTTAAAGTAGATCGTGTGATCTTCATCTTCAGGATTTGCATTTCGTTTTTTCTTCTTAAAGAAATGTATCTTCGGAAAAATATGTTTGCGAACCTTATGTTCAGAATCCTTTGCAGGCATATCCGACTTGGGGTGCTTTCTCCTTTTTCCTTCCTTATTCTTATTAAACCTACTCTTACTTTTTGAATTTTTATTTTTCTTATTAAATGCAATGTGCGGAACTTTCAACAGGAAATGAAAATCCAAGCCGTAAACATCTTTCTTAGTAATGAGAGGAAGAACATTTGATGTGCCAACGATGAGCGGACCAAGACGCAAAGAAAATCCGGCACGCACATGAGAATATTTATTGTAAGAAACAGGAAAATAAGTCCCAAGCCATTTCCAGTCCCAGCGTGGAGTGATGCTGAAAGCAGTTACTTCGTGAATTTTGTCTTCATTATTCTTGAACTGGAAAGCGTAATTCATAGTGGAGTTCACGGAAATATTTTTTCCCACATAATAATCTCCCTGCACACTCACCATTGTGGGAAGGTTCATCCTGAACTTTTTATCCACAGCGAGCATAGAGAATTTTTTCTTCAACGTGTCATCAGCACTGGCAAGAGGGGTGCTTCCGGGCGTACTTAGGGAGCTTAGATTGATCGTGTTATTAAACTCTGCAGTAAAGTCATGCCCATTGGAAGGCTTCAGGTAAGTAATCCACCCAAGATCCTGAACTGAAAATCCAACTTTATATCTGTATTCGTGCGATAACATAGTTTCTGTGGACTGCGAAACTTTTTTTGAATGCGTATTTTCTATAGGATGAAATTCATAGGTTGCACCAATATCAAGACCAACAGAGGGCTTTCCTCCAAAGCCAAACTTCAATGCATTTTTACTGAATTCAAGATTTTTGGAGTGCCCATAATTTACATGCGGACTAATTATTAAAAGACTATCAGATGTATTAAATTTATAATCAACATTGTCTATATATATGTAAGCAGCATATAATCCCTGAAGCAATTTTAACCTCCCAGCAACATTCAATCGCCCATTACTTGACTCCATAATCGTTTTTCCATAGGTAACTCCGTATTCAGTCCACACCATGGTTTGTGTGCTGAGTTTTGGAGAAGAAAGTTGGTTTCCAAACATTGTGCTGTCTGTAGCACCCGCAACCATCATGTGCGCAAGTGACGGGTCAATGCCGTCAACATTCACATACGCTCTGGTTCGACAGGTAAAGGCAAAAGCATCTTTGTGTTTTTCGCGTGTAAACATGAACGATGGCAAAGAAATATTCGCTGCAACAAAAACTGAAGCTGCCTTAATTTTCATGCGCTGAGTCAAGTAATCATTGGCGAAATTATTATCGTTAAAGGCAGGATAATTACCACTTGTTAATCCTCCCGTATGATTAAGGGCTTTTTTTTGAAAACCAATGAAATTATTTGCCACTCCCACGTTCAGACCGATGACACTCACATCCCATTTGCGGGGATTATTCACAATACATGCTGGGTTCAAGTCTATTCCGTTCACACCGGAAAATGGGCTATTTGTGTAGCCAAGAAAATCTTGGGAATTACAAATTGTAAAATAAAGATTGCAGATTACAAAAAGTGAAATCCCAAAATACTTCTTTCTGCTTTTAATGAAATTTTCCTGCAACAAGCTGAATAAACTCATCTCTGGTTTTTGAATTATCGAGAAATCCTCCTGTAAATGCTGAAGTGGTAGCAACCGAATTTTGTTTTTGCACTCCGCGCATCAACATGCACAAGTGCTTTGCTTCAATCACCACTGCCACTCCAAGCGGTTTTAATGTATCCTGAATACAATCACGAATTTGCACAGTAAGTCGTTCCTGCACCTGTAATCTTCTTGCAAATGCATCCACTACTCTTGGAATTTTACTGAGTCCAACAATTTTTCCATTCGGAATGTAAGCAATGTGCGCTTTTCCAAAAAACGGAAGTAAGTGATGTTCGCATAAGGAATAAATTTCAATGTCTTTTACAATCACCATCTCTTTATATGCTTCTTTGAATATGGCTGATTTCAAAATGTCAGCAGGGTTCAGGCAACTTCCATGCAAAAGATATTGCATTGCTTTTGCCACACGCTCGGGAGTTTTCAAAAGCCCTTCGCTTGTCATGTCTGCACCTGAAAGTTTCAATATCTGCCTGTAATGCTCTGCAAGCTTCCCCGTAGTTTCCGGATTATACTCGTCAATTTTTTTATAGTTGCTCATGGTTACTAATTACGAATGGTTACGAATATACTAATCATTATTTTTGTAAACATAATTGTTAACTACCTGCATGTATTCGCAATATTCGTAGTTATTCGTTATAAGTAACCCCGAAATATTCTACCGAATTATTTTCTGTCTCCTGGATTTTCACACAATGCAGTTCGCATCCGAGTTTTTTTATTGAAGTTTCAAGTTGTTTCCATATCTCAACTACCAGTGTTTCTGTTGTGCTGAGTTTCCCTTTCATGAAATCCACATCAAGGTTGATATTCTTATGATCAAGTTTAGAAATCACCTTTTCACGGACAATATCACTAACATCGGAAAGGTTAGCCACAAAACTCGTATCCGGATCTTGTTCTCCCTTCACAGTAACAAATAATTGATAATTATGTCCATGCCAGTTAGGACTGGCGCACTTACCGAATATTTTTAGATTTTTTTCTGCAGACCAATCTTCTCGCATCAATTTATGCGCTGCCGAAAACTGTTCCCTCCGTGTGATGTAAACCATGTTTGTATAAAGAGTTGCAAATATAAAAACTCTCATCATTGGGCACATTACATTAGTATATTTGAAGAATGAAAATCCTCATTGTTTCTGCTACAAATTTTGAGATTGCCCCACTGCTGAAGAACGTTAAAAAGATTCGCTCAGGCAAGAATCTTCATACTTTTTTCTTCGAAAAACATACGATTGATGTTCTTTTTACAGGAATAGGGATGACTTCCACCGCTTTTCATCTTGGAAAAACTCTGAATAAAAAATATGATCTGGCAATTAATGCAGGAGTATCTGGAAGTTTTAAGAGAGAAATTCCACTCGGAGCGGTTGTAAATGTAGTGAGTGACTGTTTTTCAGATATTGGTGCCGAGGATGGGAATAAGTTTCTGACGTTGAAGGAAATGGGACTAAAAGAGGTCTCGAGTCTAAAGCCTCAAATCTCAAGTCCTAAGATCAGAAAAACATTATCCGATTTACCTCAAGTAAATGGGATCACCGTCAATACCGTTCATGGAAATTCTGCAAGCATTAAAAAAGTTGTACAAAAATTTCATCCTGATATTGAAAGCATGGAAGGCGCTGCGTTCTTCTTTTCCTGCAACCGCGAAAAGATTCCCTGCCTGCAGATTCGCGCCATTTCAAATTATGTAAAAAAAAGAAATAAGAAAAACTGGAAACTGAATCTGGCAGTAAAAAATCTTTGCAACTCAATAGAGCAAATCTTGCAAAATCTCTAAATGAGATTTTATGGAAACAGCATACTAATTGTATCATAACAATAACTTTTAAAAACATCCCAATGAAAAAGACTATCTTCTCATCCATTATTTTTCTTCTCCCTCTTTTCCTGTTTTCACAAGAAAACGAGAAAAAAGTTAAATCAGAAATAAAACAGGTAACAGTTTTTTTAAGCGGTGCTTCGGTAAATAATACCGGAAACACAACGATTGATCCGGGTCAAAGCGATCTTGTTTTTGAAAACCTGTCGCCAAACATTGACGCTAACAGTATTGAAGCAAAAGGAGAAGGCGCTTTCACCATTCTTGCCGTTTCTTTCCGCACCAATTACCTGAACGATCAGCCAAAGACGAAAGAAATTAAGCAACTGGAAGATTCGCTTGAAATACTTCAGCTGAAAATAGATGTGCAGAAAAATATGCGTACTGTTTACGAGAGCGAAAGATCCATGCTTCTTGCCAACAAAAATATAGGTGGACAAAATACCGGAGTGAATTCTGCTGAACTGGAAAAAGTAGCTAATATCCTTCGCACACGCCTCACCGATCTGAACAACAAACAAATGGAATGCAGCCTAAAAGAAAAAAAGCTAAACGAACAAATTGCCAAAACACAAAGCCAGCTCAATGAATTCAACGCAAAGAGAAATATAAATACAGGAGAGATCGTGGTGAGTGTGTCGGCACAATCGGCAGTAAATGCAAAACTTTCTTTGACGTATAATGTGTACAACGCGGGCTGGTCACCGATCTACGATCTGCGTGCAACCGACAGCAACAGCCCGGTAAAACTGGAGTACCGAGCAAACATCTGGCAGAACACAGGAGTGGACTGGAAAAATGTAAAACTTACTGTTTCAACAGGAAATCCATCACAGGGAGGTACAAAGCCCACGATAAATCCATGGTGGTTGAGCTTTTATGCACCAGCGAATTATTACATAGATGGCATAAAAGCCAGAGGTGCGCGATCTGAAGCACCAAGTATGATGGTGCAGAAATCCTCCCCTGTTGCACAAGAAGAACTTAAAGAAGTCGTTGTGGCAGATAACGCTTCCAACTACACACAAGTTACTGAGAGCACAACAACTGTTGAGTACGACATCAGCATTCCGTACAATATTTCTTCTGATAATAAACCTCATTCAGTGAGCATACAGAGTTTATCGATTCCTACAACCTATCGTTATTATTGCGCTCCTAAACTTGATCCGGATGCTTTCCTGCTTGCCAAAGTTACGGGCTGGGATAAATACAATTTACTCAGCGGAAACATGAACATCTTCTTTGAAGGAACTTTTGTGGGCAAGTCCTATCTTGATACGCACACAACCAGCGACACGCTGGACATTTCTCTCGGCAGGGATAAAAATGTAATAGTGAAACGAACCTTGCTGAAAGATTTTTCCGAAAAGAAAATAATTGCCACCAACAAAAAGGAATCACGCATGTATGAGATCAGTATCCGTAATAAGAAAAGCCAGCCGATAGAAATTGACATTGAAGATCAAATCCCCCTCAGCACCAATAATGAAATTACAATTGAAACACTTGAAACCGGTGGATCAAAATACGATACAGAAAAAGGATCACTGCTTTGGAACATGAAAGTCGCTACCGGTGAAGAGAAGAAGTTCCGATTCGGATTTTCGGTGAAATATCCTAAAGACAAATCCATTTCTAATTTGTAATACGAGCCAAGTATTACTTCTTCAACTCGCAGATTTTTTACCGGAACAGGCAAAATAGAAATAGGATTTCCTCAGACATAGGGATTTCGTACCCGTATTTTTATTACATTCGCGACCCTTTTAAACAAAGTATGCAAAAAATCAGAAACATCGCCATTATCGCCCACGTTGACCACGGAAAAACTACCCTCGTTGACAAAATTCTTCATCAGTGCCAGCTCTTTCGTGAAAACCAGGAGACAGGAGATTTAATTCTCGACAATAATGATCTGGAACGGGAGCGCGGAATCACAATTCTCGCAAAGAACGTTTCGGTAAAATACAAGGATACAAAAATCAACATCATTGATACTCCAGGCCACGCAGATTTCGGAGGTGAAGTAGAACGCGTACTGAACATGGCAGACGGAGTTCTTCTGCTGGTTGATGCTTTTGAAGGACCGATGCCACAGACAAGATTTGTTCTGCAAAAAGCATTGGCGCAAGGATTGAAAGCAATCGTTGTCATCAATAAAGTTGACAAACCAAATTGCCGTCCGGATGAGGTGCATGATGCCGTGTTCGAACTTTTCTTTAATCTTAACGCTACCGAAGATCAATTGAATTTTCCTACGATTTATGGTTCATCAAAACATGGCTGGATGAATACAGATTGGAAAAATCCAACCACTACCATTCTTCCTTTGCTCGATGCTATTGTGGAGCATATTCCTTCTGCACCCATTCGCGAAGGCACCTTGCAAATGCAGATCACTTCGCTGGATTATTCATCTTTCATCGGCAGAATCGCAGTTGGAAGAGTTTTCAGAGGAGAAATTAAAGAAAATATGCCTTTCTCTCTTGTGAAGAGAGATGGGAAAATTTTAAAACTCAGAATACGGGAGATATTTACGTTTGACGGACTTGAAAAGAAAAAGGTTCCTTTTGTAAAATCAGGAGACATATGCGCTGTAACAGGCATTGAAGGTTTCGACATCGGTGATACCATTGCTGATTTTGAGAATCCGGAAGGACTCATTCCCATTGCGATTGATGAGCCTACGATGAGCATGATATTTACCATTAACAATTCTCCTTTTTACGGACGTGATGGAAAATTCGTAACCTCGCGCCACCTGAAAGAAAGACTGGACAGAGAGCTTGAAAAAAATCTCGCTCTCCGCGTAGAAGAAACAGGATCCCCTGATTCTTATAATGTTTTCGGAAGAGGAATTCTTCATCTTTCCATTCTTGTTGAGACGATGAGAAGAGAAGGATATGAACTACAATTGGGGCAACCTCAGGTTATCATTAAGGAAATTGACGGAGTAAAACATGAACCTATTGAAGTGCTTACTGTTGATACACCGCAGGAATGCACAGGAAAAGTGATAGAATTTGTGAGCCAGCGCAGAGGAGAAATGCTGGTGATGGAACCTAAAGGAGACTTGGTTCGCATGGAGTTTGATATTCCAGCGCGTGGACTGATAGGATTGAGAAACGCCATCCTCACAGCCACAGCCGGAGAGGCAATCATGGCTCATCGCTTAAAAGATTTTGAACCATGGAAAGGAGATATTCCGGGCAGAAATTCCGGAGTTCTTATTTCCAAAGAAAAAGGACCTGCTGTTGCATTTTCAATAGACAGACTGCAAGACAGAGGAAAATATTTTGTTGAACCGGGAGATGAGATATATCCCGGACAAATAATCGGGGAACACATTCGCCCCGATGACCTGGTGATAAACATCTGCACAGAAAAAAAACTGACTAACATGCGCGCTTCTGGAAGTGAAGAAAAGATGCGCATTGCACCTAAAATTAATTTCTCTCTGGAAGAAGCGATGGAATACATTCAGAAAGACGAATTAGTGGAAGTAACGCCAAAGCATATCCGCATGAGGAAAATTGTTCTCGATGAGAACGAAAGAAAGCGTTCCGAGAAGAAATAATTGAGCAATATATTTTTGCATTGTCATGATAAGCGTACCCGAAACATCTATTATTAAAAAAAATCCTTCCATTATGTCCATGGTGACATTTGTGTAATGATTATGATTTTTGAGGTGTCTCTATGCAGATTATGTGGTTGATGCCACATCCTTTGCTCCACTTGAAGAAAGAAATGAAGTTGTTTAAAGTTGACGTAGTAAAATCACAGTACATGCTAATAGGTTGAGAGCTTTCCAATGAATTTTATTTGTTTCAAAACGCACCAAAAGTGCCTTGAATCCATCCATCCAAGCATTTGTTCTCTCTATGACAAATCTGCATTTGTAGAGCAAATCGTCAAAAATATATTCAGCAGGATTCCCGTTTCTTTTATTCTGGTCAATATTGGATATGATGTCATTTTGGTAGCAATAATTGCGAAACTCTTTTGTGTCAAAACCCGAATCAGCATTTAAAAACAGTCCCTCTGTAGGAATTGTTGAATCGCGTATGTCCTGCAACATGGTATCAACGGTCTTCTCTAAATTATAGGCATCATTATGATTGCCCTCTACCGCTTCGCTGCAAGCCAATGGCGTGCCTTGATTGTCAGCTATGATAAGCATATTGCTTGTCTTGCATTTTTTTCTTCCTTGATATGCTACTGCTTCTCCTCCACGTTTGGAAGGGGTATGCGTACCGTCCAATTGTATGCTGGATAAATCAAGTATGCCCTTATGCTTTTCTAATGTCTTGTTCCAAACCATTTCCCAACTACCATCTTTACACCATTTCTGAAAATGGTAGTAAACACTTTGCCATTTGTATCTGGTTCTAAAAAATTGCTTCATGGGTAATTCTCTCCATTGACATCCTGTTTTTAACCTGAATAGTATCGCTTCTACTACGTGTACTTGTTTTACTTTGGTGTTGCCTAAATGATTGCCAAATTTCAAATGTGGGCAAATCTCTTTTTTATTGTATTTTTGTTTATCATTTTTTTTCTTCTTTTTTGAAAGAAAGATGCGGATTATTGTTTAGCAATATTTTGTCGTCTTTCTTTCTTTTAAACAGCCAACCTTAAACAACTTCAATTAGTAAATCGGATTCAATACCTGTAATAATAAAGATAACCGAACAAATAAAGGTACAGTTCCTATAAAACCTTGAACTGTTCTTGTTCAACTTTGAGTAGTTCCTGTACAACCTTAAACTGCCCTTATGAAACCTTGCACTTCTTTGATGCAACATTGAGCAACTTCTGTGCAACCTTGAGCAACTCCTGTGTAACCTTAAACAGCCCCTACGCAACATTGATCAGTTCCTGTGTAACCTTAAGCAGACCCTACACAACCTTGAGCAGTTCCTGCGTAACCTTGAGCAGCTCCTGTGTAATCTTGCACTGTCTTGATGTAATGTTGCGGAGGAGCAAATACACATGTGGAAGTAGCAAGCACATGTGTGGAAGGAGCTGACACATGTGTGGAAGGAGTAAGCACACATGCGGAAGTAGTAGGCACATGTGTGTAATGAACGAGTACATGTGTGAAAGAAGCGAGTACACATGTGGAAGGAGCAAGCACATGTGTGGAAGAAGCTGGTACATGTGTGGAAGAAGCGAATACACATGTGGAAGTAGCAGTCATATGTGTTGAAGTAGCGAGTACACATGTGGAAGAAGACGGAACATGTGTTTTTGCACTAAAAACACATGTGTATGCAATAAATACACATACCTTAGCGTTAAAGCAATAAATCATTCGATATGAGAAACATTATTCCAAAGCTCGGACTCAAGTTTCTGCGCGATGCTGAGCTTACCGAGTATGCGTATGAAAAGGTGGAAAAGATAAACGCTGCTGCCGGGTTTGCCGGCATTGTTCCCTCCGCAGCCGATGTGAGAGCCAAAACCCTGCAATACGATGCCGCGCTTGTGAAAGCGGATAACGGAACAAGGGCGGACACTGCAAAGAAAAACGCCCTGCGCACAGAACTGGAACAAATGCTTATGTATCAGGCGTCAGATGCAGCCCGGATTGCCAGCGGAGATATGGCATTGTATTTAAGATCGGGGTATGCGGCAAAGAATGTGAAAGGGAGCCCGGGCGGTGAACTTCCTGAAGTAAGGGGAGTGCAGCTCTCTTATGGCAACAATACCGGTGAGCTGAAAATAAAATGGAATACGCTGCTCAAAGCGCAAAACTTCATTGTGCAGGTGTATGCGGACAACGCCCACCCCGAAGCATCCCTCATTAAAGAATATTTTTTCAATAAAATAGGAAGAAAGAAAACCACTCTGAGCGATCTGCCATCGGGGAAAATTGTTTTTGTAAGGGTAAGGGCTAATGGCGGAAGCACCGGGCAGGGACCCTGGAGTGACGTTACGGAGAAGAGGGTGCCGTGAAGTATTATACGAAACGCTAAAAGGAACGAATGAACGAATAAATACAAGGGCTGTTATTCGCTGATTCGTTTTTGTTCGGGATTCGTCCCTTTTTATTTATTGATGATGAGCTTTTTTGTTGCTGTTCCTTGATCGGATTTTACTTGCAGGAAGTAAATTCCTTGCTCCAACCCTGAAGGGAGAGAAACAGAAAATGTATCAGCGCCTTTTAGGGACGGAGCATCTTCATACACTTTTTCTCCCATTACATTATAGATACCTAATTCTCCTTTTGCCAACTGCCCATTGCTTATTTGTATTTGAAATGTTCCGCTCGTGGGATTGGGGAAAATAATAAAATCATTTTGCAGAGAAAAAGCAGGAACGTCATTAGTACAACTTATAGTAGTTATAAAAGTGTCTATACAACTATGTGTATCTGTAATTATTAATGTATATGTGCCTTGAGTAAGTCCCGTTGACGTTGCCGTGGTTTGTCCATTGTTCCATGAGTAATAATATGGAGGGGTACCTCCTGTAACAGTAGCCACAATTTTGCCATCGTTACCAGTGCAAGAGGAAGCATTGGTAATTGCAAGATTATTTGAAATGGCAAGTGGTTGTGTAATAGCAATTACATTTTGAACCGAACAACCAAAAGAATCGGTAACTGTTACCGTATAATTACCTGCTGACAAACCCGTAATAGCAGAAGTTGTTTGCCCGGTATTCCAAAGATAGGTATAGGGGGCAGTTCCGTTTGAGGAAATTTGAGTGGCATAACCATTATTTCCTCCGTTACAACTAATGTTAGTAGAAATATTATTAAGTGATATACAAGGAGGGTTTAACTTTGCGATAAAAATATCTCCTCCTCCTGCATCAACAGGATTTAAAGTAGTGCTCCCAAAAGCATGTGTATTAATATCAAAACCTCCTGATAATAACACCTTGCTGTTAGGGTCTACACATATACTATACCCCTGATCATAGAAATTTCCCGAAGGATTTGTGGCCCAAACCACATTACCTGAACTATCATATTTTACTACAAAAGTAACGGTAGCGTTACTCGGACCAGTATTGGGGATAACATAACTGCCAAAGGTAATAGCGGAGCTATTAAAAGTTCCGATTATATATATAGTATTATTATTTGTATCAACACTTATACTAGTACCATAATCAGAACCACTTCCTCCAGCATTTTTGGCCCACACTACATTGCCAGAAGCATCATATTTAGTTACAAAAAAATCTTCTGTATAGGGGTAAGTGTGTACGCCTGTTAAGGTTGTATTTCCTAAAAAAAGTTGGCTACTTATAAAACTACCTGTTACATATGCATTACCACCATTATCAGTGCTGATCCCTAAACCAGTGTCCCAATTATCTCCATTACCACTTTTAGCCCATATCACATTACCCAATGAATCATATTTTACAACAAAAATATCAGCGCCACCGAAATTTAATAACGTATCGGTACCAATTCTCATGGAGGCACCGCTATAATAACCCGTTATAAACACATTGCCGCTTACGTCTGTACAAATGCTATTGCCTGAATCGTTACAAGTGCCATAGTCTCTTTTCGCCCATACTGCATTTCCTGATGCATCATATTTTACAATAAAAACTTTGGTGGAATTTGTACCGTTTGGAAATACTGTACTGCCAAAGCTAATGGAAGAACTAACAAAACTTCCTGTTACATAAACATTACCACTATTATCAGTGCAAATGCTATTCGCAACATCGTCCATGGTTCCACCCACTCCTTTAGCCCATAGTACATTCCCTAAAGAATCATACTTTACAACAAAAATATCTTCAGTACCGCTTCCGCCTGCATTTGTTAATGTAGTGCTGCCAAAAGTAATATTGGAACTACTAAAAAATCCGGTAACATAGACATTTCCGTTAACATCTGTACTGATACCGTTGCTTACATCGATTTTCGTTCCCCCTGCTCTTTTAGCCCAAACAACATTCCCTGATGGATTGTATTTTACTATAAAGAAATCACTACTGTAAGATCCAGCATTTGTTAAAGTAATACTGTCAAAAGTAATAGTTGATGCAACAAAAAACCCTGTAAAATATACATTGCCATTAAGATCCGTACACAAATGATTACTATATCCATTGGATCGACCAATTACACCTTTAGCCCATATCCAATTTGGCACTTGGGCATTTGCAACGTAAATACAAATCACAAACAAAGCAGCCGCGTAAAGTTTTTTCATTGCATTAGTTTTAAGAAAAGAATAGATGAATGTAAGAAATTAAGTGATTACTCAGCAGGAAAGATAAAACAAGGTTGATTAGAGATAGCGTAATTTTGTCCGAACAGTTCTCTCCGATGTTCATCGGAGAGACACGGATGGGAAGGAATTTAAAACAGCGAAAGCTGTTCGGGCTTATCGGTAGAGGTCTTTTCTCCCGATAATTGTCGGGATTTCGCTTCGCTCAATTTTTCCTGAGATTTTGTTTCTTCTTCTTCTTGAGATTGCTTCACTTCGTTCGCAATGACGGTGGAGCTTGCTTCCTTCAATATTTCCTGACGCTGTTCTACTTTTTCTTCAAAGAATTCCATATCGGCAATAGCCAGTTCCATTTCGCTGGGAACATCGGCAATATTGTTTATGGCTTTGCGAATGCGCGCCTCAATTACCTGACTGCGCCAAATTCTTAAAAGTTCAAGAGAAGATGTCATCTTTTCCTTCTCGGCAATTACGGATTGCTTATGAATAATATCAAGGTGTTTTTCTAACTTCTTGTCAGAAAATGTGGTCATCTGCGCAATATATTCTTCTGCGTGTTCAAGGGCTTGACGTATTTGGATTTCGGTGCTCATTCTTGCTTGCCTTCAATTATTTTGATTTCCTTGTCGGTTAAATTATACAATTCATACACAAGCTGGTTTATTTTTTCTTCGCTATGTTCAATGCGTTGTTTTAAATGCTCAGTTTTGCTTTGGAGTTTTTCTTCTTGGAATTCTTCGTTCAATTTCAGAAGCAAATCAACGTGTTTTACAATTTCATCATGTTTTTCTTTATTAAATTTATTTTCAAAATCAATTTCTCTTATCGGTAAATTTGCTACGTTGGTTTTCTTTACTTCCGCTAGTGCTTCACCTTTTTCTGGATTCAGAGTTTGATAGTACCAATTTAAGGTTTTAGAATTGATAATGCCAAGGAGAAAAAGTAAACTGACCTTTGTATTTTCTTTTGGAACAAGTACGTGCATATTATTCAGGCAGAGCAGTTTTGTTTTATCAAGAGTAGCAATTAAGCTATCTCCAGTTTGGCGCATAAATATCTTTTCAGGCGCGTCAAAATTGGCTGATTGTCTTGGCTCTGCAAGCCATTCACCGAACTTAATATACCTTTCCTCGAGAGCATTTATAACATAGCGGTTCATGTCCTTCCCTCTTAAATACTTTCTATATGCTTTATCCTTTTTCTTGTCACTATCAAAAACACGATTTTCAACATCTCCTCTGGTTTGCTTTGGATTTCCTTTACCAACTTGATAAGGTTTTATTCCGACATTAATATCAATATAGGTTTCGAGTGGTTTGGTATGTTCTTGTGTTTTTTTGAAAAGCTTTTTTTCAAATTCATTCAAGAAAATATTTACCACTTCGCCATCTTGATCTATCCATTCTTTTTGAGAATGAATAAATTCGGTGTGCTTGCCATTAAATAATGGCTTTCCTTTCTCGACAACGGTAATTCTAACTTTGTTCGACTTAGGATTCTTTTTTGAAAGAAGAATAATTTCTGTATCTACAGTTACATCAGGAAATACGGGGTCTTTGAAATGCACGATTTCATTAACGGCTACAGTTTCAAAAATAAATTTTCTTAATCCTTTTTGCAAAAGATTAGTAAGCCAAGGATTAGGAATGATCATTCCAAAATTTCCATCATTTTTTAAAAGAACCTTGACGGATTGTTCGAGAAAGATTAAATAACTATCTAACTGATAATTTTGGTTAGAATATTTTTTAAGTAAATACTTTTTCTGCTCCTCTGAAAATTCTGCACCATACGGAGGATTACCGATAACTACATCAAAAGCTCCATTTTTAAATACATCAGGGAATCCTTTTTTCCAGTTGAACGGATGAATTTTTGATGAACTATCAAAATCAAATTCTTCATCTAAATCTATTAGACTATTTCCATTCTTAATATTATTATCCAAATCGGGAAGAATGCGCTCGTGAAAAACACTTAACTGCTGTTTGATGCTGGCTTCGGTTTCGCCTTCCATACACTTGAGGAGCAAACTTAGTTTGGTTACTTCCACCGCGTTTGCGTCAATATCCACTCCGAAAATATTATTGAGCAGTATTTTCTTTTTCTCGGAAGTGGTAAGCCCGCCTCCATTCTTTCCTGTGAGGGAAGGAGCTAATGCTTTTGCTTTCTTGGCTTCTGCGGGATGATGGTGATACCAGTTCACATGGTATTGAACCAAATATTGAAACGCACCGATAAGAAACGAACCGCTTCCGCAGGCGGGATCAACTATTTTCAGTTGAGCTATTTCTTTCGGTGTTTTGCCTTCAATGAGTTTTCCGACTGTGTTTTTTACAATGTACTCCACAATGTATTGGGGCGTGTAATACACACCGCCTGCCTTGCGCACTTCGGGCTTTACTTCAATGCGTGCGCTGTGCGAAGATGTGATGCGTATTACTTTTCCGAGAAACTGTTCGTAAGCATTTCCGAGAACCTCCACGGGCATTACGCGAAAAACATAGGGAGAGGGGTAATATAGATCCTCTATAATTTTTTTCAGCACTTTATTTTTTATCGTGAGCTTTTCCGAAATGCTGTCTTTCTTAAAATCAAATAACCCGCTGTTGTATTTATCATCGGCTCGCTTGAATAAATCATACAAGTTGTCGTAAGAATTGCCGTGTGAAACTGCTTTTTGCAACTGCCCGTATTGCTCAACTCCCCGATCTTCACAGAAGCGAAGAAAAATCAGCCGGTCAATGGTTTGCTGAACGACAAAATTTATTTCTTCTTCATTCAGTTTTTTATTTTCAAGGGCAATGCTTGTCGCCAAATATTTTCTCCAGCTATCGAGGGATTCAACAAAATCTTTGTCGAGCGTTTGTGTTCCTTTTTTGTAGGTGTCGCTCTGAACAAATTTATCGAAGTGTCCGCTGTAAACTGCTTCGTGCGAAAAAGTGTCGTAAAGAAAATCAAACTCTTTTATGTAGTCCTCGAAATGAATGTACTTGATGCGCGCAGAACTCGCGCTGTCGCTTTGCTTGGGGCTTCTGGTGCAATCGTAAATAATAAATTCTTCAAAGTTGGTAAGGATTGAAACGGGAGCTTGCGCGCTTCGCCCATAAATGCGCAACTGGTATGATGCTTCCCTGTTTGTCTTGAGTGAAACGGATGGCTTTTTTGCTTCCACAAAGAAAAGACGTTTGTCACTCTGCCCCGCTACGCGGAAACCATAATCGGGGGCTTTCATTTGTCCCTTAACTCTTACTTTATCTTCGTGAATTACTTCGCGGTAAGATTCTATCCTGTCTTCTTCATGGCTCACGTCCCATCCCAAGGCGTGAAAAAACGGATTGATAAGTCCGATTCTTGTCTTGGTTTCGTTATAATCAGCAGTATGATATTCCTCCCGATGCTCTCGGAAGCGTTTAACAAGTCCTTCTATGGTGGCTTTCGCCTGGTCTCTGGTCATTTGCATAAAAAAAGCAGCCAAATATACACTTTATGAGGGAGAAATTTGGATGGTTTATAAATTTTGCCCGAGCAGTTCTCTCCGATGTTCATCGGAGAGACTCTGATGGGTTATGCGCAGAGTTCCTGAACAGAAAACACTGCCCGAACAAATAAAGGTACCGTTCCTATGAAACCTTGAACTGTTCTTGTTCAACTTTGAGTAGCTCCTGTGTAACCTTAAGCAGACACTATGCACACCCCTCCGCAATTAACACCCGATTCAATCTTTCCAATTGTTTTTGTTTTTCCGGCTCACGCAGCTTCCTTGCAGTCTTGGTAAAATATGTATGCTCGCCCAAAAACTTTATCTGCATCCGGCTCCATTGCTTTTCGTCAAGAGGTGTTCCGTTGGCATTTAATTCATCAAACAAGGTTTTTCCGATGGAAGAGAAATCGGTTCTGCCAAGGTAATCCAGATCGGCATCCACAAGAATTTCTTCCAGTATATTTTTAGGAGACTGAGGGATTTTTGTTGCCATGATCATTCCGCAGATACCTTCTATTTCCTCAGAAGAATAGTTGAACTTCGGTAGAATCTCACGGGCTATTTCACAGCCGATCACTTCGTTTTTCCAATACTGCTTAATAAAACCCG
The DNA here is from genome assembly GCA_016213435.1 of Bacteroidota bacterium. Taxonomy (GTDB): domain Bacteria; phylum Bacteroidota; class Bacteroidia; order Palsa-948; family Palsa-948; genus Palsa-948. The sequence goes on from JACRAL010000093.1 coordinate 53,842, forward strand.
AATCATGAAACAGCGCTGCCACTTTCACCAGTTCTGTTTTTTCCTTGCCGATGTTTTCTTTTAATGCCAATACGGAAGCTGCATCGCAAACATCCAGGGTGTGATGCAAGCCATGATAGTAAAGTTTCCCGGGCAGTTCTTTTTCCAGTTTGTCAAGGATATATTTTTTAACCAGAAGAAATCGTTCCGATGTTTTTTCGCTTGTCACAAAATACATATCCATATCGCCCATTCCCTTGGCGGCAAGTTTCCCGCGATACTCGCAATCAAAATGATCTTTTATAATCCGGTATGTTTCTTCCGAAACATTTACTTTGCCGGGCATACCGCTGCTTTCCATCCGCGAAGCAGTGTTAACGGTATCGCCCCAAACATCGTACGTAAATTTTTTAGTGCCCACCACTCCGGCTACTAAGGGGCCTGAATGAATACCAACGCGCATTTCCCAAGCAATGTCAGATCTTCCTTTTCGCTTCTCGAGGAAATCGATCATCTCAAATGCCGCCCGAATGCATTGTATAGCATGTGTACCTGACTCTTTGGGAAGTCCGCATACAGCCATGTAGGAATCGCCAATGGTTTTTATTTTTTCAATATCATACTTTTCCATGATATGATCAAAGGCTTTGAAAATATCATTGAGTTCATTCACCAATTTCTGCGGAGAAATTTTTGCCGATGTGGCAGTAAATTCTTTAAAGTCAGTGAACAGAATAGTGGATTCATTGTAGCGCAAGGGTGTAATAAATCCTTTTTGCTTCAATTCTTCAGCTACTTCTTCCGGAAGGATATTGTGGAGCAGCCGCTCCGACTCTTCCTTTTCCGCACGCAATTCCTTGGTTCGTTCCTGCACTAATTTTTCCAGTATCTCATTTTGCTTTTCCATTAACTCCCTGCGTTCCTGTTCCTGTTTAAACAGCTCTTTTGCCAGGCGCTGGTTTTCTATCGAGCTCACAGAAATATTGGTAAGTAATTGCAAAAAATTTAAGTGCTTAATAATATGGCTCACGTTAAGTTCATCATTGCTGACATCGCCCAACAACAAATATGCAAGTGGCTTGTCCCCATGATACACTGGAACCACCATGTCAAAATATTTCAAGGAATCATTCTGATGAGAAGTGACTGAAGTAATTTCTTTCAGATGGATCAGATCGCGCTCCACATCAATTTCACCTAATTCCCCATCCATGAGTCCATGGGATAGCACACATCGCCACTGAGAGGATTTGCTGAACAAAGCAAATTTCTCAATCTTTAAATGTTCTTTTAAGAAGCGTTTGAATTTTTCAAGTATGGTTTGCGTGGAAAAATTATGATTGATGGCGTTAGTAATATCAAGCAATACATCCAGCTGCAGTTCTTTAATTGTAAGCTTGCTTTTATAGCGCTCAATCTTTTTTCCGACAATATCTTTTATTTCAAATTTGTCCATTCCATAGATAAAAAGATGTTACTACTCAGCTCCAAAATACAATGGAACGCAGATGACAGAGATTCAGCAGATACTCGCAGGTTTTATCAATAGAAATCATAATAATCAGCGTCATCAGCGTTCTATTCTTTTATCACTAAAGAGATTCAACCATCAACTCTCCTGCAATGTCTTCAATTCCTTATCGCTTTGCCGCAAGCGGTTTGAGATAACGAATGCCAGTTTTTCAAAAAACTTTCCTGCAACTTCAGGATGTTTGGCTGCTATCTCATTAAATTTCTTGCGCGATAAAACATACAGCGTGGAATCATCCAGTGAAAGAGCATCGGCAGAACGTTTCCGGAAGTCCAGAAACGACATATCACCAAAGAAACCTCCTTTAGGAATAGTGACTAAATGATGAAAAATACCGTGAGCCAAAGGAAGTACAATTTTTACGTTTCCATTTCGGATAAAATAAATTTCGTCACCTTCGTCTTTAGTTTTAAATATCCGCTCATCTTTCTTGTAAGTTTTCTCCTCCAGGCTTGATGCAAATGTTTTCAAAGCTTCTTCAGAAAATCCGTTGAAGAATTCTATTTCACTAAGAGATAAAAGCCGGTTATCCGTTTTCACTTTTTCCTGAAGCAGAATATCATCTTCCACCCATTCCATCGCACTATCCAGCTCGTCAAAAAATTTAAGATTTGCTGTTTCGGCTAAGCCAAGATATTTCAGGTATTCTTTTACATTTTGTCCGGAAGGTAAACTAAGAGGAACAGAAGTGAAAATTAAAAAACCATTCTTCTCTTTTATCCGTGCCAAAATTTGTTTCATGCGGTTTGCTGCGGTAAAATCCATCGAGAGCACCCTGCGCATATCCATTAATATGTATTTACAATCGCCCATTACCGGTTCAATTTCACTGAGAAGCTGATCTGCCGTTCCGAAAAAAAGTTGTCCCTGTAATTCAACAATGAGCGTGTGCTGTCCTTTGTCTTCCAGAATTTTTCGCTCGTTCTCAAGCCGACTTTTCTTTGAGAATTTCTGATTGCCAAATGCTTTTCTGCGAATCACCGAAGTGCGCATCTGTTCCCTCAGAAAAAGAATGATCGCCATGGCAATGCCTACGCCCGCTGCTGTAATCAAACTCATGCTCACTGCTGAAATCACTACGGCAAGAATCACCACAAAATCAAATACAGTGGAACTATGTTTCAGCAGGGAGAAACTCTTAAAATCGATCATGCGTAGACCAACCACAATAAGTATTCCTGCCAACGCAGCATATGGAATCCATGCAACTAATTTTCCAAGCAGAAGCAAAACAAGCAAGGCAGCAATCCCGACAAAAACTCCGGACAGTTTTGTTTTTCCTCCGCTGGTAAGGTTAACGAGTGTGGGTCCCATAGTTCCGCCACCCGGAATACCGCAAAGCAGCGCAGAACCGATGTTTCCTATTCCCTGACCGACCAATTCCTTGTTTGAATTGTGCCGCGACAAAGTGAGTGCATCCAGTATCACGCAGGTCTTCAATGTATCTATCGAAAGCAACACAGCCAAAGTGAAAACAGGTGCAATTATTAAATTGATATTATGAAAATCAAGAGTAGAAGCAAGTGTCCACTGATTGACAAACATCCCGTACAGATCAGAAAGAGATGCTGATATCGGTCCGATGATAAATGGATTATGATCCAGCAAAAGCAAGGATGGATTTATTGCAGAAGCGCTGAAATAACAAACGACTCCGGCAAACAGCGCGATGATAGCCGCAGGAATTGCCTTAATTATTTTTGGTGCAAGGTACATCACCACAATGGTTGCAACACCCACGCAGATGCTTTCCCACTTCCAATCCTGTATCATAAAAATTCCCTGCCATATTTTTATTTCTTTCGGAAGTCCTAAAAGTTTTGGCAATTGCCCTGTAAGAATTAAAACTCCTACACCACTAAGATAACCTGCAACTACAGGATAGGGAATGTATTTGATTACTTTTCCTCCACCGATCTTTCCAATGATCAGTTGCACCACTCCTGCAAACAACGACACAAGCGTGATATAAACCGGGATGACATCAGCCGGAATGCTATTCTTGCTTACCAATTCCGTTGCAAAAACGGCAAGCACTGCAGCAGCCGGAGCACAAGGCGCAGAAACTAAACTTTTGGTTCCGCCAATAAGAGAGGCGATCAGTCCAAGCGCAACAGTTCCCATGATTCCGCCAATGGCAGCTTTGCCTGAGAAAGCAGGACCCAATGGTGCGTAAATGATCAAGCCAAATGCAATGGCGGCAGGAAGCGCAACCAGCATGGCGGTTGTTCCTCCGAGAACATCTCCCACAAAAGTTCCGGAAGATGATTTTTTTTCTTTGATAATTGTTTCCATAGTGTTATTCTTTGGAATTATTTTAATACAGGACTTACGCAAAGAAATACAATAGAACGCAGATGACACAGATTGTTATGATTCCCGCTGATTTAATCCGCGATTATCTGTTTAATCAGCGTCATCTGCGTTCCATTACGTAAGTCCTATAATACTTAAAAGAACTGTTCAGGATAGAAACTTCTTCGCAGTTGCTATCGCCTTATCAAGACCATCCGCATTTGTTCCTCCCGCAGTAGCATAAAATGGCTGTCCGCCTCCACCGCCATTTATTTCTTTAGCAAGTTCTTTCACAATATTTCCGGCATGAAGTTTTTTGTCTTTCACAAGATTATCGGAGAGCATAACGGTAAGTTGCGGTTTTCCATTCACGATTGCGCCAAGAACAAGAAAAAGATTTTCAACTTCACCTTTTAGTCCAAAGGCAAGATTTTTTATTGCATCAGAAGAGTCTAGATCAATTGTTTTTGCTATAAAATTTATCGTGCCAGATGGTTTTACTCCTGCGGTCATATATCTTGTTTCTAATCTTTCTATTTTACTAAGAAGATCACTCCTGATATCGTTAGTCCTTTCATATAACCATACCGCTATCTGCCTTTGAAATTCAAAATTTTGTTTCTGCAAATCCTGAATAGCAGCAATAACATCTTTCGGATGCTTGAGCAATTCTTTTAATTCGTTCAGCGTTCCAATCTGACGATTGATATATTCTTCCGCTTTCAGGGCGGTTACCGCTTCTATCCTGCGGATACCAGCCGCTACCGCGCTTTCAGAAGTAATTTTAAAATACCCAATTTGTCCGGTTGCGGGAACATGAGTTCCTCCGCAAAGTTCTATAGAGTAATTTTTGTCGAAAGTTACCACGCGCACTGTGTCTCCGTATTTTTCTCCAAACAAAGCCATTGCACCCGATTTCTTTGCCTGTTCAATTGGCATTACTTGAGTATGTCCAGAAATATTTTCACGGATTTTTTCATTTACAATTGCTTCGATCTTCGCCAGTTCTTCATCCGTAACTTTTGAAAAATGTGAAAAGTCGAAGCGCAAATGCTCCTCATTCACCAGCGAACCTTTTTGCTCCACATGTTTTCCAAGCACATGCCGTAAAGCCGCATGAAGCAAATGCGTTGCAGTGTGGTTGTTCATTATAAGCTGACGTTTTAGCTTATCTACTTTTGCTATTGCCTTGTTATCATGTGGTAATCTAGGTTTTGTATCTACAATATGAATAATCATTCCATCTTCCTTCTTTGTACCTAATACTTTTAACTCTTGCTTGTTTTCAGGAAATATAATACTACCTGTGTCGCCAATTTGTCCACCGCTTTCGGCATAAAATGGTGTTACACCTAAACAAATTTGATATAAGTCCTTACCTTTAATATTTACCTTTCTATATCTTGCAATTATTGTTTCGTTTTCAAGTGTGTCATAACCAATAAATGCCCCACCAACGGAACGGACTACTAAATCCGTCCAGTCACTTTTATCCACTTTCGCGTCTTCACGCGAGCGGAACTTTTGTTTTCCAAGTTCAGCTTCAAACGCTTCCTCATCAATGCTCAGTCCATACTGGCGCGCAATGAGCGAAGTGAGATCCACCGGAAATCCGTATGTGTCATAAAGTTCAAAAACGGTTTTCCCGTCAATTACTTTTTCTGTTTTTGAGTTTGACAAAGGAATACAAACTGCATCGATTTTTTTCAACCCTTGTTCCAGTGTGCGGAAGAAAGCGGTTTCTTCTTCCTTAATTACCTTCTCTGTAAAAAGTTTTTCCTTTTCTATTTCCGGAAAAAATGTTCCCATCTGATTGGCGAGAACAGGAACGATTCGGTATAAAAATGGTTCTTTAATTCCGAGCGATTGGTAGCCGTAGCGGACTGCTCTGCGCAAAATTCTTCGTATTACATAACCCGCTCCTGTGTTAGAAGGAAGTTGTCCGTCTGCAATTGCAAATGAAATGGCGCGGATGTGATCGGCAATTACACGCATGGCAACATTTGTAATTTCTGCCTGAGGATTGCTGTCCTCTCCATGATAACGCAGTCCGCACAAGTCTTCAATTCTACGAATGATGGGTTGAAAAACATCAGTGTCGTAAGTGGATTTTTTATTCTGAAGCACCATGCACAATCTTTCAAATCCCATTCCGGTATCCACATGCTGAGCTGGAAGTTTTACCAGCGAGCCATCTGCTTTGCGGTTGAACTCCATGAAAACAAGATTCCACACTTCTATCACTTGAGGATTCCCTTTGTTCACCAATGTTTTTCCATCCACCTTTTCGCGCTCGCGATCATCACGCATGTCAACATGAATTTCAGAACATGGACCGCAGGGACCGGTTTCTCCCATCTCCCAGAAATTATCTTTTTTAGAACCATTAATTATTCGAGATGGATTAATATAATTTTTCCAGGCATCAGCCGCTTCCTGATCGAAAGGAATCACCTCACCCCCACCCCCTCTCCCAGAGGAGAGGGGAGAAGTTCCTTCGAAAACTGTAACATATAATCTGTCTGGGGAAATCTGATACACTCCTGTAAGAAGTTCCCATGCCCATTTGATCGCTTCCTTTTTAAAATAATTTCCAAAACTCCAGTTACCGAGCATTTCAAACATCGTGTGATGGTAAGTATCGATTCCAACTTCTTCCAAATCATTATGCTTGCCGGAAACACGGAGGCATTTTTGCGTATCAGCAACACGCGGATATTTTATCTTAGCATTTCCAAGAAAAAGATCTTTGAACTGATTCATTCCGGCATTGGTGAACATCAGCGTTGGATCGTTCTTTATCACAAGTGGAGCCGATGGCACGATCTCATGGTCTTTCCCTCGGAAATATTCCAGAAACTTTTCTCTAACCTTAGCTGATTTCATACTGTTAATAATCCTGTTAATGTGTAAATCTTAGTATAGTTGCAAAAATAGATTTTTTATCTAACTTTGTGTACTATTTTACAGGCATGACCAAGATTAAGTATCGTTTCGACATCCATTCGCTGACTTACGAAAAAGTAGGCTTCAGTTGGAAGAAGATTGCGTTGAAGCTGCTTTCCTCTCTTGCTATAGGAATTGTTTTTGCCGGTGTTATCGTTTTTATCGCTTTCACGTATTTCGATTCTCCTAAAGAAAAAATTCAAAAGCGTGAAATCCAATGGATGACCTATCAGTATGATATCCTCAATAAAAAACTCGGACAGGTACAAACCGTACTTGGAGATATTCAGAAGCGTGATGATAATATTTACCGGATGATATTTGAGGCTGAACCCATTGCCGATGAAATCCGAAAAGCAGGATTTGGAGGGGTGGACAGGTATAAAGAACTCGAAGGATTTGAAAACTCAAAACTCATTGTTGAAAGCACGAAGAAACTTGATCAGATATCCAAACAATTATATGTGCAGTCCAAGTCCTTTGACGATGTGGTAAAAATGGCAAAGAACAAAGAAGTGATGCTTGCATGCATTCCTGCTATTCAGCCGATTTCCGGAAAAGATCTGATGCACGAGCCATCAGGATTCGGAATGAGAACCCATCCTATTTACAAGACATTGAAATTTCATGCCGGAATGGACTTTACTGCCAATATTGGCACTAAAATTTACGCAACAGGTGATGGCGTGATTGTAACGGCTGAATATGTATCCGGGTATGGAAATCATGTGGTAATTAATCATGGATATGGATATGAAACACTTTACGGACACATGGTAAAAATAGTTGCACGTGTTGGACAGAAAATAAAACGAGGCGAACTAATCGGATACGTAGGGAATACAGGACTTTCTGCCGGACCTCATGTGCATTATGAAGTTCATAAAAACGGCAATCCGATTAACCCAGTTAACTTCTACTACAATGATCTTACTCCTGCCGAGTACAAGCAGATGATCGAAGCATCATCACATCCTTCGCAGTCGTTCGACTAACAACCTTCCGATATAAATATTTTACCCATCTTTGCGCCCCTGATTTTTCTCTTTTCAGAATTGAAATGAAATCAAAAAAATATATCGGTTTTTTCACAGCCACATCCATTGTCATTGCAAACATGATCGGCACCGGTGTTTTCACAAGCATGGGGTTTCAGGTAATGGGCATTCACTCCGGATTTGCATTGTTGCTGCTTTGGGTGATTGGCGGAGTTGCCGCACTGACAGGCGCACTTTGTTACGGAGAATTAGGAGCTGCGCTTCCGCGTTCAGGAGGTGAGTATAATTTTCTTTCTCAGATTTATCATCCCACAGTGGGTTTTCTTTCGGGCTGGGTTTCTGCCACGGTGGGCTTTGCTGCTCCGGTTGCCGCTTCTGCCATCGCATTGGGGAGTTATCTCTCGCGGGTTTTTCCTTCATTCAACCCGATGTATGTTGCTTCTTGCATTGTAGTGCTGCTTACAGTTGTTCACGTCAGCAATGTAAAAACGGGAAGAGGAGTTCAAAATTTTCTTACCACCTTAAATGTAATAGTGATCTTCGGAATTATTGTTTTCGGAATTTTTTCTGCAAGAACCGGCAGTGTCCATTTCATGCCTGCTCAGGATGCAATAAAAGATATTTTGAGTCCTGCTTTTGGCGTAGCGCTTTTTTTTGTTTCGTTTGCCTATTCAGGATGGAATGCTTCCACCTATATTACAGGAGAGATCGACAATCCACAGAAAAATCTTCCCAAGTCGTTGTTCATCGGCACAATGCTGGTTTTGTTTTTATATGTGATGTTGAACTTTATTTTCCTTTACACTGTTCCTTTAAGCGAGATGAAAGATGCAGGAGGTAATCCTGTTGTTGATATCGGTTCTGTGGCAGCTGTAAAAATTTTCGGAGAAACAGGAGGAAAGGTTATAGCAGTCGTTATTTCCCTGCTCTTGCTTTCTTCTGTCAGTTCCATGATCATGGCAGGTCCTCGGGTTACGCAGGTAATGGGGGAAGATTTCCATTTGTTCCGTTTCTTTGCAAAGAAGAATAAAAACAATATTCCTTTCATTGCAATTTTAGCACAAAGCTGCATCACACTTTTTTTTATTTTCACATCCACATTTGAAGCCGTGATTACTTACATTGGATTTACCTTGAACCTGTTTACCTTTCTCTCCGTACTCGGGCTGTTTGTCCTCAGAATTAAAAAACCTGGCCTTTCCCGTCCATACAAAACATGGGGCTATCCCATAACACCAATAGTATTTTTATGCATGGGCGGATGGCTTTTGGTGTATGGACTCATGTACAAGCAAACAGAATCACTGGCAGGATTGGCAACCGTGGGTATTGGCCTGAGCGTTTATTTTTTAGATCCTGCCCGCTTAGTACAAAATAAGGTTAATAAGACCGAAAAATAAAACCATACAATTTATGAAATCATCCCTGCTTACTTTTTTATTGCCCGCGTTTTTATTATTTATTTTCACTTCCGGAACAAGTTGCGGATCCGAGAAACAAAAGCAACAACAGGCAGAAGTAAAGATAGATTCTGTGAAGAAAGATTCCGTGAAAGTTGTTCCAAAACAAACAATTTCATACGATCGGAAATACAATGACATTGCGCGCTTCATTGCCGGCATCAATCAAACTCCGGGAAGCAGTTTAACAGGACTTGAAAAAAAAGAAAGCTGGCTGAAATTTCAAAAATCAATCGACAGCAGTTGGAAAAAACTAGAAGCAAAACGCCTGAAGCCCATGCGCGACTGGGCGCAAACAGAACTGGCAGCGGCTAACTCCAGCGGCTCGGATGTTTTTTATCCCTTTGGCGGTCCTGATTTTCTGAACGTATTTACTTTTTTTCCTAACAGCCGTAACTACACCATTATCGGACTGGAACCTCCCGGTGAGATTCCTTCTGATTTTACAAAAAATTCTGATCAGGAATTAGAAAAATATTTTGATGACGTTCACGTGTCACTGAGTACTATTTTTAAAGGAAATTATTTTATTACGAAACGAATGATCAACGAATTAAAATTCAGCGAACTTAAAGGAACTCTTCCCCTACTCCTTTTATTTGCCGAACGAACCGGAAACACCATCACTGACCTCAAGTATCTTTCAATGAATGCCGACAGCTCACTTTCCGAATTTCCATTAAATGTAAGTAATGAACAAAAAGAAAAAATATCCGGAGTAGATATTTCCTTTTTTACTGCAACCGATTCCTCCACCCTGCGCCATTGCTATTACTTTAGAGTGAATCTGCAAGACAATTATTTTAAAAATAATTTTGTTTATCAGCATTACCTCAATAACCAGACACCGGTTGTCACCTATCTTAAATCTGCGTCTTATCTTATGCACTACCCCACATTCTCAATGATTCGAAAAATAATTTTGCACAATAGCGACTACCTTCTGCAAGATGATTCCGGAATTGCATTTAAGTATTTTGAGAAAAAAGTGTGGAATTTTAAATTCTATGGAAAATATATTAAACCCACGCATGATTTCAGTTGGATCGAACAAAATGATCTTCAAGCTATCTATGCAACGGATACCACAATACGTCCTTTACCATTTGCACTTGGATACAATTGGTACCGCGATGGAGTAAGCATGCTGCTTGCTGTAAAAAAGCAGATAAGTAGTGCTCAACCGGCAGCAGTAGAAAACAAGAAATGAAAAAAATATTAGACATATTAGTCCCTGTCCTTGCAATAGTACTTATTATACTTTTTTATGCTGTTATAATAGATATTTCTAATAGAGCACTAACTGTCGAAAAATCAATATTTGTGATTGCGGTTTTAATAATAAATTTTAGCTTATATCGTTTAAATAAAAAAATAAAAAAGAATGATCAGTAGTGTATCAATTGCTTCATTAAAAAAAGCTGTTGATATATCCTTAAGACATTACTCCATTGTTATTCTACTACTTTCTTTTTTCTCCTTTACTGATCTTTCATTTGCGCAAACCGTTCAGCCAAAGACAGATGATTTGATCGAACGCATAATGAAGGCGCATCCGGAAAAATTTAAAAATATTCTAGAGTCCCCTCAGCAGTATCGTGTGCAAATTATTTACACGCAGATTAAACGCGATAAAAATAACCTCCCCCATTTCAGTCAACACACATATCATCTAAATAAGTACCATTATTTTTACCCTGCCAGTCTTGTTAAATTACCTGTGGCTGCTTTATCCCTTGAAAAAATAAACCGATTGAAAGCAGACTCTTTAAAATATTACCCGAAACTCTCTGCCTTATTCAAAGAAACAAGAATGAAGATTGACAGCACATATTATTGTCAATCTGTTGTTGAAAAAGACAGCACCTCTGAGACAGGGTTTCCTTCCATCGCGCACTACATAAAAAAAATGATGCTGGTCAGCGATAACGATGCCTACACCCATCTTTACGAATTTTTAGGACAGGAATATGCAAACAATCGTTTATGGGAAAAAGGATACACGAGTGCCCGTATCATTCACCGTCTCAAAATGTGCGATACCCTGCAGAACCGATACACCAATCCGATCCTTTTTCTGCATTCTGGCGGAGACACTATTTACAACCAGCGCATGCAGTATAATCCGCAACAATTAAAAAAATTTCTGGGAGTGGTAAAAGTCGGGAAGAAAAATATTGAAAATGGAAAATTAGTCGCCAAACCCAAAGAGTTTACCTACAACAACTATTTATGCCTGCAGGATATTAACGATGTATTACTCTCCATCATGTTTCCTCAGGCAGCAATAGAAAAAAAACGGTTTCAGCTCATTACGGATGATTATCATTTTCTTCGGAAATACATGTCAATGTACCCGACAGAATGCAATGCTCCGAAATACGACAGCGCAAATTATCATGACTGCTATAAAAAATATCTTTTCTATGGAAATTCGAAAGATTCCATAACTGATAAGAACATCCGTATTTTTAATGTAGTGGGACAGTCGTATGGTTTTCTTTCGGATGTTGCATACATAGCAGATTTTCAAAACAAGATCGAGTTTGCAATTTCGGCAGTGATCTATGTAAACAGCGATGGGATTCTCAATGATGGGAAATACGAGTACGATACCATCGGCTTTCCTTTTTTAGCCAACCTCAGCAGAGCAATTTATGAATACGAAAAAAAGCGTAGCCGCTCTACTGTTCCTGATCTCAGTGAGTTTAAAATAGATTATTAATCGTTTGATTACTTTTTTTTACCGCTAAGGCGCCAAGACGCTAAGTGCAGATGAATTCTTTGTGTTTGCTTTGCGACTTCGCGGTTATGGCTGTGTATTTTTCCGAACACTATTATTATTTCTCTTCGGAAAATTCCTACATTTGTTTTGTTCGTAATTCGTATATTCGTAATCAATTCGTTATTCGCTGATGCCTCCCTACAAAGAAAAAGAACCCGAAAAAATTTTCTACACCATCGGTGAGGTGGCGAAGATCTTTAAAGTGAATACTTCGCTTGTACGCTTTTGGGAAAAAGAATTTGATATCCTAAAGCCAAAAAAAAATAAAAAGGGCAACCGCCTGTTTACCAAACAGGACTTAGATAATCTCCACATCATTTACCACCTCGTAAAAGAGCGCGGCTTTAAGTTGGATGGCGCCAAGAAAAAACTCAAGCAAAGCCACGATGAAGTGGTGAATTCTCTTGAAATGGTAAAGGCGCTGAAAAATATCAGGAGCTTTTTGGTGGAGATGAAGGAATCACTCTGATTGCTTTACAGTATTGTCGTTATAATTGTCTTGTCCGCCTTAGCTTGTTTATATTCTTCGTTCATTTCTGAAGTCATATTTGGACCATAATAAATTCCTTTTGATTGAATAAAACCGTCATAAATGATTTTGTCCTTGAACGGGATAATTGCCGTATGGCATAATGCCGGAAAGCGAGAAAAAAATTCATCAAATCTGTCTCCCAATGCTTTTACTGCATATATTTTATTGTCTGCTGTGTCAATAAAAACTGCATGTCTAGCAAGACATTTAAAAATCACGAAATTGCTTTTTATTTTCTTTTTGAATCCTTCAAGGATTTTAATTTGATCAAGCGTCAAAGAGTCAACCCTGCTTTTAAGATACTCTTCCAATAGCTCCATATTTTCAAATAATTTTTCCCGACATTTAAATTTGATTTGAGTACCAAGTTTAATGAACTTATTAACATCTGTACCTGCAGGAATAATTTTTTCATTTTGTCCGACAAAATATAAGAGAGCAAGATGTGTTTTTAAGAATTCCTGATATTCATCTCTGTCAAGTGTCATTATTGGTATCTGAAAAGTGTAAAAACAAATATAGAAAAATTGACGGGATAGCAAATTCTGTTGAGATGGTAAAGGCGCTGAAGAATATCAAGAGTTTTTTGGTGGAGATGAAGGAGTCGCTCTGATTGTTTGCTAAATTAGTTTAAATGATTTTCTTGCCGATTTAACTATCGAAGAATTTTCATGACGCAAAACGTTTTTCTAATTCGATTTTTAGCTCTTTCATCATATCTCCAAAAACCAAGCAATCTTTATGAAATTTCCTTTCATAAAAAGTACCTTCATCACTTATCCAATAGCATAGTACATTTTCTCCTTTAATTTCCCTAACAAGCATTTTTGCACCTCCAGATGAAAGTTTGACTTCTTCATTAGGCAAGAAATTTCTATCGGTTGATTTTAATTTTGAATTTTCCATTTTAATTATGATTTAACATTTAGTGCAACGTATTACAAATCCTCCTCAATATCATTCATCTTAGAACCGCGGATGATGCTGTTACCTCCACCCAAATCAGATTCCGAGAATGCGATGGTAGAACCGGAAGGTTCTACAAATTTTGCAAACTGGCTGATGAACAACAGATTTTCAGAACCCACACGTCCGTTACGATGCTTTGCAATAATGATTTCGGCAAGTCCTTCGGTGGAATTTCCATTTTCATCCTGGGTAATTCCCGCCATGTCCGCACGGTAAATGAACATAACCAAGTCAGCATCCTGCTCAATAGCTCCCGATTCACGCAGATCGGATAACTGAGGGCGCTTGCTTCCTCCACGCTGCTCCACCGCACGGCTCATTTGGGAAAGTGCGATAATGGGAACGTCTAATTCTTTTGCAATCGCTTTCAGCGAACGGGAAATGTTGCTCACTTCCTGCTCGCGCGAAAATTTTCCTTCCTGCCCCGAAACCATCAGCTGGAGATAATCCACTATGAGTAATGAAATATTATGCTGTGCTTTCAACCGCCTTGCCTTGGCGCGGAATTCAAAAATTGAAAGTGCGGGAGTATCGTCAATATATATAGGAGCCGTGGTTAGTTTTCCTATTTTGGCATTCAACTGATGAAACTCATCATCGCGTAATTCGCCTTTTCTTAATTTATCGGCAGGCAGTTCCGTTTCTGCGGCAACCAAACGACTCACTAACTGAACAGAAGTCATCTCAAGCGAGAAGATCGCAACGCCTTTATCATGATCCACCGCAGCATTTCGCGCAACGCTTCCTATAAACGCAGACTTACCTGTACCGGGACGAGCAGCAAGAATAATAAGGTCGGATTTTTGCCAGCCACCTGTGATCGCATCCAAACGCGTGAAACCGCTTGGCACTCCGCCAAATTTCTGATCGCGCGCTGCTTCGATCTGCTGGATGGTTTGCCCAAGGATCGGACGAATGTGTTCGAAGTCCCTGCGGATATTTGTTTGACTGATGGAAAATAAATTCTGTTCGGCTCTGTTCAGCAATTCAAAAACATCGGAAGTGTCTTCATATGCATGCTGAAGCGTGTCGGTAGAAATTCGGATAAGTTCGCGCTGAAGATATTTTTCAAGAACAATGCGCCCGTGCATTTCCACGTTTGCTGCAGAAGCAACACGGTTGGTCAATTGCGTAATGTAATATGCACCTCCGGCAATTTCCAGTTCACCTGTTTTTTTCAGTTCCTGAGTGACAGTGAGAATGTCTACCGGTTCGGATTTAGCAAACAAACTTTGTATGGCAGTAAATATATGCTTGTGCGCATCTTTATAAAACGCTTCAGGAGTTAACATGGCAACCACGTTGGTGAGCGCATCTTTATCAAGCATGAGCGCGCCAAGTACGGCTTCTTCCAGATCCACTGCCTGCGGAGGAAGTTTACCAAGTTCAAGTAATTGTGCAGGAGTTATAGTGGTCCTAGTTCTTTTGCGAGTGTCTTTGTTGTCTTTTGAGCGCGAGTCCATAGAGCGAATGACAGATTACGTATTATGAATAAAATTTTAATTGTAGCACAAAGATAAATAAATCGTTTCGACAATCCAAAGAAGATTCTACCACTAACTAACACCAATTAACACATAACCAACATACATTAAAGATAAATTTTTTCTCAAGTTGACACGAAACTGCTTATGTTTGCTATGAAAAATAAAATCTTCATTTCGTGAAAGAAAAATTTGTCAACATCCTTGCATTGTTCATGATTTTTTATATGCAAGCGCCCGGCAACTCAAACGGCAATTCATGCTTTGCTCAAACTTCGGATAAAAATATTACTTTTTACGGGCAACTCCGGCAAAGTGACAAGCGGCCGCTTCGTTCCTCCACTGTATTATTACTGCAATACAATCCGGATACAAAATCGGTTTCAGTCGTTGACTCCGCTACTACTGATTTTGGCGGTGACTATCGGTTTAATAAGACGCAACCGTTTAACAAAACTCAGCAGTATTATATTCTTGCTTTACCAAATGAATCGTATGATTACGAATTTCCTACATACTATGGTACTTCACTTTTTCTTGAAAAAGCTACCCCTCTTACTGTTCTGAATCCGGGAGAAGAAATAGAAATCAATTTCACTACAATTAAAAAGAAGTCTTCTTCAGGTCGGGGAGCTATTGGCGGGCACATTACTACCAATGGCGCTCCTGTTCCGAGTTTACGCGTATTCCTTTTTAGTCAGAATAATAATCCTGCTGCATTTGAATCTACAGATTCCTCAGGTTATTTCAAGTTCAATAAGATTTCGTATGGCATTTATTTTTTATGGATTGATTTTCCGGGAGTGGATAATTCTGTTCCCGATAAAGTGACTATTCATTCGCTTAACCCCGTAAAAGACAGTTTGAATTTCCGTATAGAAGAAAGTAATCTGATTTGGACTGATAACGCATATACAAGCATTAAAGATGCACTCCTCATTAAAACGCATGTGTACTATCTTCAATTAAATAGTTTGCAGTATAATGTCATGGAGCAGAGTTTGATTATCCGAACTGATGGTTCTGTTACTTTAAAGCCGGCAATTGGAGAATTAACAAATCTGGAAACTTTGGAAATTGCAATCAATCAAATCACCACTCTTCCTGCTGAAATCGGCAAGTTGACCAAGTTAACCTTACTGAATGCCTCTTTGAATAAACTCAGCACACTGCCTCCTACAATAGAAAATCTGAAAAATCTGGAAGTGCTCGATCTTGGGAAAAATAATTTTAAGAAATTTCCGGAAGTAATCTGCAAACTTTCTTCATTGGAAGTTTTATCCCTGCAGAATAATCCATTCGATTCATTGCCCGGTTCAATCAGCAATCTGAAGAATTTAAAAAGCCTTTCACTTGAAAATAATTTTGAACTACTGGAACTTCCTCCGCAGATTGGAAAACTACATGATCTTGAAACGTTAAAGCTTTCCAACTGCACGAAATTAAGATCACTTCCAAAGGAATTAAATAATCTGAAAAATCTGAAAATGCTTGATATTACAGGAACAAAACTTAACGCAAAAGATTTCCAGAAAGCAGTTCCCGAATGCGAAGTGAGGGATGGGAAGAAATAGAGCAACCCCACCCCGAAAGAGAAGTTGGGAGGGGCTGAAATAACTATATCAAATAGATTGCGCTCCTAAAAACAGAACTGGATTTTCTAAAAGTGTTTTTAGTGTCTGTAAAAAATCTGCGCCTGTTACTCCATCCACCACACGGTGATCGCAGGAAAGCGTAACTTTCATTACTACGCCCGGAACAATTTTCCCGTCTTTCACCACAGGAGTTTCTGTAATTCCTCCGACTGCAAGAATGCAAGCATCGGGAGGATTGATAATGGCTGTAAACTCTTCAATACCATACATGCCCAAATTGGAAATTGTAAATGTGTTTCCTTCCCAGTCTTTTGGCTGAAGTTTTTTCTCTTTAGCTTTCTTGGAGAACTCTTTTACTTCTCCTGCAATCTGAGAAAGCGTTTTGCCATCGGCAAATTTTATTACAGGTACAAGCAAACCTTCTTCTACGGCTACCGCAATTCCGATATGAATATGATTATTGCGTCTGATAACATCTCCCATCCAGGATGAATTCACCTTCGGATGTTCGCGCAGCGCGGAACTAACCGCTTTAATTACAAGATCGTTATACGATATCTTCACAGAAGAAACTTCGTTGATGGTCTCTCGCACTTTTACTAACTCTTCCACACTGATCTCCATGGTGAGATAAAAATGCGGTGAAGTAAATTTACTTTCGCTCAATCGTTTTGCAATGGTCTTGCGCATTTGAGAAACAGGCTCATCGGTAAAACTTTCTTTGCCCTCCCCCTTGCCTCCTCCAGAGGGGGAAACTGAGAAGTGCAAATAATTTTCTATGTCTTTCCTCACCACTCTTCCGCCTTCACCACTTCCTCCAATCAAAGAGATTTTCAAATTTCTGTCCTTGGCAAGTTTTTTTGCAAGAGGAGATGCTTTGATGAAACCGGGTGCTGGATGCTGGATGTTGGATGTTGAAACAACCTGTTCACCTTGCATTACCTTCTGGTTTTTGACTTCTGACTTTTGACTTTCTTTTTGGGGTTCAGTTTTTTTTATTTCTTCCTTTTTGCCAACTGCCGTTTGCACACTGCCGACTTTTTTCTTTTCTTCTTCCAATATTTTTGCAACATTCTCGCCTTCTTTTCCAATAATAGCAAGAACCGAATCAACCGGTGCAGATTTTTTATCCGGAGTTCCTATGTAAAGCAGTACGCCATCGTAAAAACTTTCAAACTCCATGGTGGCTTTGTCGCTGTCGATCTCCGCAAGAATATCTCCAGACTTTACTTTATCGCCAACTTTTTTTAGCCACCTCGATACGGTTCCTTCCGTCATCGTGTCGCTGAGTTTGGGCATTCTAACTATTTCGGCCATGGGGGAATAAAAATTAAATTATGTATTGACTTATTACTCTTTGATGTAAGGATAATCCTTTTGCTCATAGACATCATTATAAATTTCACTCGGATCCGGAAATGGAGACTCTTCCGAAAATTTCACACTCTCCTCCACAAGTGCTTTCACTTTCGCTTCCATTGCTTCCACGCCTTTTTCATCAATCCATTTGTTTTTTTTCATTACAGCAAGCACTTGCTCGATCGGATCCAGTTTTTTGTATTCCTCCACTTCGTCTTTCGAACGATACGTTCCTGGGTCGCTCATGGAATGTCCGCGATAGCGGTAGGTTTTTACTTCCAGCAACGTAGGTCCGTTTCCTTTTCTCGCTCTTTCTGCCGCAGAAGCAACTGCCTCATGCATCGTCTCACAACGCATGCCGTCCACCTGAAAAGAAGGCATATCGTATGCTGCACCTAGTTTATATAAGTCGTGTACGTTGGAAGTCCGTTCAACGGAAGTTCCCATTGCGTAATTGTTGTTCTCAATAATATAGATTACCGGAAGTTTCCAAGTCATCGCCATGTTAAACGCTTCATGAAGCGCTCCTTGACGAACCGCGCCATCGCCCATCAGGCAAATGGTAACACTGTCGTTTCCATTGTATTTATCCGCAAACGCGATTCCTGCTCCCATAGGAATTTGTCCGCCTACGATTCCGTGTCCGCCAAAAAAGTTGAACTCCTTACTGAACATGTGCATGGAACCACCTTTTCCTTTTGAACATCCTGTTGCTTTTCCATACAGTTCCGCCATCACAAATTTTGGATGCATTCCCCTCACAATCGGATGAGCATGATCGCGGTAAGCGGTAATGACTCTATCTGTTTTTTTGAGCGCTGTTTCCGCTCCCGCAGCAACGGCTTCCTGACCTATATATAAATGACAAAAACCTCGGATCTTCTGCTGAATATAAAGTTGTCCCGCGCGCTCCTCAAATCTGCGCATCAGAAGCATCTGCTCATACCACCAAAAATAAGTTTCTTTTCCCGAAGGGACAGAGACCTGCGAAAATTTTGTCTGCGTGTTCCGATAGCTATCGAAATTCTTATCAGCAACTGTTGTTGGCATAACATTAAAATAAACCAGAGCAAATTTATACTTTTTTTAAAGCCCCTCGAGAGATTCTAAATAGTTGTTTTGACTTCTCCTTCACCACATCCTCAAAAGTTTTATGCTGAATTTTGCTTTCCACCCAGCTTAGAAAGTCAAACTCCTCCATCGCTACTTTCTCCAATGGGTCTTTCATCAGTTTCAATAAGGTGGTTTTTAATACATGGAAAGCAAGAATGCGTTCATGTTTGTCAATAGACACTTTCATAACCTGATGCAGGCAATTCATCAAAGCTTTTTCCAATTTAAAAAGTCGGTTTTGTTTGGAAAGGAGATATAGAGTGCTTCGTTGTAATGATTTCAGCAGTTGAGCATCCTTATGTATTTCGTAGTGGATGAGCAGGAAAAGAATACGTGCCGCTGCGTACACATCATGCCGGAATGCGCCTTCGGGCTGTTCAACTATTTTTTGGGTCCAGAATAATGCTTTGTTATAGCTGCCTGCACCAAAAAGCATATAGGCGATATTATAATAAAGAATAATTGGACTAACAGCAGGATCTTTGTTCAGAAAATCATTATTTGCTTCTATCGCTTTTATAACCGGAAATACTTTTTCAAAATCCCCCGTCCGCATGAACGCGTTTAATTCATTTATATAGGAATTTGACCAGTACGAGATTTTGAGTGAGTGTGAGGCAATGGGATAGGCACGTATTTTATTCAGCAATATCTGCATTTCTTCATATAAATTATGATTGACAGATAAAAGATATCCTATGAAAATCACTGACATGTTCAGTCCGAAGAGATATCTCTTTCCATAGTCTCTTAATTGATGCGAGTGTGTTTCTATAAATTTACATTGCTCTTTTGAGAGTTCATATCCTCGAATAAAGTCCCGCTTAAAAAAATAATAAAGAGACCACACTTCATAATAAGTTGCTTTTGCCTCTGCGCAGGATGCCTGCTTTAAATTGCGTAAAAGAGGATGCCGCATAAGCTTTGTAATAAACACTTGTTCCTTTTTTGTGCGCATGGGTTCCGCTTCATGGATTTTCCGTGTTATCTTATAGTGTAGCGTTCGGTAGTCATCAATGTTGTTTAGCTTTTTGAGTACAGTTTTTATTTCTTCATTCAGATGAGACATTTTTAACAGCTCCTGTGCCGAATAAGGAATTCTTTCCATAATTAAAATTTCCATCAATAGTTCCCAGTGTTCATGCTGATATGCAATGCTCTTGGCTGCCCTTAATAGCTTCAGTGCCTGGTCAGTAAGCCCTTTGTCTAAAAGAATCCCGGCTTTGCTGATCTGGCTGCGCAGGTTTATATCCGTGCTGTTGTGGTAATTTTCCAAGCTGCGGAGAATACTATTATGAAGGCGCCTTTTAGCAACAGAAAGATGCCGCAGGAACTTTTGCCCGCGGCAGGTGTTGCGGATAGCGCCCTCATCATACCTGTTTTGTTTTTCTATAACATCATATAATACCAGATAGTTCTTGTCTCCACCTTTCAGCGAAGACAACATTTTGAAATACTTCTTTTCTGCCATGCTGAGGGAATGGATCAAGTCAAAAATTGAAGTGCTTGTTTTTTTCATAATAGTCAGTTATCATGAATATAAAGTGGAAAGGTAGATATAATTCATCTTATAAATTAAAGAAATAGTGTTTTTTCTGATAAAATTAAAAATCATATTGGTTAGATACAACAAAAAGTTATTGTTGCGGCATTGTTTTTTTGACTGACCTTTACTTTATTAAATCAAACCTATATGATATCACTCGGACTTGAGCTTCCCTCTCCTCCACCCTCAGCAAAAGAAATCCGCGAATGGCACAAATGGAGAAAGGAGATGAACCTGTTGATGGAAGAAACCGCCTCGCGCAAAAAAAAAGCCCACCCCAAAAGGGTAAAAAACACAAAACAAAAATCAATAAATAAAACCAATCATGAAAACATTTAAAACAATACTCATCGGATGTATTATTGCTTTTGCAAACACAACTGCAATTTATGCTAATAATCTGCAGATAGGTATCCCTACTGTTGCAACCGCAACAACCTTAACTTTTACTATCCAGTGGGATAATAGCTGGAGAGTATCTTCCGGCACCAATAATTATGATGCTGTTTGGATCTTTGCAAAATACCAGAATTGCAGCGGCACTAACGACTGGAACCATGTTACATTGGCTGCCGGCTCCAGCGTTTCGGGCGGGGTTTTACAGGTAGTGAATACATCGGATGGACTCTATAAAGGCATTTTTGTTCAACGAAGTGCAGATGGAATAGGAAATATTTCCAGCTCTACTGTTACCCTTCAAATGAGTTTCGCTGATGCAAGTTATAACTATCAGGTTTTTGCTATGGAAATGGTATATGTACCCGTTGGAAGTTTTTATGTAGGAGACAATACTTCGAATAATAGATGTTATTTGAGTCCAGCCGGAACTCCATTTAATGTTACATCGGATGGCGCATTGGCACTCGGAGCAAATTTTTATGCTAATTCTACAAATTATGCTATAGCTTTAGCTTATCCTCTTGGATATGATGCATTTTATTCCATGAAATATGAAATTTCACAAGAGCAGTATGCTAAATTTCTCAGCACATTGACGTATGCTCAACAAACAGCCCGTATGGATATTCCGCCTACTTCTGCTCCCGGCACTTATGCTTTGGGAACAGGAGTCAATAGAAATGGAATTTGCATTAAAACATCCGGGGTTTTTAATACAGTGCCTGCCATAATGGGGAATGATCTAACACCGGGTACTATTGACAATACCAACGATGGACAGAATATTGCCTGCAACTGGTTATCCTGGGAGGATTTGCTTGCCTATCTCGATTGGTCTGCCTTACGGCCCATGACAGAGTTTGAATTTGAGAAAATATGCAGAGGTCCCAACACAGCAGTTGCGAATGAATATCCATGGGCAACAACTACAATTACGCAAGCACCTTCATCTGCACTTACTAACCCACAATTAAGCACAGAGGTATCTACTGCTACGGGAGATGGCTTAACAAATTATGGAAATGGAACAGCCGGTAATTATGGTCCCGGTCCAAATAGGGTTGGACAAGCAGCCAGAGCGGCAACTACACAACAGGGAGCCGGTGCTGCCTGGTATGGGGCATTGGATATGGCAGGAAATGTATGGGAACATTGTATTCTAGTGAATGCCACTATTACCAATGCAGCAGGCGATGGAGCAATTAGTGCAGCAGGTGCTCAAAATCAGGGCTGGCCAACTTATACTAGTGCGACCAGAAGAGGTAGTGCTTATAGTCAAAGTTTTACCTATTGTAAAACAAGTGATAGGACATTCTATAACACTCCTACTAATACTCGAAATAGTGATGGTGGAGGCAGGGGTGTTCGTATGCCATAATGTTATAGATAGTATCATGTTGATAATACTATTTATCTACAAATAAAAGAATGAGAAAAATCTATTTCCACCTAATTTTTATTACCTCTTTAATGTGTTATACATTATCGGGGTTTGCTCAATATTTAGGCGGTAATTATGGTGGGTTCTCTAATAACAATAATTTTCCGGTTACCCGTACCTATGCCACATGGAATCCTTTAGACCAAGGAGCAGGAATTACTTTATCCGGTGGGAATCTGACAACTGCTAATACTGCAGCCGGTATGGTCAGGGCAACAATAGGAGTATTAAGCGGCAAATGGTATTGGGAAATTACCAGAAACAATCCGGCCGGAGTTAGCGGGATTGCTAATGCCTCTGCAGCGTTAACTACTTACCCGGGTGCTAATGTTAATGGGTGGGAATATGATGCTACAGGGTTGAAATATACGAATGCTGCCGGTGTTGCTTATGGAGCAACTTATACCACAGGCGATGTTATAGGCGTTGCTCTTGATATGGATGCGGGAACCATTACCTATTATAAAAAT
The DNA here is from genome assembly GCA_016213435.1 of Bacteroidota bacterium. GTDB lineage: Bacteria > Bacteroidota > Bacteroidia > Palsa-948 > Palsa-948 > Palsa-948. The sequence continues at coordinate 76,744 of JACRAL010000093.1, forward strand.
GGCGTTTCTCAGGGTATTGCCTATTCCGGATTAACAGGAATCATATACCCTGCATCGGGTGCAGGGGCTGGCGGTGCTTCTCCAAACGACCGTAAAATAACAGCCAACTTTGGAGCAACTGCTTTTGCTTATGCTGTTCCGGGCGGTTATAATTCCGGGTTATATACTGATTCTTATTTCAGTCCTTGCTCCGCTCCTGCAGGAATCAACTTTTATCTGGGGGGCAGCGGGGGAGGATTTTTGAGTGGAGAAAGGACACAAACAGTATGTACGCCTCCTGTGGGGATTAGTATTTGGAATGGCGGTATTGGTGATGGGTTTGCTACCGCCAATAATTTTCCGGCAACTCCTGTGTATACCACATGGAACCCTTCAGACAAAGGAGCAGGAATTACATTAAGTGGTGGAGACTTAGGTGCTTTAAATACAGCAGCAGGTTTGGTTCGTTCTACAGTAGGTGTATCCAGCGGTAAGTGGTATTGGGAGGTAACAAAAACAGATGCTCCCGCAGGTGGTTCCATTGGTTTCGCAAAGTCAACTGCAGGAATAAATAATTATCCGGGTGCTGATGCAAATGGTTGGATGTATTCTGGAAGTAACGGCTACAAATATACCGGAGGTGTCGGAGTGGCGTATGGTGCTGCATACGTCCAAAATGATGTAATCGGGATTGCACTTGATATGGATGCAGGCTCAGTTACTTTCTATGTAAATGGTGTATCTCAAGGAGTTGCTTATAGTGGTTTAACAGGAACCATTTTTGCCTCTGTTGGTGCCGGTGCTGCCGGTAAATCTTGGACAACCAATTTTGGTGCTACAGCATTTGCTTATGCTGTTCCTTCCGGATTTAATTCGGGTTTATATTCAACCGATTATTTAAGCACATGTACTCCTCCTCCTGGTTTGAGTATATTCTTAGGCGGTCAGAGTGATGGCTTTTCAAGTGGAGAGAGAACTCAAACGGTATGTACTCCTCCTGCAGGAATTAATTTTTATGTAGGGGGCAGTGCCGATGGTGCCGCCCAAAGTGAAAACTCAAGAAATGCCAATCCTCCTGTGCCCTCTGTTTCGGGCAGATGTCTTAAAGATACGTTGACTATGCCGGCAGCCCCTGCAGGTATAGCATATTACTGGCAAGGTACTACATGCGGAACCAATACTGCTTTACCAACTACTTCTCCTTATATTGTAACCGATTTTTCTTCTTTGCCAACTACTTATTATGTTCGGACATACGATACTAATACCGGCTGTTTTTCAAGAGATTGTGATTCAATTGTTTTAATAGATGTTCCGCCTTGCCCTGCCACTTCCCAGTTTGCAATTAATGATAGAATCTATTTTCTCAGAGATGACGATGCGCTGCCTGATGGAAGAGATATTCTTTCCTATATTACAGGCTATACCACCGGCTCACCGGTGGTAAAAGATCTTTGCACAATGCCTTCTACCACGCTACCTATTAATGCACTGGCAGCCAATCCTGTAGATAGGTTTCTCTATTATGTGGAGTGGAATACTGCCGGTACTGCTTCCACTATCATTCGTTTAGATACTAACTGTTATTCCACCCGATTATGCACAATTCCATATGCCCCATACAGGGCTACATTTGATAATTTTGGAAGATTGTGGATAGCAACCGATAATGCGACTAATTCAACCCTGGTAGCTTATAATCCTTCTACCTGTGCTATATTAAAGGGACCATTTATTATACCAAGTATATTTGCTTCCAAGGACATGGCATATAATCAAAATGACGGTCGTATTTATTTTGCATATGATGGCAGTGTAGTGTCTTATGATACACTGGGTGTTCTGGGTGCTACTTATTCCCCGGGATTTAATGGTGCCAGTACCTATGGAGGTTTTGCTTTTGGTGTTGATGGAAACCTGTATGGAATCGAAAATCAAACAGTCAGTAGTAATGTATTGAAATTTAATATGTCAACACACACACCCGGAGGAGTAATTTTAAGTATTTCTCCCGGTACCGCAGATCCCTGCGGCTGTGATGCAGCTTCCTTTTTAATGGGTCAATCGGGTTTACCTGTGGAGTTGCTCTCGTTCAATGCAGTATGCAGCGAAGAAAAAGTAAAACTACAGTGGAGTACAGCTACAGAAAGTAACAATGATTATTACAGCATTGAACGCAGCATAGATGGAGTAAATTTTTCGGTGATCGGGAAAGTAAAAGGCGCAGGCAACAGCAGCATAACAAGACAATATACATTCACCGATCCTTCTGCTGCCGATGGTGTTTCCTATTACCGACTCAAACAAACAGATTATGACGGCAAGAGCAGTGTTTCAAAAACTGTCAGCTACAACAAGTCGAATTGCTTCATGTCTCTGTATCCAAATCCATTTGATAAAACACTGTATCTGAGCACCGGATCCGGAAACTCTGTAAATGCCCTAATCAGGATTATAAATGTGCTTGGACAAGAAGTGTATTCACAGCACATAATCATCCCCGGAGACAACACCATCGTTGCAATTAATTTACCTGCATTAGCCAGCGGTATGTATTTCGTATGGATCAATGATACAGATAACTCAACCCTATTGATGGGCACAAAAGTGGTGAGAGCAGGAGTAACGGAGTAATATTGCGGAGTAGAGCAGGGGCAGCTCGTTGGGCTCATAATCCAAAGGTCACAAGTTCGAATCTTGTCCCCGCAACTTTATGATTTGCCATTTCAGATTTGTATGAATCAGTGATACAGATACCTCCATTCAGACAGAAATAAAACAGCGAAGCTCCAGCTCCCTCTGATCGCAGATTCCTTTCCATAATAATCCTTCTAATGAGAACGAAGTCAATAAGGAACATTTGAAGCATAAATCCTTTCAATATCAAATCAGCTATTATCTTTGTCTAATTCAATACCGACTCCGTACTCTGTCGGGGTGAATATTATTCATATGAAAAAAATCAGAGTCGCTATAAACGGGTTCGGCAGAATAGGAAGAACCACCTGCCGCGTGATGCTGCAGAAAGAAAACATTGAGATCGTTGCCATCAACGACCTTGCTGACAGCCGCACACTGTCCCATCTTTTTAAATATGATTCCGTACACCGGACTTTTCAGGGAGAAGTGAAAAATGGAAAAGATTTTATTTCTATTAATGGGAATGAAATAAAGGTTTTTTCTGAAAAAAATGCAGAGAAACTGCCTTGGGGGAATTTAGATATTGATGTGGTAATTGAATCCACCGGGCACAATCTCGACAAAGAAAGCGCGGGAAAACATTTAAAAGCCGGTGCAAAAAAAGTGATCATCTCCGCTCCAGCGCATGGAGATATCAAAAGTGTTGTGCTTGGAGTAAACAACAATATTCTATCAAAAGGTGACAAAATAATTTCCAATGCATCCTGCACCACCAACTGCGCAGCGCCCATGATAAAAGTGCTGGACGAAAACTGGGGAATTGAAGACGCGTATATTTCCACCGTGCATTCTTACACAGGCGACCAGCGCCTGCACGATGCACCTCACAAAGATCTGCGAAGAGCAAGAGCCGCAGCGCTTTCCATCATCCCCACTTCCACAGGCGCGGCAAAAGCCATCACAAAAATTTTCCCTCACCTCGAAGGAAAAGTGGGCGGCTGCGGAATGCGCGTGCCTGTTCCTAACGGCTCGCTCACAGATATTTCCTGCATTTTAAATAAAGATACCAACGTAAAAGAAATTAATGAAGCGTTCCGGAAAGCAGCAGAAACATCTCTGAACGGAATTCTCCAATATACCGAAGAACCTCTTGTGTCAGTGGATATTATCGGAAATACTTATTCCTGCGTTCTGGACGCTGAGTTTACTTCTGTAGTGGGCAGAATGGTAAAAGTCATCGGCTGGTACGATAATGAAATGGGATATTCGAACCGACTGGCGGAATTGGTGGAGAAGATATCCTAACGCCTGTTGCTTTTCAAATAACTTTCTATTTCTGCCGGAATCTTATTATTGCTTTTTGAATATTCAACAGCAAATTTTTCCGTATTGCTGAAATCATGCAGCTTATAGTAGCAAATCATTAAGTTCCGCTGCAGGTCAATATCATCAGGGTAATTCTTGTATGCCTTGTTGAGATAAATTAGAGCATCAGAAATTTTCCCCTCGTTGAAATAAGAAATAGCCATCCATTTGAGTGATAAGAGATTATTGGGATTTGTATTTAAGGATTGTTCCAAAAACTTTCTCGCCTCAATATTTTTTCCTTTGCCGGTATAAATCACTCCAAGAGTTGCAGAAGCAAACTCATTATGAGGATTTATTTTCAAAGCATGCTCATACCAGATAATTGCATTTGCGGTATCATGCAAAAAATTAAAATAAGCATCGCCAATGCTCACCGCTGCTTCAACAGAATTAGCATCAATGTCAATCGTTTTTTTAAACCATACGATCGCCTCCTTGGGATCATTAAGATTCTTCAAATAAATTTCAGCGATCTTCCCTGTTGTTTGTAAATCATCTAACTTATACTCGTGGCTTTTCTTAAATACTTCAACCGCTTCAAAATATTTTTTTTCTTCCAATAAAAATCTTCCATATCCATTATAAGCAAGCACTGATCTTGGCGAAAAAGAAATTGCTCTGCCATAAAAAGAATAAGATTCAGAGAATGTTTTGCTGTAAGAAAAAGTGACAACAAAAAATAAAATGAGCAAAGCAGAGAAACCATACCTCTGGATGAATGGCTGCATATTTATCTGAGGAATATTCATCAACTCCATCGTGACAATTAAAATACCAATAAACGGCAAATAAAGCCGGTGTTCAAATGCGAAGAAATTCGCTTGGGGATTTTGTTGAATGAAAGTAGGAAAAAGAAATACGATGAACCACAACAGACCGAACAAACTCATGCGCGTAAATCGTTTTTTAAAAACAAATAACACTATCAGAACCAGAACAATTACTCCACCCATTATTAAATGAGCATCCTCACGCGAAGGAATCGGGCTTAAACGATACGGTAAAAATATTTTTTCGAAATACTCAAGAGCCAAAGGTCCGTTTACTTTAAAGGATTCAATAGCCGAAGCAATCAGATTTTCCTGCACCGGAGGAATGGCATTGTTTCTAAAAATAAAATACATGCCTGCAACACCACCCCACCCTACCGCAGTGATCAGCAGATTTTTAAATGCATGTTTGTTTTTGATAATAAATAAAAACCAAAATAAACAAATGGGAATCAGCACAATGGAAACTTCTTTGGAAAACAAAGCACAGCCAAGAAAGAATAAATGCAAAAGTCCCTGCCTTAAAGGGTGTGCTATCAGCGGGTGACTCCCTTTAGGGTCGGGGCTATACAATTTCATAAAATAAATTGCAGATAAAAGAGAAAACAGTGTTACCATCTGATCACCGATTCCGGCAATCCATACTACGCCCTGAACCAAAACCGGATGAACCGCATAGATCAAAGCAAACACAAGAGAAATCGATAAGTGATACTTCAACTCCTTAAAAAATCTGAACAGAACACAGGAAGTAATAATATGCAACAACAATCCGGCAAGATGATATATCCATGCTTGTCCGCTTGCAATTGTATTGCAAATTGCGTACAGCACATTTTGCAGAGGACGATAAAAAACATCCTGATTCTGATTGGTGTCGCCCATTACCCAAAACACAGAATGATTAAAAAACTTAGGAATGTTGGAAAGCTTCAACGTGTCTGCTGAAAGGAGAACAAAACCATGGTCATCAAAATGAACTAAGCCGAATGTAAGGATTTGCGCATACAGCAAAATACAAACAAAAAAAATAATCTTGTATGGATTAGAAGGATGATCTGCTAATCTTTCTATCCAACTGCTTTTTACCTGCCTTTGGGCTTTGGGTTTGCTCATATAAAAAATAAAGGCATTTCCGCAAAAATACGGAAATGCCTTTATTGTGATTACAGGATGGCGATTAATTAACTACAACTAACTTATCACTGTATTTTATTTCTCCATTTACTTTTATATTGAAGAAATAAGCCCATGATTGTATGCCTGACATGTATATCATGTTTAATACTTCCTCTGGCTGAGTAAGAATTATTCTTATTCGCCATCATCTATTTATATCATTATTATCTTTACAGAAATAACAAATGAATGCTTAATGCAAAAAAGACACCTACTATACATCATAAATTAAAGCAGACAAAAACTCATAATAAAAAAGTGTTTTTTGAAAACATTCCTAGATGGGCAATCTTTGTTGTTTTGTTTTTTACTGCTTTATTATACTCCAAAGCATTGTTTAATGATTTTGTTAATATAGACGATGATACGTATCTTTTTACGAATCCTTATGTCACGAATTTTAGTTGGAATGGCATAAAAGATATTTTCTCAGTCTTTTTTAATGGGAACTATCATCCGCTAACCACAATCTCTTTCCTATTTGAATATACTTTCTATGGATTAAATCCATTTCCATATCATTTACTAAACATAGTTCTTCACCTCTTAAATACATGGCTTGTATTTAAGTTTGTGGAAACATTAAGTAATAAGCGTACTACTGCTTTTGTAGTTGCTATATTGTTTGCTGTGCATCCTATGCATGTTGAATCGGTGGCGTGGATATCGGAACGGAAAGATGTATTGTATACTTTTTTTTATTTATTATCTCTGTGGGTTTACATGCAGTATCTTCAATCAGGTTTTAAGATAAAATATTATTGGGGCGCTTTATTCCTTTTTGGTTTTGCTCTTCTTTCGAAATCAGCAGCTGTTACATTGCCTGTTCTTTTAATTGCAATAGATTTATACAACGGAAGAAAGTTTGACAAAAAAGCATTACTGGAAAAAATCTCCTTTTTTGTTCTATCCTTGTTTTTAGGGGTTATGGCTTTATTGTCGCAAGGCGTTACTGAAAGAACCAATGGTCTTTATCTTTCATATACGATAATTGAAAAAGTATTTCTTTATTCATATTCCATTGCTTTTTATATTATCAAAGCTGTAGTACCATTTAATTTATCTGCTGAGCACTACTTCCCAGATACACATGGAGGAGCGCTGCCATGGGAGTACTATGCATCTTTGCCATTCTTACTTTTTGTTATCTGGTTAATTACAAGAAAGTCTTCCTTCCGAAAAGAAATAATTTTCGGTGCTGCATTTTTCTTAATTACTCTTTCTGTTATGATATATGTGCCTGTTGGTTTCACTCTCACTGCCGAGCGTTACAGCTATGTGCCTTATCTTGGTTTGTTTTACATCGCAGGGCAATGGATTTCACTTGCGGGAAAAATACAAATAAAAAAGACAGGTATAGCTACACTCTTGATATTAATAATACTTTTTTCATGGCAAACCTATGAGCGCATAGGTGTGTGGAAAAACGGCATCGTTCTTTTCACAGATGTCATAAATAAAAATCCAACTGTTTTTCATGGTTACAAAGTAAGAGGAGATACTAAAAGCAACAATGGTGATTATCAAGAAGCTCTTAAGGATTATAATAAAGTGATGGAGTGCAAACCCGGATTTGTGGTCGGTTTTCAAAGAAGAGGTTATATACGAAATAAACTTAATGATTTTAAAGGGGCTTTAGAGGATTTGAATGCTGCTATCAGCATAGATTCTACAAATGCAGAATCATATATGAACAGAGGAATTGCAAATGATGTATTGGGCAATACTGCACAAGCTCTAACTGACTATAACAATGCTGTCCGATTGGATCCTCAATTTGCAAAGGCATTTGATAACAGGGGTGTCCTTAAAGCAAAATCAGGTGATTTGCTTGGCGCAATGAAGGATATTAACACAGCGCTATCACTTAATCCAAATGATGCTGAAACATACAGCAACCGCGGAAACCTTAAAGCCATACAAAAAGATTACACGGGCTCTATTGAGGATTTCAGCCATTCATTAAAACTTAATCCTAATAATGGCATGAATTATTTTAATCGCGGACTTACACTTTTAAATCTGAAAGATACGATTGGCGCTTGTGAAGATTGGAAACGGGCTGAGAAACTAGGACATGCGCCAGCTACGCAACTCATTATCCAATATTGTCATTAAATTGGAATACTTGTTCACCCACACTCAAAAATAAGTTTGTACTCCAAAAAACATGTTAAGATTAGACGAAGTCGTAATGCTTTTTGATGAAGGCGTTAGGGTAGGAGCGCCTGTTCCATATTGATTCCCCCCCCCACTACTTTCATCACCTGACTTATAATAATTATATGCAATCATTATTTCAAAAGCTACATGCTTGGCAAACATGTAGGTATAACCTATTGCAATCTTAGGTCCGTACATATAACTGTATCCCTTCGCTGATTTACTCTCATAAATAAGAGTATTATTACTGGAATAGTTTGCATTAGCAAAACTGCCCCCTCTATTATAATAGCCTACGATTAATCCCTGCATAAAAAATGCAGACCTTCTAGTATTATCCTGACGGGTAAAAGCAAAGCAGCGCTTCTTCTGCATTAAATAATATCTTGCAAATAAAGTAGTGGGGAGAAAAGGAGCCGCATTTAAAGTATTCCAACCAGCTCCTATGCAAAAATTATTCCTGACAAAATAACCTCCGCTAATACCAAAACCAACACTTAAGCCATCGTTAGATTTACTTTTAGATGTGCTGGAAAGAGTGTCGGCAATGTAACCAGTTCGGGTGTTATAACCAAAAATATTATAACTCACAGGGCTTAAGCCAATAACCCATGTTCCTTTTACGCAACGCGATTGCGCAGAAGCAGGTAAACAGTAAATAGTAAACAATAAACAGTAAATAATGTATTTCATATTTTTTTTCATATAGAAGTTGTTTAAAGTTTGATTTTTGATTGATTTTCAAACAAGTAAAGTTTATATGCTCATAGTGAGCTTGTTGGTTTGATTAGTGATTTTATTGTTTTTTAAGGATGACTTTAAACAACTTCATATATAAGTTTAAAAAAAACTCCCCGTAAATGTACGAGGAGTTTTAATAGGAAGTAATACAAAATTATTTCGATTTAATCATCTTCTTGGTATCCACCGCCTTTCCATTCACAATAAGCGAGTAGGAATAAACCCCTACTGCGAGATTCATGGTGGAAAGATTAAGTTCGGCTGTAACTCCTGTGTTGGTGAGTTCCGCGTTTTTGATTTGGCTGCCGAATTCATCATAGAAGATCATACTTGCTCCAATGCTATTTTCAGGAACAAAGTAACGTATGGTTGTTCCATCGTCAAATGGATTTGGAGCATTTTGATAAAGGATTGCTGAGTTGCCTGCAAGTTCCACATTGGTGGATGGTGTGATGGTGCTGTTTTGCGCCATGCGGAGTTGTGGTGATGCTCCTTTCAAAGCAGCGATTTCATTGTGCTGTGCGGTAACAATAGAATCGAGCTGCTTTACAGAATTTATAAGCACATAAATTAATCCATCGTAATTATAGGTTAACGCTTGTATAATATCATGCGCTTTTCCGGATGAGTCAGCAGGCAGTGATTTAACAACGTCTGCACCAAAATTCTGAGCATCTGCATGATCAACAACAAGCTTTCCTGTACCCACACAATAGGGAGCCACCTTTTGAATATCCTGCGCAACAACTCCTATGTTTGTTTTTGTTGTTGGCAAATTACCGATGCCATTGAATTTATAGGATATAGGATTAACTTTTCGTAACACTTCGAGTCCATCAGTAAAAGGAATAATATCTTTCTTCAATCTTTTATCTGAATATCCTGTCCATGAACCTGAGTTTGGCTTTTGAGGTGAATCATTGGTGGTAAGAATTTGTCCTACAAAATACCCTGCATATTGTGCAGGGATAGATGGGAAACCACTTGTAGAACCAACAACTCCTGCCCCATTGCTGCTTCCATCCAGCCAACCGATTACTCCGATAGTTTGTCCGGATGATCCATTTTTTGCGTAACCATATACACCAATAGCTGAACCAGATTGAGCAGTAGTACTAGCTGCAGATCCTGTTACTCCATACGTATTGCCAGCACCAGCTGGTACAGAACCAGTAATTCCATAATAATTCCCACCTGCTGTTGGAGCAGGACAAGTAGCATAAATGATTCCTTGAGAAGAAGTAGTTCCCGGATTATAAGCATAGGCTGACCAGTTTGAGAAACCTGCTCCTCCAATGCTTAAAGGCGAAAGCGGGCTGCTTGCATTAATTCCAACCTTTGTATTAAAAATTCCGGCTGCCCCTGTTATTGTACCACTTGCAGTAATAGTAGTTGCACCCGAGAATGCTCCACTTGCATTAATATCAGTTGCACCGTAGATTGCCCCTGTATTCAAAATACTGGCATTATTATTATTAATCCCATATCCTGCTGATATTATTTGGCTCGCTGTAACATTAGTTGCACTAATAGTAGTTGCACCGGAAATTGCACCGGCATTTGTAATACCACCATTATTGTTGTTATGCCCGGTTGACGTTATTGCACCACTTGCAGTAATAGTAGATGCACCGGAAATTGCACCGGCATTTGTAATACCGCCATTATTGTTGTTATGCCCGATTGAGATTATTACACCGGTTGAAGAAAGACTGGTTATACCGGAAATTGCACCGGCATTTGTAATACCACCATTGTTGTTGTTGTGTCCGGTTGAGGTTATTGTTCCATTTATAAAGGAGTTCCCATTTACATTCAACCTATATGGATAGGGAGAACTTTGACCAATTCCTACATAGCCAACATTATTAACTGTCTGATACATAAGCTGAGTTGGTTCAATATCAGTAGTAGTTATAGCATATGGGAAGGATCCAGCGGATAGACCAACAGTTGTAACAGGATTTTGGCTATACACTTTTAAAATATTAAACATTCCTGCAATAATAATTGCAAGAAATGTTTTTGTGATTCTTGTTGTTTTCATTTTGATTTTAATTTTAGTTGTTACATGAATTTTATTTTTGTCACTGATGGGTTACCAGCCCTGAGTTTGGTATTTGGCCACCCCAACCCCCGCCTTCCCCAAAGGGGAAGGAGCTTCTCCCCCTTTGGGGGAGACATGAGAGGGGGTGGAGCTTTTTAATTAGTTGTTACCATCCATCCTCTGCTTCTTAATGCTATGAGTGCCGGGAATGCAGGATCGGGAACAGGCATGGTGCCTCCCGAAATATTAAGCATACCTCCGCTGGTGCCGTAATCGTTTATCTGGGTGATGAGTGCATACACATTGGTTAAGGTGAGATCGTTGCCATAAAAGTTAAAGGTTGTTGTTGTGCTGAAATCACCATCAAGCGTAATGACTGTTGCTTTCACATTGGGCAGCTGCAATGCGGCAACGGCATCAAACACTCCGGCAGTAACTTCGGCAACTGTTATGGTTTTTATTCCGGTGGCGGTGTAAACATGCTGAAAAACAATGGTGCCTCCGGCTGTGAGGTTTGCCGAGTTGGTAACACCGCTTTCCCATGTGGCAAGTATTCCGCCTCCGCTGGCGGAAAGGTTTCCGCTGATAATAATTTCCAGCGGCATGCCGCTGAGGCTGCTTTGATTGGAGGTGATGATGATAGCGGATGATGGGGGAGGCGGGGGTGGGGGTGTTCCTCCACCAGCGGTGCCGGTGCGGCCAAGATATTGCTGGTCGAAGAAATCCATGCCCCGCGCTACATTGCCCAGGTATTCGGTGGCTAAAATGAGCAGGTTTTTGTTTAGTTGAAATTCAAGTATAGTTCGTGTTTCTGAAATTTCGGTGCTCTCCAAATCGCTGTCTTCCATAGTTTGCAGCTGCATGCTGCGGCTGTTGTTGAACAAATTACGGGCAGCCGTAAATTCATCCACTACCGGTTGGGTGATTTCGGTTACATATTTGGTGCATGCATTTATTAATCTGTCCATCAGGATTAACGCATTGGCTTTGTTCATTTTATCATATTCTGTTTCGCCACGCGGGAAAAATTCAAGATATTCGGGCGTATTCTGCGGATATTTATAAATAATCAGGTTATAATGTTTATTTGTTGCCGCTATGAATTGTGTTCGTGCATTGTCATTTATTAATGTCTGTGATTTAAGCAGCGTTTTTGCCAAGTCCTTATCTTCCACATTTCCAAAATAATTAGTAAAAGCTGTAGTGGTAAGAGCAATTATTGTATCGTATTTCCCTCCTGTATTATCATTTATTAACGCAGCAAGATGTTTTTCGGTGAACCGTTTCAGATTTAGATTGCTTACAGGGTGTGTTGCAATGAAGATGGGCGTAAAAAATTTCTCAAGATTTATCATAACTATACGGTATTAAAGGGTTAATTGATTATTGTTAATTGCGTTTATAAAGCGAACTATATTATAATCGTTTCGAGTTGCACTTGCCAAACGGCTAAGGGCATCCGAAGGGTTTCGGGTGGCACTTGCCAAACGTCTAAGGGCATCCGAAGGGTTTCGGGTGGCACTTGCCAAACGGCTAAGGACATCCCTAAGGTTTCGGGTGGCGCTTGCCAAACGGCTAAGGACATCCCTAAGGTTTCGGGTGGCACTTGCCAAACGGCTAAGGGTATCAGTAAGTTTCCCAAGCAGGTTCCGAATGTTCGGCAATAGAATTTCAATGCTCCGGAGGTCATGATTTTATTGGTTTTTGTTTGCTTCTTATTTTTACCTTGAATGCAGTAAAACTATGTAAAGCATTTATGATTTGTCCTGCCATTTGCAGCACTTCTTGCTGCCGTAAAGAGTGATTTTGAGGTGCTGTGATTAGTACCGTATTGGGTATTTATATTTATTCCGGCTGATTATAAAAAATATACCTTTACATATAATGAAAATCATTCCAATGCGTTCCACCCTTTAAATACATTGCTGATGCAAACCATTAAGGTTCTTATTACGGATGATCACTTAATAGTGAGGGAGGGGCTGCGCTCCCTGCTTACACAGAAGAACGATCAATATCATTTTCTAATTGAAGAAGCCGAAACCGGTGAGGAGGCAATAGCAAAAGTTAAAAAACAGGATTACGATATAATTCTTATGGACTACCGCATGCCCAAGATGAACGGTGCAGAAACCACACAAGCTATTCTGGCTTTGAAACCGCGCATACCTATACTGGCATTATCCAATCACAATGAACTCCTCTATATAAAAAACATGTTGGAAGCGGGAGCTAAAGGGTATATAATGAAGGATATAAAAGCCGATGAATTGATTAAAGCCATTATAACAGTTTTGAGCGGGAAAAATTATTTTTCCAACGAGGTTGCTCAGAAACTGCTTCATGATAAAGAAGGTTCTTTCCGGAATAAAAAAACTCCTTCAGGAAAAGAATTATCTGAAAGGGAGGTTAGCGTTCTTAAATTGGTTGACCAAGGAGATACAAGCACGGAAATGGCAGAAAAATTATTTATCAGCCTACACACCATTGCTAAATACCGAAAGCAGCTAAAGGCAAAAATGCAGGTGAAGAATGTTGCAAGTTTGCTTAAGCGGGCAAGGGATTTGGGTTTTCTTGAGTAATAGCAACCCCCTCCCCTGAAGATTGGTATTAATCTTACTCACGGAAATATTTTAATGAAAGCTCCTTTCCATCAAATACAGCATAAGAGAAATGACTGATCCACTCGCCAAGATTAATGTAGCGTGAAGCCCCCTTTCCCTGAGCTACGCTCGCAACCTTCGGTTGTCCCGAAGGGGGAAAAGCTCCATGAGAGGTGAGGTTCATATCAATCGGAAGATGTCTGTGCCCGAAAATAAAATAATCAAAATATTCTTTCTTAAGAATTTCTCTTGAGTGAATGACAAGCCATTCTTTCTCTCCATGAAAATGCAACTCTTCTGTGAGTTTGCGGCTCTTGCCTGACCAAAATTGCGCTATGCCAATTCCAAGATTGGGATGAATGCGCGCAAACAACCACTGACACACTTTACTCGCAAAGACCGCTTTGATGAATTTGTAACCAAAATCTCCGGGACCTAATCCATCTCCATGCGCTAAATAAAATTTCTTTCCGTTTATTTCTCGTGTAATGGGGTTGCGGTAAATTTTCAGGTTAAGTTCTTGGGGCAGATAGTCGAACACCCACATGTCGTGATTGCCTGTGAAGTAATGAAGTTTTATTCCTGCATCACTTAACTCTGCCAATTTCCCAAGCAAACGAACATATCCTTTCGGCACCGCTTTGCCGTATTCAAACCAAAAATCAAACACATCGCCCATCAAATAAATTTCAGATGCATCCTTCTTAATGGAATCCAGGAAAGCAACTACCTTCTTTTCACGAACCAAGCTACGTGCGTAATCAGGAGCGCCAAGGTGGAAATCTGAAAGAAAGTAAATCATATTTTAAATCTTCGAAAAACGAAACTGTACGAAAAATACGAAAAAGGAATAAATCATTTTCCTATTTCATTATGTATTGTTCGCACCAATTCATTTTTTGTGGATTTTTCTGTTTCATTAATAATTCTTTTGAAAGTAACTCCTTCTTTGCCAAAATTAATAAGAATGGCAAGTTTGCAATTACTTTCTCTTAGATACTTTACAACCTGATCTATGTGTGCTTTAGAAAAATGAAAATTCTTTTTTAATTCAACAACAACTTTTTCGTCCACAATAAAATCCAGAAACTTCTTATCGATTATTTTGTCATGAAATTTAAAAGGAATGTATACTTGCTCTTTGTGCGCAATGCCTCTTTCCTTAAACAAAACCGCCATTGCTTTCTGATAAATTTTCTCAGGATGCCCGTAACCTAATGCTTTAAATACTTCAAATGAACATCCAACAATCTGATAGCTCAATTCAGGATACAATAAGTCTTTCTTTCTGACTTCCGGCTGTTTCATTTCGTATTGTTCGGACAAATTCGTTTTTCGGGGATTTACAAAGATATATTTCTAACCAACTCGAACGGATTCAGCTTATGAATATTAAAAGTAAAACGAATCATTCTTGTTAATCTTTTTACCATATCAGGATCCGGATTATTAGGCGTAGGATTCTTTAGATCAGTATTATTTGCATAAAATACATCCCTGATATCTTTTGACATCAACAATGGAAAATACACTTCTACATACCCCTTTATGATGGGAAGGTAAATTCCTGCATCATACAACGTAGTTTGCTTAAGTGCAGCATCCTTAGGAATTACAGAGATATCAGCAAATAATTTAAATCGAATTTTTCCAGGCATCGGGCATTTCAGATTAAGAGATGCAAGCCATGTATTTGACCTGCCCAGCGGAGTATACACTTTCATATTGCCTTCTGTTTCCGCAAACTGGTGAGATAAAAATCCGCTCCTCTCTGATCTGCCGAGAAAAACGTTATCGTACATGTAATCATGCGATCCTGTTGCTCCACTTGCGTTGAAAAATAAATTTCCATCAGCCAAATTTTTATTATCAACGAATTCTCCTGCAAAGAATCGAACATCCAATACTTTTTTATTTTCCTTAAATGTCACCTGATAATTTGCCGTAATGGAACTCCTCACAAAGTTTTCTCCCTGCTGAACATTCAGCGCAACATTGTAAGGATTTATCTTCCGTGAGTTATCAAGCAGGTAGGTAAAATCATTAATGACAACACGAGCAGTGTCATATTGGAATGAAGAAACATAGGTACTATCATAGGCAGCAACATCTTTCATGATATTCAGCTGACGAATAGCAATAGTTTGTTTCAAAGTGCTTCTCAAATGTTTTTTCTTTATCTCAAGCGTAAGTTCCGGAGTGATCTTGTTGAAGTCAAGATTTTGAAGCGGGTCATTGCTATAGCAATATATTTCCGCATTCACACCAAAACGTATGGTCTGAAATATTTTATCCGGATGAATATTATAATGCGCACTCGCACCGCCTGCCAGATCTTTATTTCCGAAACCATACATCGGCATTACAACCCATTCCAGTTTTTTCTCCAGCAAAAGATTATTGTATACTGCCACACCCAGCATGAACTTGTTGTAATTGTTCCATCCGATCACGGGTGACCAAAAAAGCTGCGTCTTATCCGTGTTATGCAGCACACCAAACATTTTGAGTTGAAAGGGTTCTGTCTTTTTGCAAAGCCCGCGCATCTTCAGTATATTGTTCTGACGATTGATGTCAGGCATTACATTTTGTGCGTCTATTTTCAGGTAGTCACAATCTGTAGTAGATGTAAAGCTTAAATTTTTATTTCCTACAAATCCGTCATACCATTGGGTGAAAATTACTTTTCCGTCCTTCACTGCTGAAATACTAAATGGAGAACTAATCTTTCCTTTATTCTTCACTTTTATAGATGTAAAGAAATTGGGAGAAATTTCTAATCTCGGCTCAGAGCCAATCATGCGATCGCCTAATTTCGCTGAACAAATTTTATAATCAATCTGTTTTGTTGTCGGAATCATATCATCAAAGAACCAACTCAATTTCTTTCCAGAAACTTCTTCATAAACTTGCTTAACATCCTCGGGATAAGGATGCTTGAATTTCCAATCCTCAAAATATTTCTGCGCGCATTTGTCAAACACGGTATCTCCAAGATACGCTCTGAGATAATCAAAAAGAATAGCTGTTCTTCCATAAACGATAGTCCCATAATTTGTGGTGGTGTACTCACTTGAAGTTATGTCAACGGGCTGATCCAATTTCTGAACGGCATTAAAACGATATCCCAGATCGAAAAGATATTTTTCACTCAGATCCTCCACGCCAAGCAGCTTCCCGATATTTATTCCCTGCATTTGCAGAGTGGAAACGATTCCTGTTTTCTCAGGCGGATATTTTGTATCCATGTATCTGTTCTCATTAAAGGAGTTAATTCCTTCGTCCATCCAGGCATGCTCGCGTTCGTTCGAGCCGAGCATTCCGTAAAACCAATTGTGTCCGACCTCGTGCGCAATCACGCGATCCAGCATGAGCGTGTCATCGGTTTTTCCAATCACCGTGATGTTCGGATATTCCATTCCGCCTCCGGCACTCAGCGCGCCATCCACAGCCGTTGCGTGGTTGTAGGGATAATCGCCATTCCATTTTGAATAATAATAAATTGCATCAGCAACATATTGAGCGGAATTTTTCCAGATGCGCGCTTCAGTTCCCGTAAACATCGCCCATGTTGTAACTTTTCTTTTCGAATACGGAAGCTCCACTTCCGCTTTTGTTACATAATATCTTTTATCGGCAAACCAGGCAAAGTCATGCACTTTTTCCTGATGATAGTGAAGCGTTTTAATTTCGGAAGAAGAAGGCTGAAAAGTGGTGTCGCGCGGGATTCGTGTCATCTCATTGGTTTCTTCCGCTTTTTTGCTGAGCCATTCTGTTTCGGCTTCTCCATCCACTAAATCGCCTGTCGCACCCACCACATAATTTTTTGGGATCGTGATGAACACATCAAAACTTCCGAACTCGGAATAAAATTCTCCCTGATTCAAATACGGAATCGGATGCCATCCGTATTTATCATACACCGCGGGCTTTGGATACCATTGTGTGATCTGATACTGCTGACCGATATGACCGAGACGCGAAAAAACTCCAATGGGGATTTTTACATGAAAGGGTGTGGTGATAGTTATTTTTCCTCCGGGCTTGAGAGGTTCGTTCAGATAAATTTTGCACATATCAATGCTTGTACCGTATTCCATTTTTACGGGCTGATCGTTCACTTTAAAATCCAATCCGTCAATGTACCCGCGGTCTTTTGCTTCAGCAAAATAAAAATTCCTGTTGCCTTCTTCAATCAATTGTTTGCCAAGAGGAGTGTTGTTATTCTTGTATCCGTTGGGCCAGAGATGAAACCAGATAAATGAAAGTTCATCGGGAGAATTATTAATGTACTCCATGCTTTCATCGGCAGCAAACTCATGCTTGATATCATCCAGCTTTACGTTTATTTTATACTTGACTTCCTGCTGGAAATAGGAACCCTCTCCACGCCCCTGTCCAAACGAGATGAAGGAAATACACACCAAAAGAAAAGAAAAATATTTTTTCATAGGAATTTCTATCTCCGAATAAATTAACTGGAATCCTCAGGCAAGCAAAGATAAATGTAAATATGAAAGAGGAGTACACAGTTAAGCTGAATCGACTCTCAGCAGATTAATTTGATATGCTTATGTTTGTGATGGAGTATAACAAGTTTGGTAACAAATTCAAAGGACACAATGGCGAAATGTAAACTATGCTTGCAAGACAAACAACTAATCGGAAAATCACACATCATTCCTGAATTCATGTATCAGGACTTATTTGACAACAAACATAAAATATATGTTTTTAGTCCCTATGCAAAACTACAAGGACAAGAACGAATAAAAAGACCTTCATCTGGAGAGTATGAAAACGGACTTCTTTGTGCAGACTGCGACAATAAATTACTTGGCAGTTATGAAGACTACGCAAGCAAAGCTATCTATGGTGGTGAACTACCTGCAAATGAATGCCCGACTTGTGAAAATTATGAAAACCAACACGGAGTAAAATTTACTGGTTGTAAAAACATTAGTTATAAAAAATTCAAAATTTTTCTTTTATCAGTTTTATGGCGTTCAAGTATTTCATCACGACCACTCTTCAGCGAGATTTCACTTGGACCACATGAGGAGATAATTAGAAAAATGATTTATGAAGGAAACCCAGGAGAGGCATCAGACTATCCAATCTTCTTTATGACTTTTGTTAACGACAAATCTATGTCAAAAGATATAATTGCTCAACCACAAAGACGTAGAACAAAAGACGGTCACTCAATGTTTGTATTTATGATTGGAGGAATGCTTTATTGTTTTTATGTGAATGCTCGCAACCATACATTACCCGAATATGTTGTTACAGAAACTATAAAACCTACGAACGACATGAACATTTTTCATATTCCTCCTGGACAAGGATGGGACATAATATTAGGTTTTATGGGACTTAAAAGAAACAGTCATTAACATGAGCATTTTACTGTCAGTCTGGATTGAATTGTTTCCTAAACCATCCTCAGTAAAATCTTAGCTGTATCTTTGTACAGCATTCAAGCAAACAACCATGTGCGGCATTGCAGGCATATTTCATTTTGATACTTCACGCAGCGTGAATGAATCGCTATTGAAAAAAATGGCGGATAGTCTGGCGCACCGCGGTCCGGATGGAGAAGGATTTTATATCAAAAATAATATCGGGCTTGGTCATCGCAGATTATCTATCATTGATCTTTCCACCGGTGATCAGCCGATGTTTAATGAAGATAAAAGCATTGCGATTGTTTTTAACGGAGAGATTTACAATTACGTTGAACTGAAAGAGGAATTAAAAAACTTAGGCTACAAATTCTTCACCAACTCCGATACAGAAGTAATCATTCGCGCTTACGAAACATGGGGAACCGATTGCCAGAACAAACTGAACGGAATGTGGGCGTTTGCGCTGTGGGATGAAAGAAAAAATCAACTCTTTATTTCCAGAGACAGGATTGGCGAGAAACCCCTGTTCTATTCCACTCACGATAACACGTTGCTTTTCGGCTCGGAAATTAAAAGCATTCTTGCTTACGGCATTCCGAAAATTCCCAATCTCGAACTGACGGAGCTTTACCTCACGCTCGGATATATTCCTGCGCCTTATACTTTTTACAAGAATATTTCCAAGCTGCAAGCCGGACATTATTTAATCGTTACTCCAAATTCAGTTCAGGAAAAAAAATACTGGGATCTGCCGGAGATTGACGAAGAGAATATGATCTCGGACAAAAAATTAGTCTATGAAACTTTTGAAAGTCTGTTAAAAGATTCTGTGAGAATACGAATGAGAAGCGATGTCCCTTACGGAGCTTTTTTGAGCGGAGGATTGGATTCGGCAGGCATTGTGGCGCTGATGAGCGAGATAAGCAAAGAGAAAGTAAAAACTTTCACCATCGGGTTCAAGGAAAAAATGTTTGACGAACGCAAGCTCGCTGCGATGGCGGCAGAAAAATTCAAGACCGACCATCACGAATACATGATCGAACCTAATTCCTTTGATGAAGCGATTAAAAAAGTAATGCATCATTTTGACGAACCGTTTGGAGATTCATCGGCATTGCCCACCGGAAAAGTATCTGAGATAGCAGCGCAAAAAGTAAAAATGGTTTTAACAGGCGATGGCGGGGATGAGGTTCTTTCGGGATACAATTCAAACATGGTGGAAAAATTTGCGGAACAATATCAAAAGCTTCCTTTCTTTTTAAGAAGCCGATTGCCTGGAATGGTTTCTTCCGCAGGAAATTTATTCAAGGGAGATAATCGGCATAAAATAAAACAAGTCGCACGGGCATTATCTTTTTCCAACGAAACGTTCAGCGACCGCCTGATGGCAAAATCATGGTGTAAGCCGGAGTTGGTAAAGCAAATTATTTCTCATCCTGAAAAACAAATCAAGCTCGCAGATTTCATGAGCGATTTCTTTTCAAAATACAAAGTGAAGCATCCGTTTTATCAGCTCATGTTTTTTCAGTTCAAAGTTTTGCTGCCGGATGATTTCCTAACAAAAGTCGATAGAATGAGCATGGCGGCTTCGCTCGAGACCCGTGTTCCATTTCTGGATCACCGCTTGGTAGAATTCATGTCAAGAGTACACCGCGATATAAAAATGGAAGGATATGAACGGAAAAGCGTGCTGAGAAATACCATAGGGAAAAGATTGCCTCCTGCCCTGCTCCGCGCTCCTAAAAAAGGATTCGCCATTCCGTTGAGAGAATGGTTCAAGGAAAAATCCTTCGAACCAAAATTAGAATCGCTTTACGCATCTGATTTTGGATTGAACACCAAACTCATCCGCAAACTGGCAGAAGATAACAACAGCGGAAAAGAAGATAACGGCAATCTGCTGTGGATGATCTTTCTGCTGAAGAATTGGATGGATGGGGAACGATAACCAGTGTGTCTTCTCCTCACCTTACGAATCCATTCTATGGCGTAACCTCGTCACCTCTGCAAAAGTTTTATTCTGGATTTTACTTTCCACCCAGCTCAGAAAGTCAAAGTTCTCCATTGCCGCTTTCTCCAACGGATTTTTTCTCAGTTGCACCAAAGTTGTTTTAAATGCTTTAAACGCAGCACTGCGTTCTTTTCTGCTAATGGGTTTGCCTATGATTTGACGCATGCAATGCATCAATGCCTTTTCTACTTTGAAGAAGAGTTGGCGTGTGGAGAGAAAATGCTGAGTGCTTCGTTTCAATGAATCCAGCATTTGCTCATCGTCCTTGTGCAATTCGTAGTGGATGAGAAGATAGAGCATGCGCGCGCCCGCTTGCGCATCCTCCCTGAGCGCACCTGCCGGCTGATCAATGGCTTTTCTGAGCCAGCGTAATGCTTCGGTATAGTTACCTGCGCCAAAAAGCAAATAGGCGATATTAGAATAGAGCATGATCCGTGTAAAAACAGGAGCTTGATTTACTATATCTTCACTTCCTTCTATGGCTTTCAAAACAGGATATACTCTTTCAAAATCACCCGCCATTACGTATGCATTCAATTCATTGACGTGAGAATATATCCATAATTCTTCCTTGAGCGAACTGGAAATATTCGGGTAGCTGCGAATTTTGTGCAACACCTCCTGCATCTCGCTATATATATTTCGGTTATCAGGCAAAAGGTATCCCATAAAGATCACCGAGAGATTCAAGGCGGCCAGATGTTTCTTCTCCGGGTCTCTTAACTGATGGAAATATGTTTCTATAAATTCGCATTGCTCCTTTAATGTTTTATACCCTTTAATAATATCCCGCTTCAAAAGATAGTAACGAGACCATATATCATAATAATATGCTTTTGCTTCTGCGCAGGATGCCTGATTGGAATTGCGCAAAAGAGGGTGCTGCATCAGTTTTTCAATAAATGATTTCTCCCTTCTTGTGCGCATGAATTCCGCTTTCTGAAACCGCTGTATTATCTCAAGGTGTATTTTCCGGTAGTCTTTAATGCTGTTTATCTTTTTCAGCACGCTTTCCATTTCTTCGTTCAGATGAGGTATCGTCAATATATCCAGTGTCGCGTAAGGAGTTCTTTCCATGACCAATATTTCCATCAGCATCTCCCATTGCTCATGCTGATAGGCAATCCGCTTGGCTTCCTTTAACAGCTTCAATGCCTGCGCAGTCAGCCCTTTGCGCAAAAGGATTTCGACTTTTCTGAGCCGGCTGTGCAGGTTTATATCCGCACTGCTGTGGTAATTTTCCAAACTCCGGAGAATATTAGTATGCAAATCTCTTTTAGCAACAGAAAGATGGCGCAAAAACTTTTGTCCGTGGCAGGCGCTGCGAATGGCATCCTCATTATAAGTATGTTGTTTTGCTGTTGCATCGTATAATTTCAGGTAGCTTTTATCTCCGCCCTTTAGGGAAGAAAACATTTTGAAATACTTCTTTTCAGCCATCGTGAGTGAATGGATCAACTCGAAAAGATCAGTTCCTGTCTTTTTCATAACACTTAGTTATACAAAGAGGAAAGGTAGTAATAATTCTAATTATACATAGCAGAAAAGCAGATTAGTCTGAATAAGCATGCTAAATCATATACCTTATATAACAAGATAAGTTATTCCTCCTGCACCGCTTCTTTGACCGAACTTTGTTATATAAAAAGAAACACCAAGCCCCCTGTCCCCCAAAGGGGGAAGGCTTAATGTGTCCCCCCTTTGGGGGAGTTAGAGGGGGGGGGGGGGGTCGGGGGCTTCTTAAAAGATTATCATGATATTAAGATCAAGAAATCCTATAATCAAGAAAATCAAGATTCAGACAGGAGAGGATATGGGAGGGGCAAATAAAAAATCAACCGTAAAACGCAAGCAAAAAAGGGAGAAGCTAATTTCTGTTACTCCAAGAACCTTTAAATGGATGCCGCATTAAATGATGCTTGGCATTATTTGCCTCAGCGCCTTTGCAATATTTGTTATTGCGGCTTGGATATATGTAGGAGAAAGGGAGCTTTTAAAAGAAAAAAATATAAAACCATAATCATCATGAAGAAGATCAGCAAAATTATTTTTCTCGCATTGACGGGCATTTCGTTACACATTCAACTTGAATCTTTAAACTGTGCAGCCCAAACACCCAACTGGGAATGGGTTAAAACCTCAGGAGAGTATGATGATGACTATGGTGCAAGTGTAGTTACAGATGCAAAAGGGAATGTGTACGCGGCAGGATATTACAGGGGTTTCAACGGAATTACATTTGGAACAATCACTTTAACAAACGCAGGACTGGGCGATATCTTTCTTGTAAAATATGATTCACATGGAAATGCCCTTTGGGCAAAAAGTATAGGAGGAACCAGCGAAGAACATGTTAAAAATATTGCAATAGATGGGAATGGAAATGTATATGTTGCAGGGAATTTTTCAAGCCAGAGCCTCCCCTTTGGAAATACCACGCTGACGAATGCCGGAAATTTTGATGCTTTCATTGCCAAATACGATGCCAATGGAAATCCGCTGTGGGCAAAAAGTGCGGGAGGAAGTGCCGGTGAAGGAGCGTATGGTATTGCCGCTGACAAAAGTGGTAATGTGTATCTGGCAGGCGATTATAACGGCACATCCATAACTTTTGGAAATTTCACCTTGACGAATAGTAATTCTGCGGGAGGCACTTTTGATATTTTTACCGTGAAGTATGATGGCGATGGTAATGTATTGTGGGCAAAAAATATAGGAGGAACTCAAAATGATGATTGTATGTCTATTGCCACCGATACAAACGGAAACATTTACATGACGGGGTATTTTTTGGGATCAAGTACCTTTGGGAGTTTTACGCTAAATAGCAGGAAGGGAACAACAGTAGATATTTTTACAGCAAAATATGATCCCAATGGTAATGTATTGTGGGCAAAAAGTGCTGGAGGAAGAGCTTTTGAATACGGAAGAAGCCTCACTGCCGATAATAGCGGAAATGTATATGTTACAGGAGAGTACTGGAGTAATTATTTAATAGACAGCACCATCATAACAAATCTTGGAGGATATGATATTTTTATTCTGAAATACAATTCTATCGGAAATCTTGTATGGAGCAAAAATTTTGGAGGAACAGGAGACGATTATGGCAAAAGCATCACTCTTGATGGGAAAGGATATTTATACCTGACAGGGTATTACAAAGGCACAAGCATGGCTTTCGACAGCATACAACTTACAAACCTCACCGGTTATTCCGACATTATAGTTGTTAAATGCGATACAAGCGGAAATGCGCTGTGGGCAAAAAGCGCGGGAGGAGCAGGAGATGAGAAAGGAACAGGCATCGCTGCCGATACCAGCGGAGGCGTGTATATAACAGGAGATTTTTGGAGTTCTACTATTTTTTTTGACAGCACTCCTTTTTCGACCAATGGGAATGATGATTTTTTTATGGCGAAAATATCCTTTTCTACTACTGATATAGTTGAATGGCATGGAGATGATAATCTTATTCAGGTGTACCCCAATCCATTTCACTCTGCTGCCACTATTAAAACCAACACGGAATTGAAAGGTGCAGAACTGAAAGTTTATACTTTGATGGGGCAGGAAGTGATGCGTTTTTCTATTACTGATTCACAGCCGGTTACTATTCAAAGAGGGATTTTGATTAATGGAATTTATTTGTACCAGATAAAAAATGAAAAACAGATAATAGGCACAGGGAAACTAATAATTGAATAAACTCATATCTGACAATTTCAATTTTCACACTCGGAGATACAATATTCAAAAGGAAAATTATAAATATAAACTAAAACTAATTTCAAATGAAATCTACACTCTCTTACATTATCTGCAACCTGTTTGTCCTTAGCTTAATGATAGTTGTATTATTAAATGAAGGTTGTAAGAAAAAAGACAAAAGTACTCCTTCGTCAGTACCTGTATTAAGCACTGCTTCAATATCTGCAATAACACAAACAGCAGCACAATGCGGTGGTAATATTACATCTGATGGCGGAGCCGAAATAACAGCAAGAGGCGTGTGCTGGAGTACAGGACAAACACCAACCACAGGAGATAATAAAACAACCGATGGCACAGGAACCGGAAATTTTACAAGCGCAATAACCGGATTGACCGCCAATACAACCTATTATGCGAGAGCATACGCCACAAATAATGCAGGCACGGCTTATGGAAGCACCTTTTCGTTTACCACACTGCAAAATACAGTAACAGATATTGACGGAAATGTTTACAAAACCGTAACCATAGGCACACAGGAATGGATGACAGAAAATCTGAAAGTAACCCATTACCGCGATGGCACTCCTATACCCAATTTAACGGATGGTATAGCATGGATGGATGCCCGAACAGGTGCATGGTGCAGCTACAATAATGACACGAATAATTTAAATACTTATGGTCGTTTATACAACTGGTACACAGTGGTTGACAGCCGCAACCTTTGCCCAACAGGCTGGCATATACCAAGCGATGCAGAATGGGCAACACTTGCAACTTATCTTGGAGCAGACAGTATATCCGGTGGCAAACTGAAAGAAACAGGAACTGCTCATTGGCTTAGTCCAAATACCGGAGCCACCAATGAAACCGGTTTTACAGCGCTCCCGGGTGGTTACCGATATTTTACCGGACAATTTAACTTCATTGGCAACTTTTGTTTCTTTTGGACTTCCTCCGCGGTGAGTACAAATTACGCTTATTACAGAGCCATAACTAATAATAGCGCGTATTTATACTCCAATAATAATTTAAAGATGATTGGATGCACCGTGAGGTGCGTTAAGGATTAATAATGTTTGACTGTTAGAGCTATACTTTGAATAAAAACTTGTTGTTAAACCAACTTTAAAACCAAATCAATATGAAAAAACTAATACTTCCAGTCCTGACAGTTATCGGCACATGGACTACCAACATCTCAAATGCCCAATGGCAGCAAACCAGTTTGCCTTCCTCTTCAACTGTAATTTGTTTTGCCGTAAGCGGAAGCAATATGTATGCGGGAACTAAAAGCAACGGCATATTTTTATCTACTGACAATGGAAATACATGGACTGCGAAAAATACAGGTTTGACAACAACAGTTAACTACGTCTATGCATTAGCCATAAGCGGGAACAATATTTTTGCAGGAACAAGTGCATATGGAGTGTTTTTATCTACCGACAATGGAAACAATTGGACTCCGATAAATACAGGTTTGACAAATAAAGCTGTTCATACCTTAGCTGTAAGTGGAAGCAATATTTTTGCCGGAACTACCGGGGGAGGCATTTTCTTATCCACCAACAATGGCAACAACTGGACTGCAATGAATAACGGTTTGACAAGCACTACTGTTACATCACTCACCATAAGCGGGAGCAATATTTTTGCAGGCACTACCGGAGGCATATTTTTATCTACCAACAATGGAGGGCTTTGGACTCAGATATTGTCAGGTAAATCTATCAATACCATTGCAATAAGCGGAAGCAATATTTTTGCAGGAACTTTAAATGGCGTGTATTTATCCACCGACAATGGTAATACATGGAATTGGGCTAATGGTAATTTATCACAAGGTGTTACAACATTCGCCTTTAGCGGAACTAATGTTTTTGCAGGGCTTACTGATGGATATACCCCAGGAAGCGGAGGTGTCTTTTTATCCACCAACAACGGAAACACATGGACTGCAGTAAATACCGGCTTAACAAATACAATGATTCTTGAATTAGTCATAAACGGAAACTACCTGTTTGCAGGAACTCAAGGTGCCGGAGCCTGGAAGCGATTGTTATCTGAAATCGTGGGAATAGAAGAGCATACTGTACCAAGCGACTATTTCTCCTTATATCCCAATCCTGCTTCCGCCTACTTCATGATCAGAAATACAAACGATGCAATAAACTTACAATCGCTCAGCCTGACAGATATTTTAGGAAACGAAATTTTAAGTGCCAAAATAAAAGATGAAGAAACAAAAGTCAACATTGAAACTTTACCTAAAGGAGTTTACTTTGTACAGTTGACAACCGACAAGGGTGTTTCTTCTCTGCGCTTGATCAAGGAATAAGTGAGAGGAGTTTTATATTTAATCAGGATTTGGCTTCTCTTCGTTCAGCTTTACTGATCTTAATCGTGTGCAATTGCAATATGGCAGCAAATGCTTATCAGCGAAGAAAAGATAAAGGAGGAATGGAATATGAATTTGATGAAGCATATAAATACAATTACATTTGTCGCCTCAAAAAGAAATGCAACCATTATGAGTTTTATATCATCTTGAATTGACACCCTCTATTTATGAAAAGGCACCTGTTATTTTTACTCATAACCCATCTTTTTACTCTGCAAATTTTTGCTCAGGTTCCTCAAAAAGAAACCAATATTTGGCATTTTGGCATCTGGGCAGCATTGGATTTTTCCTCCGGAACACCTGTAGCAATAGCAGGGAGTAGGATGGTTACGAGGGAAGGTTGTGCTTCTATTTGTGACAAAACAACCGGACAAACTCTTTTTTATACCGATGGAAGAACCGTATGGAATAAAAACAACACAGTAATGCCCAATGGGACTGGTCTGTTAGGGCATGAATCATCCACAGAATCAGGAGTTATTGTTCCTATACCCGGAAATCCAAATCAATATTATCTTTTCACTGTAGCTGCTCAATTAGGATTAACTCCATTTAATGGGCAGATCCAAACATACTCAGGGGTTGCTTATTCTATTGTTGACATGACCCAGAACGGAGGATTAGGAGATATTCCTATTGCTACAAAGAATGTACATTTATTAGATACTGCATCTGAAAAGGTAACAGCGGTAAGGCATGCCAATGGAGTAGATGTTTGGATTGTAGTACATAAGTATCACAGCGATGCGTTTTACGCTTACCTGGCAACATGCAATGGTATTCAATCTCCTGTTATTACGCACTCAGGGGTTGTGCATACTGATAACTATCCAAACGATGGAACAAGAGGACACATGAAATTATCCCCTGATGGAAAAAGACTTGCCGTGAATGTAGATGCGCCCATTAACAAGGTGGAACTTTTTGATTTTAACAATGCAACCGGGGTTTTATCCCAGCCCATATTTAGCGACTATCTTCCTCCTGCAAGCGGCAATGAAGGACCTTATGGCGCAGAGTTTTCTCCTGATGGAAGCAAATTATATGTTTCTATTCCAAAAGACAATAAAATATATCAATACGATTTAAATGCGGGCGGTGCTGCTGCTATTATTGCTTCCAAAACATTAATACAAACACCACATGTTATTTGGGGTCTACAACTTGCTAACGATGGAAAGATTTATATTGCGGCCTCACCAAATAATTGTTTTGAATCTTTGGATGCAATCAATACACCCAACGCTGCCGGACTTGCCTGTGGGTATCAATCAGGTGCAGTTTTCTTAGGGGTTACTCCATCCGTTGGATGTGATTATCTTGAAGATTCTTATTATGGACTTCCTACATTTATTCAGAGCTTAATGCTTCCATATACTCCCCCTGCACATTTACTTGTTTCTGCTTGTG
The DNA here is from genome assembly GCA_016213435.1 of Bacteroidota bacterium. Classification (GTDB taxonomy): domain Bacteria; phylum Bacteroidota; class Bacteroidia; order Palsa-948; family Palsa-948; genus Palsa-948. The sequence goes on from JACRAL010000093.1 coordinate 105,184, forward strand.
CAAATTCTTATCCCCTTGATGCAGGTACCGGATGGGATACCTATTTATGGAACACAACTGCAACAACACAAAGCATTAGCGTAAACTCAGCAGGCACCTATTGGGTAAAAAAAACAGGCGTCAACTGCGGTGTTGTATCTGACACCATAGATGTTACACTCTCCACTCCTTTTAACCTCAGCATGGCTTCCACCCCTGCTGCCTGTAATTCTAACAATGGAACGGCTACTGCTACTACAGGAGCAGGATCATTTACTTATTTATGGAGCAATGGGCAAACTACATCTGCAGCCACCGGATTAGCTGCCGGAACTTATACAGTAACCGTCAGTAATAATCTTTGTTCCAATACAAGTACTGTTACTGTTGCCTCTCTGTCCGGGTTTACTGTTCCTTCACCAACATCAACAAATGCTACCTGTTTTGGAAAAAACAATGGAACCGCTACTATTGCAACTCCTACCGGAGGAACGCCAAATTATACTTACTCATGGGACACAAATCCTGTACAAACCAGCAAAACAGCTACCGGATTAAATGCAGGAAAACACATAATAACTATTAGAGATGCAAATGGCTGCCAGAAAAAAGACAGTGTTAGCATTACTGAACCCAACGCTATAGTTCTCACAACTAAAACAGACACCGCTTATTGCGACCATCCTGTAGGAACGGCAACTGTTACTGTTGTTTCGGGAGGCACCGGATCTCCTACGTATTCATGGAACTCAAGTCCGACACAAACCACCCGAACAGCTACCGGATTAACTGCCGGAACTTATACGGTTAAAGTGACCGATGCAAATGGCTGCAGTTCACAAAATACTGCCACTGTTCCTCCACCTGTTGCGCCTGTAACATTAAGCACAACTTCATCAAGCTCCGGCTGCGGAACAAGTGCAAATGGAAGCATTACGGCATCTACCTCAAGCGGCACTGCTCCTTTCACTTACACCTGGTCTCAGGGATCGCAAACTATATCCTCCATTTCAAATCTTTCTGCCGGAACTTATACGGTTATGGTTACTGACGCTAACAAATGCACCGCGCAAACCACTGTGAATGTTGCTGCATCCATTCAACCCAGTGCAGTCTTTACTGCTACCCAGAATATTTCTTGTGAGGGAATCTCCGTGCAGTTTACAAACATAAGCACTCAGGCAAACAACTATACCTGGAATTTTGGCGATCAAACAACAAGCACGGAGCTAAACCCTTCTCATACATTTCCTGCCAGCGGAACTTTTGTTGTTACTCTCATAGCTGAAAGGCCTCCCTGCAAGGATACGCTTTCAACCGGAATTGTGATTGGAGCCATAGGTTCATCAGATGTTGGCATGTCAAACATATTTACTCCAAATGACGATGGTAAGAATGAATGCTTCACGCTTACACCTGATACCGCTTTCATGATCAGAGAATGCCTCTACCTTGAAGTATTTGACCGATGGGGAGTTAAGGTTTTTGAATCCCTAGGGGCAGATAACTGCTGGGATGGAAACAATAAAAAAGACAACAAGCAGGCAGCAAACGGCACCTATTTTTACGTTGCCAAGCTGGGAGAAACTACCATTAAAGGATACGTAACCTTGGTAAGGTAAACACACAAAACAGTCGGGGAATCATTGACCAATCTTTTCTGTCACCCCCTACAAATTGCGATATTGTTATTTAAATAGATTTTCAGGATACACGACTCGAAATATGAAAATTATTTCTTAACTATATCCTTACTTAGTAAATAATAGAACGGACATAAAAAATCTATCTTTAATACCTGAATTATATTTCCAAATAATTTATTCTGAAGATAATATTTCTAAAACTGAACAAACACCATGCAGATGGCATTCAACAAAACCGCTAGAAAAAACAGCTTCTGTATTTTATTTTTAATTCCTCTGCTTAGTATTTTTCCCCACGTATCAAAAGCACAATTAAATATAGATACCAATGCCACCATTTCCCAGATCATTGCCAAACTGGTAGAGTCTGGAAATGCGGTTAGCAATGTTGTTATGAAGTGTCCTGCAGGAGCATCAGGAATTTTTACGAATGGAACATCCACTAACATAGGTATTTCCCAAGGAGTACTTCTTACTTCCGGAAGGGCTGTTTCTGTCAATGGAATAGCTGGTCAATCGGCATCTAACGTTTTGCTGGCTCCCGGAGATAGTATCCTTACGGCCATTTCAGGAAAAGGAACTGTTGATGCCTGCCGCATTGAATTCGACATTATTCCTATGGGCGATACACTTCAAATTCAATACGTATTCGGATCTGATGAATATTATGGAGCCGCAGATGGTTCCGGTTGGGAATTCACACAATTTATAGATATGTTTGGGTTTTTCATCAGCGGACCTAATCCTTCAGGAGGAAATTACACTAACACCAATATTGCTTTAGTTCCAGGGACAAACCTTCCTGTTAATATTGACAATATTAATGGCTGGCCACCTGGTTTTTGCCCCGGAAGTTGTCATAATAACTATTATATAGATAACGATTTTATTGCTAAAAATGACAGCACAATTACTTACAATGGCTTTACCGTTCCTTTAACTGCACAAGCTAAGGTTACTCCATGTGTTTCTTATCACGTAATCATTGTTATTGCTGATGTTGGGAATAACTTAGGTGCATACCTCTTTGATTCCGGTGTATTTCTCTCTAAAATAAAATCTTCTGTTCCTGCGGTGCATGCCACAGGAGCAACAACCATGTGCCCCGGAGATTTTACAACACTTTCTGCCACGAATGCAATAAACTATACATGGTCACCGGCAACCGGTTTAAACACGACTACCGGTTCAACCGTAACTGCATCTCCATCCGTAACGACAAACTATGTTGTAACCGGAACTTCCGGTTCTTGCAGAACATCAAAAGACAGTGTTACTGTTACGATTGGACAAACTCCTTTTGCGCTTACGATTATCTCCAAGCCTGATACCTGCGGAAAACATGTGGGAAGCGCTACTGTTACACCCATCGGTGGGCAAGCTCCCTATATCTACACCTGGTCACCCAATGTCGGTAGCAGTGCTGTAGCAACAAGTTTAGGGCAAGGAACCTATGTTGTTACCGTAATGGATGCTACAGGATGCCGAATGTCTACAAAAACAGTAACGATTGGTTCAGTAGCCGGTAACGGAAATTTTCCGGTTGCCACTTCCCTATCTTCTAACATAAAATGTAATGGAGATAGTAATGGGACTGTTGTTGCAACTCCTTTAGGCGGCACAGGTCCTTACACTTATTCCTGGACTCCGAAAGGAGGGCAAACGGCTACTGCAACAGGACTGAAGGCAGGTACTTATTCTGTTTCTGTAACTGATATAACAGGCAGTTGTCCTGCAATATCTACAATAACCCTAACACAACCGAATCCATTATCCACGCAACTAAGCAGTACAGATGCAAATTGTAATAATAAGTTTGGCGTTGCAACAGTTACTGTTACCACAGGAGGAACATCACCCTATACTTATTCATGGAATACAACGCCTACAAGAACAACACAAAGTGTTACTGATCTTTCGGCAGGAATATATTTTGTTACTGCAACAGATAATAATGGATGTACCGCTATTTCAAACAATGTAACAATTGCAGACATAAAAATACCTTCTGCCTTATTTACACCAACACCTGCGGAGGGAGAATCTCCTCTTGATGTAGCATTTGCAAATGCAAGCACCGAATCCCTGTCCTATCAATGGAACTTTGGTAATGGAACCGGCTCTACTTCCAATTCCCCTACAACAACCTATACACAAGCAGGAGAATACACAGTAAAATTAATAGCATTAAGCACGAATGGCTGTACAGATACTACAATACATTTTATTAAAGTTAGTTCCATTTCCGGCTTAGAGTTCCCTAATGTGTTTACACCAAATGAGGACGGCACCAACGATCTATTTAAACCTATTATAGCCAAGAATGCTACTACCATGCAGATAACAATCTTCAACCGGTGGGGAGAAGAAGTTTATAAATGGGGCACTACCAGTGGAGAAACATGGAAGGGTTGGGATGGAACAGGTAAAAGCGGGAATAAAACTTCTGACGGAACATATTATTACATCGTGCATGCTACGAAAGCTGACGGAACAGAATTCCCTTCGATGAAAGGATATGTTTCACTGATAGGCAAGCAGTAGAAAAACTACTGTGCATGTAAAAAAAATAATTACAACCAACTTCTTTCCATAATGATTCGCAGATCAATTGGTGTAATTATTTTTCTTTGCAATACGTTTCACTTTCTTTCTCACTATCTCCGCAAAAGTTTTATTCTGAATTTTGCTCTCCACCCAACTCAGAAAGTCAAAGTCTTCCATCGCGATTTTCTCTATCGGATTTTTCCTTAATTTCAGCAAGGTTGTTTTAAATTCCTGAAAAGCAGTACTGCGTTCTTTTTTACTGATTGCCTTTCCCATAATTTGATGAAGGCAATGCATCAATGCCTCTTCCACTTTGAAAAGGCGGTGGCGTGTGGAAAGGAAATGCAGGGTGCTTCGTTTCAATGAATTCAGCAATTGTTCATCCTTGTGCAACTCGTAGTGAGTAAGCAGAGAAAGAAGGCGTGCACTTGCTTGTACATCCTGCCGGAATATACCCGCGGACCAATCAATGATTTGGAGCCAACGTAATGCTTCGTTATATCTGTCTGCGCCAAAATTCATGTAAGCGATATTGTAATAGATACTATTTCTTAAACTACTAGGCATCTGGCTCAACAGGTCTTGATTTTCTTCTATCGCTTTTATAACCGGAATTACTTTTTCAAAATCCCCAATCTGCATAAGCGCATTTAATTCATTCACATAGGAAGCAACCCAAAATGTGACTAATGCATTGGTAATAGGGGGATAAGAGCGGAGTTTCTTCAACACCTCTTGCATCTCTCCATACAGACTACGTTTGAAAGGTAAAAGATACCCAATAAAGATTACTATACTATTTAACGCGAAAAGATGTCTTTTCCCCGGATCTTTTAACTGATGAAAATGTGTTTTTATAAATTCGCAATGTTCTTTTGATGTATGGTATCCTTTAATAGCGTCCCGCTTAAAGCGATAATATTGAGACCATATTTCATAATAATATGTTTTTGCCTCTGCGCATAATGCCTGTTTGGAATTGCGCAAAAGAGGATGCCGCATCAGTTTTGAAACAAGCAATAATTCCTTTTTTGTGCGCAGGGGTCCCGCTTTGTAAACCATGCGGGTTATTTCATGGTGTATTGTTTGATACTCATGAACATTGCTTAATTTTTCCAACACGGCTTTTTTTTCTTGGTTCAGATGAGACATATCCCTCAATTCTGCCACGTAAAGAATTCTTTCCATATCTAATAATTCTATCAATAACCCCCATTTCTCATGCTGATAGGATAGGGGCTTGGCTGTCTTTAATAGTTTCAGCGCCTGATCGGAAAGCCCTTTGCGTAAAAGAATTTCGGATTTGTTAAGCTGACTGCGCAGATTTATATCCGCACTGGTGTGGTAATTTTCCAAACTCCGAAGAATATTAGCATGAAGACGTCTTTTAGCAACGGAAATATGCCTCAAGAAATTTTGTCCGCGGCATGTCGCATGAATGGCTTCCTCATTATATGATCCTTGTTTCTCTATCGCATCATACAATCTTAAATAGCTCTTATCTCCCCCTTTAAATGAGGAAAACATTTTGAAATACTTCTTTTCCGCCATAGTGAGTGAATGGATCAACTCAAAAAGCGCAGTACTTGTCTTTTTCATACCTGTCAAATTATAGAAGTGAAAAATACACATAATCCTGCTTATACATAGCAAAAAGAAAACTCGATCGAATAAGAATGACTCATCACACATGTTAAATAAGAATATAAGTTATTCGTAATTTTTAAAAAAATCCTCCTTTTATCCTTATCTTTGCTCTATCTGCTATTGTATTTAAGATACTTAGATTAGATAAGAATATAGATTAACAGAAACCTTTGAATGTGAATTGCGTTCAAGCTAATGGCAGTAGAAAAAGTTTAAACTAAAGAGTTGTGTTATCTGTAATAAAATGAAGATTAGAACTTTAATCATTTCATTCTTTTTATCTCTTCTGTGGTTTCCTGTTGCCTATTCCCAAACCAATAATCAAATATTTACAGGAGGGAGTGCTTCAGGAAATGTTACAGGTTGTTATTCTCAGACAGATCCTGCTTTCACTCCTGTTGCTGTAAACAACAGCATTTTTGCAGGAGGCAGTGCTTCCGGAAATGTGGTAGGATGCTATGCACAGGCGGATCCACCTTCTTCGGGAGTGGTAAACAACAGCATTTTTACAGGAGGAAGTGCTGCTGGGAATGCGGTGGGATGCTACGCTCAGACAAGCCCTACCTCTACTCCCGCGGCAAGCAGCAACATATTTAGAGGCGGTAGTGCAGACGGTGACATCATGAGTTGCATTAGTCAAGGTCCGCTAGAATATTGCACAGGCCCTGCACTTGTGTTTGACAGCATCAGAACAACCAACGCAAGTTGCAGTACAAACAATGACGGTTCTGCCATTACTTATCCTTCAGGCGGTGTCGGCCCCTATGTATATCAATGGTATCCAGGATTTCAGACCACACAGACTGCTTCCAATTTGTATGCAAATACCTATTCAATTACTGTCAGAGACAGCAGAAATTGCTTAGTCAATTCCACTGCAACAGTGGTTGCCAATTCAACAGGAGCTTCAATAGCCGGCATTACCACTATCTGTTACGGACAAAGCACCACGTTGACTGCTTCAGGTGGAACAAGTTACTTGTGGAATACAACTGCAACCACAGCCTCTATAACAGTGAACCCTACAAGCAACACTAGTTATACCGTTACTGCTACTACAGGGTCGTGCAACAGCAATGCCGTTGCAACCGTAACTGTTAACCCTTTGCCAACACCTTCCATTTCGGGCACTACCACTATCTGTAACGGACAAAGCACCACATTAACCGCTTCGGGGGGAGCAACGTATTTATGGAATACTGCTGCCACTACAACTTCCATAACAGTAAGTCCTGGCAGCAACACATCTTACACTGTAACTGCTACAAATGTTTATGGTTGCACAGCCAACTCCACAATTACTGTAACTGTTAATCCTCTTCCCTCTGTTTCAGTATCGGGCACCACCACTCTCTGTAACGGGCAAAGTACCACATTGACAGCTTCTGGAGGAGCAACTTATTTATGGGCACCGGGAGGTGCTACCACAGCATCCATAACGGTGAGTCCTACTAGCAACACTACATACACAGTTACTGCCACCAGTGCTTTTGGTTGTTCCAGCACAACAACTGCTGCCGTAACTGTAAATGCTTTGCCTACTGTTTCAATATCAGGTACTACTGTTATTTGCAACGGGCAAAGCACCGTACTCACCGCTTCCGGTGGAGCAACTTATTTATGGAACACAACAGCAACCACAACATCCATAACGGTGAGTCCCACAAGCAACACTTCTTATACTGTAACCGGCACCAGTGCGCTGGGTTGTTCTAATACCGCAAATGTTACCGTAACTGTTAATCCTGTTCCCACTGCTACCATTTCAGCAGCTACCACTATTTGCAACGGGCAAAGCACCACATTAACCGCTTCAGGAGGAGTAACTTATTTATGGGCACCCGGAGGCGCAACTACTACAGCGGTAACTGTTTCTCCCGGAAGCACTACTACCTATACGGTAACCGTAACCAATGCCTCCTCGTGTACTGATTCAAAAACTACAACTGTTACAGTTAACCCCATACCTGCTGTTTCCATTTCAGGAAACACTACTATTTATGTTGGCGACAACACCATATTAACTGCTTCGGGAGGTACAAGTTATGTATGGAACACAACGGCAACAACAACATCCATTACAGTGAGCCCGACAGTTACTACATCCTATACGGTAACAGCCACTAATGCGTACTCTTGCACTGCTGCTGCTTCAGCAACAGTAACCGTATTGGCTACTTCACTGCAATCCATTTTTAACGGTGGTCCTGCCGCAGGTTCTACAGTAAACTGTTATGCACAGGCAAGCCCTCCTCCTCCATCTGGACCATTCAATAATAATATTTATTCAGGAGGAATAAATTCAGGAGATATGGTGAGCTGTTATGGACAAATATCTCCCCCTCCTCCTGCCGGACCATTCAATAATATTATTTACGCAGGTGGTACAAATTCAGGAGATGTCATGAGTTGTCATACACAGGCAGATATCGCTTCTCCCCCTCCTCTCCCTCCGAACGGAATTGGTGGTGGCGGACCTGGTGGAGGATCCATGATGGGATGTACCGGTTTATACACCCCCCTCGTTATGCCAATTTCCTTATTGCACTTTGACGCATTTGTACTGGAAGAAACTGTAAAAACAGAATGGATTACCGTTTCTGAAATTAATAACGATTACTTTACTGTGGAAAAATCATTAGATCTTTTTTCTTTTGAAGAAACAGCACGTGTTAAGGGAGCAGGCAACAGTTCTACTAGACTTAATTATTCAGCCATTGACAAAAATCCTTATCCGGGCACTTCCTATTATCGTTTGAAACAAACCGATTATAACGGAGAATTCAGCTACTCTCAAGTTGTGCCGGTTAATTTCGGCAAGAACGGAGCACAAAAATTTGCTGTATTCCCAAATCCTAGCTTTGGAGATATTTATGCTTATTTTTCCGGCATGAAAGACCAGAAAATACAATTGCTGATAACAGATCCTTTAGGAAGAGAAGTTTTTGCAAAAGAACTCGTACTGAAAGAAGATATTGTAAAATACCATTTATCAAAAGGCAGTGAATTAGCAAAAGGAATATATTTTATTAAAGTTATTGTAAACGAAAAAGCATTTACTGAAAAATTGATTATACAGTAGATGTAATTAAGAATGCAGAGTGCTATACGTATTATACGGAGCAAAGTAAAAAATAAAAATAAATAAATTCAATGAAACTCAAAACCCAATCAACCAATTAATTATTAACCCTTAAACTCAAATAACCATGATCACACAGCACAACCAACCGGGAATCACCGGAAAGAACGCAGCAGGAAATCTCTGCAGAAATTTCCTTATGGGACTATGCACCGCTTTAATGTTATTTGTCTTTGCTCCGCAAAAAATAGTTGCAAATAATATTGCGATAGCGAACATTACCTTAACGGGACAAAATACAGTGAGTGATTTCACACTTGCACAGTTTGATCTCAGCTGGGAAAACTCATGGCGCACCTCTACCTTAGAGAGCAACTGGGATGCGGCATGGGTATTTATTAAGTTCCGTAAAAAGGGAGCGATTTATAACTGGACTCATGCTACGCTGAACACGACAGGACACACTGCTCCTGCAGGAAGCACCATTACCACACCAACAGACGGAAAGGGTGTTTTCATCTACCGCAGTGCCGATGGAACCGGAAACGTAAACTTTACAGGAGCACAGTTGCGATGGAACTATGGAGTAGACGGAATTGCCGATGCCGACAGCGTGGAGATATGCGTATTTGCCATAGAAATGGTTTATGTGCCCACAGGCACCTTTTATCTTGGGGATGGAACCTTTACCAATATACAAGGGCAATTTAGCAGGGCTGACAATACCACTATTCCTTTTACTATTTCTTCGGAAGGTGCACAAACACTGGGAGGAACAGTAGCCGCTAATATTGGCAATAACAACCGAGTTGGACAACAAGCCGCTCCATATCAAGATGATTTTAACAATACCACTACTGTGGCGCTTGCACCAGGTTTCCCAAAAGGTTATAACAAATTCTATTGCATGAAATATGAAATAACCCATGGGCAATGGGTAGACTTTTTAAATAAAATTACCTCTCCTCAGGAAGTTAACCGTACTAATAACATTGCATTATACAGGCAGAATATTGCGGGTGTTTGGCCCAATCATACCACAACTGTTCCTTACCGTGCATTGGGGTACATGAGTTTTGCAGATGTTGCTGCTTATTTAGACTGGGCTGCCCTGCGCCCCATGACAGAGTTTGAATACGAAAAATCCTGCCGCGGCACTTTGCCTGTGCTTGCCGATGAATGGGCATCAGGAAAAGCAACTACTTCTCAGGTGGCTGTAACCTGTGCTGCATTAACAAATGATGGTTTAACCAATGAGGTTCCTGCAAATACCAACTCCAATATTCGTTTTAATTGTACCTCTGCCACCACTTCTTTGAGAGGTCCAATCCGTGTAGGAAGTTTTGCCCGTGTGGGTACCCTCACCAGGGATACTACAGGAGCAAGCTATTATGGTATTATGGAGCTGAGCGGAAACGTATGGGAAACAGTGGTAACTGTTGGTAATACAGATGGAAGAGGTTATACAGGAATTCATGGAAATGGTGGCTTGACCGTTGACGGGTATGCTGATGCTACACTATGGCCGACTTCTTTAAACACAACGTGGATACCAATGGGATGGGGACTTCGTGGTGGTGATGCATATAACTCTGCAATTTACACACGGGTTTCTTCTCGTTATCATGTTGGTGAATCAGGAACCAATCCTACTCCAACACAAACTCGTCCTTATAATGGTTCGCCTTCCACTTTCTTTCAAGGAGGTCGCGGAGTGCGCACTGCGCCTTAATGGTTGAATGATGTTAGGATAGAAACAGTTTACAGTTGACTTAAATATTTGTAAAAGTTAATTGTAAACTGTTTTTTATTTTGAGCATTCTACGTTACGCTATAAACTCGAAGATTTATAAATCACTTCGCCTTCTCCCTCACCACCTCCGCAAAAGTTTTATTCTGAATCTTGCTTTCCACCCAGCTTAGAAAGTCAAACTCATCTATCGCTGCTTTCTCCATCGGGTTTTTCATCAGTTTCAGCAAAGTTGTTTTTAATTCTTGGAAAGCAAGAGTACGTTCTTTTCTGCTGACTGGCTTGCCCATGATTTGACGCAGGCAATGCATCAATGCTTTTTCTACTTTGAAAATGCGATGGCGAGTGGATAGGAAATGCCTAGTTCTGCGCTCCAATGAATCCAGCATTTGTTCATCCTTGTGCAACTCATAATTGATAAGCAGATAGAGAATGTGTGCCAGTGCCTGTGTATCCTTTCGGAGTTCAATAGGATGATCGATGATTTTTATGATCCAGCGTAATGCTTCGTTATAACTCCCTGCTCCAAAAAGCATATAGGCGATATTGTAATAGAGATTGTTTTTTGTAACAGAAGCAGCTTGGTTTAGAAGGATATGGTTTTCGTCTATCGCTTTCAAAGCCGGGAATACTTTTTCAAAGGCACCCTCCATCCGATACCCATTCAATTCATTTATGTAGGAATGTGTCCAGTATTCTGCCTTGAGCAAACTGGGAATAATCGGATAACTGCGAATTTTCTGCAACACATCTTCCCTTTCGCCATATTTACCCGATCGAATATCGATTTTCTGCTTTTTATCGAAGTGACGTTTGGCAGATAAAAGATGTCCCATGAAGATTGTTGAAATGTTCAATGCGAAAAGATGTTTCTTTTCCGGGTCTTTTAACTGATGGAAGTGTGTTTCTAGAAAATCACATTGTTCCTTTGCTGTTTCGAGCCCTTTAATAAAATCCCGTTTAAAGAAATAGCAAAGAGACCATATTTCATAATAATATGCCTTTGCTTCCGTGCAGGATGCCTGCTTTGAATTTCGTAAAAGAGGATGCTGCATTAACTTTTCGATACGGGATAGCTCTTTCTTGGTACGCATAGGACCTGCTTCCTGAATCCTCTGTATCATCTTATGGTGTATTGCTTGGTAGTCATTAATGTTGCTTAGTTTTTGCAACACGGCTTTGCTTTCTTCGTTCAGACGAGGTATTTTCAATGTATCCAGTGTCGCGTAAGGAATTCTTTCCATGTCTAATATTTCCATCAGCAATTCCCATTGCTCATGCTGATAGGCAATTGCTTTGGTTGTCTTTAATAGCTTCAGCGCATGCGCAGTAAGCCCTTTACGTAAAAGAATTCCGGCTTTGCGGAGCTGGCTGTGCAGGTTGACATCCGCACCGCTGTGGTAATTTTCCAAACTGCGGAGAATATTATTATAAAGACGGTTCTTTGTAGCAAAAAGCTGCCGCAAAAACTTTTGTCCGCTATATGCTGTGCGAATGGCATCCTCATTATAGCGGTGTTGTTTTTCCATTGCATCATATAATTTCAGATAGTTTTTATCTCCGCCTTTCATGGATGAAAACATCTTGAAATACTTTTTTTCAGCCATGGTGAGCGAATGGATTAACTCGAAAAGCTCAATACTTGTCTTTTTCATAACCATATTGATTATTGATCATAAAGATAGACATAATACGGATTATATATAGTAGAAAAGCATATTTGATAAAATAAACATTCTAAATCATATTAGTAGAATAACCCTGAAAGTTGTTTCTCCGGCACCACTTCTTTGACCGAACTTTGTTATAAAATAAACTAAGCTATATGATATCCATAGGCATTGAACTACCTTCACCTCCGATCTCCGCGAAGGAGCTTCGTCAATGGCGCAAATGGAGAGATGGGATGAACATGCTGATGGACGCCACTCAGCGCAAGCAGAAAACAGTAAAAACTCGATACGAAGATTTATGGGCACTACCGCTTCTCAAGCAGGGAACCACTCTTCGTTCTTCTCCGAAGCCCTGCGAAGGACGAAGCAAAAAGAAAAAGAAAGGCAATAGAAAACAAACATTACACAGATGAGAATACTAAACTCCTTATTCCGCGGAAAACTCTCTCAACAAACACAAGAGGAGAGTGTTCGGCTTCGTGCCCTGAGAAAGAACTTCCGTGACGAAAGAAATAAAATCTGGACAACAAGTGTCAGCATCTATGCCCAGAGTATCAGAACGCCCGATGAGAGGGATGCTATTAGTGCCGAGAGAGACAGCATTTGGAACGAGAGGGTTAGAACTTATAAAA
>JACRAL010000092.1 GCA_016213435.1 Bacteroidota bacterium
AGCACATAAAAGCCTTCGTGATTTTTCATCTAAAAAGGGTGATAATATTTTGTTTCGTTCTGATATTAATTTTTCATCTTTCATATTGCAAAGATAAAACTTAATTACGAAATAACCAAGTTATTTAATTACATTGTCTATAGTAAACTTTACAGTCCTTATATTGTACGCTATGGTATTGAACTATTTGGCCTTTGGAAAAAAAATAAACATTGCTATAATTTACACCATTGATATTTAAACTTTGTATAATTGGATAATCTTTACTAAGATAAAATTTAAGACCATTCCATTTAATAAGCGAGGAATTGTGGTTGCTTTTATTAAATTCGTTATTAATAACGTTATTTTTAGTACATGCCCACATACTTTCACTTTCCCAACAGGTTTTGGTTTTACACCAATCTTCATTATTAATACAATCGCCACTTCCGATTGAATATGCAGAAACGTAAAAGGTGTCAAGATTATTTAAGTTACTTTTGTAAATAATGGTATCTCCATTTTTATAAATATATTTTTGGGAATCGGGCATTTTAACAAGTTTGTCGTCTTTGCAACAACTATACATGAATAATAAACATAAGCATACTGTAATAATATTTTTAAAAAGGCTTCTTATTTCTTTGAATTTAACCATAAAACATAATTGCATATTCATATCCTATAGTTTAAAACCCTATTTTTACCCCTGCATTAAGCCCCACGCTACTGAACGGATAATATGTTTTTAATATTTTTTGCGGTTCATTACTATCAGTTGATTGAATAGGGGATGAATCAACATACTCTATCTCTTTCATATTTGTTGACAAAACCGGTAACTGGTCTGCGCCGTTAATTGTGTATTTAGTATATTTTCCTTTTGTAGGAGCATAAATCATATTTAAATTATTGATTTCAGCATATAATTGTAACTTATCGGATAAAATGTAGAGTATGCCAACACATGAATAAATACCAATAGGAAAACCCCCATACATTTTTAGTTTTGTTTGCAAGGCTCCATTGTATGAAGACTCATCTGTAACGATATTCCCAATACCAAAAACAGGCCCGAATTTACCATAAGGTGTAATTTTATGCTTATCGGCCGTCACGACAAAAACAGGTAAAAACCGTAACATATGAGATTGCTGCGACCTATCAATTTTTATAGTATCACTAGGATAAATAGGAAAGTTTTGATGAGTTACTGTTTTAGAACTGAGAAAATAAGAAACTGACAATTCTACGCACAAATATTGATTAAAACTATACCCGCCGCTAATCCCTCCCTGTAATCCTTTACCAAAAGACAGAGTTGTTGAACTGTAAATTGAATACATGGGGTCTGTTGCTCTTATCTTACCAAAGGCAAGACTATATCCCGCATCAACTTTCAGATAAAAGCCCTTTTGTGCATACAGGGTTCCTGTTAAGGCGCATACTAAAGTCAGGGTTATAAAAAATGATTTCATTGTATTTTAGTTTTTCCTAAAAATAATGTTTTATTTACAATCCGTACCCGTAATTATTTCTTTTAAAAACAGGTTATCTGTTTGTAATTGCTCTATTTGTTTGTTTTGGTCTATCAAATGTAAAGTAAGTTCTTCAATTTTTTTCAGCAAAATAAAATTCATTTCTCCAAGATTGATACCATTTTTCTCAAAATCTTTTGCAGAAGGCACATCCGGTAGATGCTTATTCTTTTTAATATAAGATTCAACATCATGTAATGGTATAAGCTTGTAGTCTGAAGCAAATACGTAGTCGGGGCAATTTAAAATTTCACTTTTAACTTCTACTTCTGTAGCTTGTATTTTTCCATTAACATCTAAAGCTGTAGCCAGTATTTTCCCATTAACAGTTAGTTTTTCGCATGGATTTATTGTTCCAATTCCCACATAACCGTCTTTTGATATCACCAGTGTTGCATTATTTGTATTATTCGGACTAAAAAATAATCCATTATTGTTGTCTGTTCCAGACCAGATTCTTGCTTTTTGGGTATTTGGGGTTGCTCCATTCTTAAAAATTATATTTCCTGCATCTTCAGAATTTGCCTGAGCTTTTAAACAAATGTTCCCTCCGCTTCCTACTTCAAAAAGTTCAGTTGGCGTTGTTGTTCCAATCCCAACATTGCCACCCCCTCTGTTAAGAATTAAATTTTTCCAGCCCTGGGTTTTATGATATGCTCCGATATCAACAAAACCTTGACTTGCTCTATTAGCTGCTGCGAAAAAGTAATAATCATTGCTTTCTACTACAAATGTATGGGATGTTTCTGTAGCAATACCAGATACTGTTAATCTCGCAAAAGGATAATCAGTGTTAATACCAATCATACCTGTATCAGTAATAACAAAAGCCTTTTTAAAATCAATAGAAAATGGGTCTGGTCTTTTTTCAACTTCAACAATATTTCCTGCACCCCAAACAGCTTTTTGTACTTTCAGTACTGGTGAATTTATAGTTATTCCATAAATATTAAAAGTTGCTTGTGGGTTGTTGGTTCCAATTCCTACTTTGCCGGTTTCCTGAATTGTGAACATTGAAGTATTTCCAAGTGTGCCGATGCTGAACCTGTTGTAGTAACCCGGAGTATTATTTACAATGGGTTCAATATCCCAGGTTGAGTTGCCCACATTGGTAACATCATGCTCAATCCTGATAGAGCCCATATACTCGGACGGAGGGTTTTCCACATTTTCAGGAACAGACGATTTAACGTGTAATTTTTTTTGCGGGTTGTTTGTTCCGATACCAACATTGCCTGTATTGTTGGCATTTAATATAGTGTTGTAATTATCGGCACCTGCTATGCTTTGAATGTACAGGTCGCTGTTTTCTGCATAGATATTGTTTGGAATACCGTTGCCTTGATATTCCCCTAAAATAATTGAAGAACTGCCTACTTTAATGCCACCGGTTACTTGGAGATTATCTATGGGTGAACCGATACTCTGCACATTCAGTGTCCCGACTGAGATTAGGTTAGCTGAAAAATTATCTATTCCGTAAAGATTATTGTTATTAAAATTTATACCACCCAATGAAGAATATATTTTATTTCCGGGGCCGTCAATGGTTATCTGCCCGGATCTCATTATAAGATCAGCGTTAATTTCTTTACCTGAAATTGTCTGAAGCGCTTTGATCTCGGTAGTTGCCAATTTTTCAAGCGTCATCTTCACGGCGGTAATACTGTCAGCCCGCATCTCTGCAAGCGTGAACTGTGTTGCCTTTAATGAGTCGGTTGTAATATTTACAGAAGAAATTTTTTGCGTTGTGAATTGTTCTGTTTTGATATCCTTTGTTTTTAATGAATCTACTGTAATCTGTTTGGAGACAAGGCTGTCTATCTTTCCCTTATCTATTTCAACTTGTCCGACTTTTGCCGTATCTGTTACTACTTTTTCGCTGTTCACACGCTTGCCGATGATTACGCCATTCTGCACATACAGGTAGCCTCGTATGTTGACATTGCCGTTAACATCAAGTTTTTCAATGGGCGCATCCGTTCCTATTCCAATATAACCTGTTGGTATGGAATACATATCGTTTCCATTGATTGTCCAGCCGTTTGCAGGCAGGCTGCCGAATGTACCATTACCGAACAGAACACTGTTTACATCATTATTAAAATTCAATTTTTGAAAAGCGCCGTTGTTGTCAAAGGTTACAATGCCATTGCCTGAACCGGCAAAGGCAGGGCTTGTGTAATTGCTTACATTAATAGTATTAGCAGTGATGGTTCCTGAGATGTTCAGGCTGGCTCCGCTGATTCCCGCTGTGGTTGTGATATTGTTTGCATCAAAATCTACAGTCCCTGTTTGCGAAACAATTTTTTTCACGGTGAGCAGGTTGCCTACCGTGAGGTTGGTTGTTACATTAAAATTAACGATCTTCCCGTCGCCATTCACATCGAGTATGCAGGTCGGCGCAGCAATGCCAAGCCCGAACCAGCCGAATGGAGTGAACACCGCTTTTTGCGTATTGTTTGTTTTTATTATCAATGGAAAATTATTTATTGTTCCAAGAGCGGAATTTCCCGAAACAATATTACAGCCGGTTGCCCATTTCTCCCCGCTCTGCGAAAAGGCGGCCATGCTAAAAATTGTAATCAGCAGAATAGCTGAAACACCTGCGAACAGGCTTGCACAGGGGGGGGGCAATGTTATTCGCCGCTGTCTTTGAGTAAAATTTCATTTTCATAACGGTAGAGGTTTAAGGTTAATATTTATTTGTTTATAGTTTCAAGTTTAATGTTTGATGTTGGTTCGTTCGATTGTTCGATTGCATGCCCTGAGCAAAGCCGAAGGGTTCGATTATTCGATTGTTCGTTCCTGCTTTCACCTTTGCGCTGCAAAAAGCAACGATTTTTATTGCCGCCTCTCAGCGTGCAGCGCCGTTGATGCGGGGGCTGCGTTTTGTTACCAACATTCAGCCGCTATGCGGCTTTTTATTTCCACTGAAATATGAAACTTGAAACTTTTCTTAAGGAACATTTTTTTCTACGCAGGGTAAAAGCGAAAGGTTGCGATTTGCGATAAAGTTTTTTCAGCTTGTTTCAAACAGGTTATTAACAGATTCCAACTTGCAAGCCCGTCCATAAAAAAACAGGACTGAATGGCAGGGTTCAATCCTATTTTAAAAATCATAAAATCCTGCACGGTTTATTTATCTCTCCGTGCATTGAATCCGAAAGAAGCGCCGAAAAACCATCCGTTTTTATCAGGCCGTATCCAAATATTTACCGGGATATTCAGTTTCCCTGATTTGAATGTTTTCCCGCAGGCAAATACAAACCCGGTGGTTAATCTTGCATCGCCCCTTGAATCGAGCCGCTCAGTTAAATCCTGGCCTTCGATATAATCCTGGTCGCCCTTTATTACCCAGTGATCGTTGGTATCATAATATCCTTTTGCGTATGTATTGATTCCGAAAGTCGGGCCAAAAGCAAACTCCCATCCCCATTTATTATTTCTCAATCCATGCATAACCGTTACGCTGGGAATAAAATATCCCTGGTCAAGACCTGTGACCATAGGTACGAATTCGAACAGCGCCTGGAAACTTCCTTCGTTCAGGTATTGTTTTTCGAACTGGTAACCGAACTGGAACATCATGGGGAAGGCATCAAATCCGCCATCGCCCTTTTTCCTTTCAATCAGCCTTGAATTATTTCCCGTATAACAAATAAATCCAAGCCTTGGCCCGGTGAGTTTAACAATCGCTTTATCGGGATTGTTGGTGAGGTTTTCAAAATTGAATTTTTTGGTCAGCCGCGTAACCACTTCCTCATTATTTTTATACCCGAACATATCATGGATAGTGATACGAATCATGGTCTGAAGTTCGTTCTGCAGATTGAGAAATTCTTTCACCTGCGTCTTTTCAATGGTTGCAGAATTTACGTCAATATACCGCATGGTCATTATTATGGTTTCGCCGAATAACTCAACGCTTCCGCCAAGCATTTTATCGGCATTCAGCAGTTTACCGTTTTCAACAAGGCAAATCTTTCCGTAGCAGTTATTCACTTTAATGTTATTCTTTTCAATAAGGTAAAGGGCATCGTACCGGTCTATCACTTCAAATGTATCCAACTTGTCAAGCTCTATCCTCACTAAGTTCCCCATCTGGTCGGGCTGCATGTTGATGCTCTTTGTATCAATATTCAGAACGCCGATCACGGGTTTTGCCTTTTTCTGGCCATACAGATTAATACTCAAAAGTACTACTACTCCCAGAAGTACTTTTTTTAGTGAAGCAAAATTTGTTTTCATAACTTTAAATTTTTAAGGTTTATTCACTACAAAGGTACGTCGTGCCGAAAGCCTTTTATAATCGAATATTGCACAATAAAAATAGAAGTCAGCGTTTTTTAATTTTAATGACAAACTAAGGTATGAGGAATACATATTTTTGCGATTTTCGTAACCGGAGTATTGAAAATTTTCATATATTGCAAAAGAAAAAACAACGAATAATTATTTACTGCAAAAAATAATGAAAACAACAAGCAGCAATTCTTTGCAATTTCAATTGATAGAGAAGATAAGGAACAGTATTCCCAAAAACAGTTCACTGGCAGATGAGATGGCAGATTTGCTGGGAGTCAGCCCGGATAGCGTTTACAGAAGGATCCGCGGGGAAACGGCGCTCGCTATTGATGAAGTGTATAAGCTTTGCGATCATTATAAAATATCTTTCGATTCGTTGTGTAGCCGGAAATCAGATATGGTTTCATTCAGTTACAAGTCTCTCAGGTTCGATGAAGCCGGATTTAATGATTATCTTGTTTCAATTTTGGATCATCTTAAGCAGATCAACAGGTCAGTTACAAAACAGGTTATATATTTAGCCGAAGATCTTCCTATATTCTATCATTTCAAATTTCCCGAACTTGCCGCTTTTAAAATGTTCTACTGGATGAAATCCGTGATGACAGTCGCTTCTTTTGAAGGGAAAAAATTTGATGTATCAATCATCTCTAAAGAACACATTGAAACGTGCAGGCAGATATTTGAAACTTATATTTTGGTCCCTTCAGTTGAAATCTGGACAGAAACCACAGTGGCCAGCATGTTGAAGCAAATCGAATATTATTGGGAATCCGGGCAGTTCCAGAAAAAAGAAGACGCGTTGCTTATCTGCGAAAGGGTTAGGCAGGAACTGGAGTTTGTGCAGCGCCAGGCTGAATTGAGCGCCAAATTCAGCACAGAGAATACTATCCCGGCAAATAGCAGTAATTTTCTTCTTTACAATTGCGAACTCGAGATAGGAAATAATTGCATCCTTGTGAAAGCAGGCGAATCAAAAGCTGTGTATTTAACGCATATCGCATTCAACAAATTGGTAACGACAAATCTTGAGTTTTGCGATGAAACCGAAGAATGGCTTCAGAACCTTATAAAAAAATCCGTATTGATCAGCGGAACATCCGAAAAATTGCGTTACCGGTTTTTCAGCAAAGCCTTTGAACAATTGGATAAATTAATGGCAGGTATAAAATAAAAAAGAGGCTGTCGCTTTTTGGACAGCCTCTTTTTTATTTGTTGATATTAGTTCTTTGTGAACTTCATTGTTTTTATCCGTTCATTATTATTATATAATGTAACGAAATAAATTCCGTTTTTAAGGTGACTAAGACTTAAATTCATATTGCCGTCTTTAATGTTATTGTAAACATTCACGGTCTGTCCCAAAATATTAGCGATTTCAATTTTCGTTACTCCTTTTAAGTTTTGTAATGTTACCATATCGTTTGCCGGATTCGGGTAAATGCCGGTTTCATTTGAAACGTTTACTTCCGGTACGTCATTCATTCCTTCAATATCGGCAAGGTTGCGGGCTGTGATATAATTGCCGCTTGTACGTGCATTTAGTATACCGATGATGTTTACGGAATTTGTCGGAACAACGAGGTTCATGTAATTTGCATCATAGAATGTGGTTCTGAAACTGTCAACACTGGTTTGTAATGCATAGCCTTTACCAATTGTGAAAGTAATGGAGCCATTGGCATCCTTGAAATTGACGCTCTGGATTTTTACAAGTTGGGCTTCATACAATTCAAAATCATTGTTGAATTGAGTTAATGTAATAACAGTAGGAGTAACAGTATTCCCTGTTGAAACCGGAGTTCCCGGATCTCCAAGTGGTGTAAATTGAAGCATGTTTCCATATATATTAAGCTTGCCGACGATATTAGCAATAGCATCACCCTGATTGTATGCAGTGGTGAAATTACCCGGATAGTCGTCAATCAGAATAGCAGCTGTAGTATCCTGAATGAATCTTTGATGCCTGTATGTCTGCTGAAAAGTAATAGTAGATGTACCGGTGAGCCTGTATATAACCGTGCTGCTGGTATCGCATGCCCTTAAAGCTGCAATATCGGTTTTATCAGTGAAAGTGAGGTTTACATTAAATGTAATAGAAGCAGTAACAGCCGGGCTGAGAGGATTATGGCTATTGTCAACAAGCGACAAGGCAACTGTATGACTTCCTGCAGTAAGCCCGGTTACTTGGATAGGAGTTGTAGATGTGTGCTCATTAACAGATCCTCCATCAACAATATAATGAATATGGCCATCTGTTCCGATAGTGAAATTCAATACAGAAAAACTTACCGGAACAGTAGTTGAATATAAGGTTGCATTGGTCAACGGACTGGCAATAGCGAGGTAAGGAGTAGTAACGGGTTGCGGATGGTAACCTAACCGTTCAATGGTGTTTGTCGCTGCACTTTCCACAGCAGTGAGCGTGGTTTCGATCCATTCTCCCTGGGTGAAAGTGGCATTGGGCGCCGTTATTGCAGGGCTTCTGTAATACGATTTATCATTATACTGGAAGGTACCCCAGGCAAAAACATCCACTAAGGTTGTTCCCTGATACAATGCGATAATATCCGTATTGGCAATCGGTGTGCCTGTGCCTGCACCGTTAAAACTTGTAACTGTATTTGTAGAGTCAAAAGGAGTGTAAGTTAGCGCATAAGCAGGTATGGTTGCTGATGTATGTCTTACCAGCAGGGACTGACCTGCAGTAACTGTTCCGACTAAATTGTAAGTTTTTGTAGGAGAATTGGTACCGATTTCAGCCTTGTTCGAAAATAATTTTATGGTATATTGAGGACTTGCCAAATCAACAGTAGAAGTTCCGATGTTTGTAATTTCAATATGCTTGTTATTCCCAACATTGCCTTCATAAATCTGGGTGATCAACACCTGCCCGTAAGAAGCAATTTTGCCTATCACAAGGGCAACTAAAATTAATGTAAAAATTCTCTTCATAATTTTAAAATTTAGTTAATATTTAATGTTTAATTTTTTCTTAAAGGGCAACAAAGATATACAAAGTTACAGGAAATTAAAATTATTATTATTTAAAATATGATTTAAAAATATCAACTTATTAACATAGATAAGAAAAATCTCAGGATGAGTTAAATTTTGTAAATATGAATTCATTTTTGTACTTTTGCTATATCAAAATTGTGTAACACAATAAATTGAAAATTATGAAAAAATATTGCTTTTCTTTTGTTCTGTTAGTCTTTAGTCTGCTAAATACTTATGGACAGGTTACTTCACCGAGAGTGATTGTAAAAGACTTTCAATTCTCTAACGACCGAATTGAAGTGAATTATGGTTTTGAAAACTGTAATCCAAGTGATAAATATATTGTGTGGATTGAAGCATCAACTGAGAGTGGAAAAATCCTTAAAACAAAATCGCTTTTCGGTGATATTAGTTCCGTAAGTCCTTCACCTGATAAAAAATTAATCTGGTTTACAAGTCGAGACAGTATCAATGTAGAAGATAAAATATTTATAAAAGTTTTTGCTTCAAAACAACCAGAAAAAAATCTTGGAAAAGCATATTTATTTTCAACTTTATATCCGGGAGCAGGTCACAGACAGGCAGGAGGTAAAAATAAATTATATCTTGGAGCAATCGGTTACGCAGGAATTGCCGGAGCATTTGCATTTAATGGAATGGCTGCAACAGCGCTTAGTAGTTATGCAACTGCAACAACCGATGCAACTGAAAAAACATTGATGAGTAATGCTGCAATGTATCAAACCCTTTCACTATCATGTATTGGAGTAAGTGCAGCCGTTTGGGCTTTAGATTATTTTTTATTAAGTCGTACCTCAAAGAAATCAAAGAATCTTAAACCGGGCGAGTTTTTAGTAGTGCCAGATACAAAAAATTTGTTGGAAGCAAAATCGCAGACAAAATTTATTTCTACAAGAGGATTGCCTCCAAACTTATTCGCTGAACTTTCATTCACTGATGCTAATGGAAACGGAATTTTAGAAGCCAACGAAAAGGCAGAAATGACTATCACAATTTCCAATCAGGGAAAAGGTATTGCTTATGACCTTAATGTAAATATCTCTGACGATAAAATAGATAAAAGTTTCAAAATTGGAAAAATTCAGAACATTTCTTTGCTGAAACCTAATGAATCAAAGAAAATCACTTTTCCGATAACAACTGATATTGACTTAAAATCCGCAGAACATAAAATGCAAATCAATGTAACTGAAAAATATGGTTACGATATGGATCCTGCATTTTTGGTTCTTCAAAGTTTTGAATATCAAACAGCGAAATTAGCATTTTCAGGACTTGAAATACTCGATGCTGGAGAAGGAACAGCAGCCATTACAGAAGATGGTCAATTACAAGCCGGAGAAATGGTAAAAGCAAAAATTGTTGTTCAGAATACCGGACAGGGAATTTCAAGTAACACAATATATAATATATCAACAACCGATAATAATATTTTCCTGCGAGATAATTCCGGAACAATCGGCACATTGAATCCGGGTGAAACTAAAGAAATTTACATCACACTCAGCCCTAACAAAAGGGTTACTTCAAAAGATAACCTGCCTGTTTTCTTAGAACTGAAAGAAGAACTGGGAAAAGGAAATTTAACAGCATTTCAACTGCCTGTAAAACTTAATCAGAAGCCTCCTAAAACCAATATTGTTACCATGAATAAAGATGTGGCTTCTCTCACAAAAAACATTGCACGTTTTGAATACACATCTAAGAAATTTTCTGCAAATGCAAGCAATGTGATGAACATAAAATCTGTTATCCCATCGCAGACAAAACGTAAAAATTCTGTTGCCGTTGTCTTTGGGGTGAGCAAGTACGATAACATTGTACCTGCGCCTTATGCCGATAACGATGCTGAAATTATGAAAGAATATTTTGAAAAAGTTCTTGGAATAGAACAGGTTTTATTATTCACGAATAACGAAGTCTCTATAAGTAAAATAAATAAAGTTTTCAATCCCGATTATGGCGAACTCCAGAAAGCCGTTGTAAAAGGAGAAACAGAAGTGTTTGTTTTTTATTCAGGTCACGGGATACCCGATAAAACAGGCGATAACACCTACCTGTTTCCTTACGACGGAGTAAAAGAAGACTTACTAACTTATGGTTATAACACCACAAAGCTTTATGAAAATCTGTGTAAACTCGAAGCAAAAAGCGTAACCGTGATTCTCGATGCCTGCTTTAGCGGAAGCTCACGCATGAGCGAAAAAATAAAAGATGAAAACCTCGTTGTTCAAAAAGGTGTGAAAATCAAACCTAAAAATCCCTGGCTCAACAACCCTTCATTTACAATGATTAATTCTTCTACAGGCGAAGAAACCTCTCTTGGTTTCGACCCATCGGAAACTGGTTTATTTACATATTATTTCTGTGCAGGCTTGCAAGGCAAAGCCGATGAAAACGGCGACAAAAAAATCACAATGGGCGAATTGAAAAGATATGTTATCAGTAAAGTAACCGAAAATTCAAAAAAGATTTTCGGTCTCCAAACCCCCGAATTTGCTGGCGATGAAAATAAAATTTTAGTAGAATATTAATAAATCATAAAGTCACCCTGAGCGTAGTCGAAGGGCTAAATCCTAAATAAAACTATGAGTAAAGAAGAATTTCAAAAACAAATTCAAAGCGCAGCAACGCAACTTAACGAAAAAGAACTTGAAGCCGTGTATAGCTATTTATTAAGTTTTCTCAATAACCCGAGAAACCAGGGTAAAGAATTGGTTAGTATGGCAGGTACAGTTACTGTAGATGACCTTAAACTTATGGAAGAAGCTATTAATAACGGATGTGAAAAAATAGATGCAAATGAATGGTAATGTTCTTTTAGACACAAATATTATTATCAGGTTATGGGCTAATGATCCGGTAATAATTAAAAATATTGCAGAAGTCAAACGTGTGTTTGTTCCTTCAACTGTTTTCGGTGAATTGTATTATGGCGCGTTTCATTCCAAAAATATTGAATCTAACCTAAACCGTATTGTCGAATTTTCAAAAAAAGTTGGTATATTATCTGCCGACTTCAATACGGCCTTTTTCTATGGTGAAATCAAAGCAAATCTTAAATCAAAAGGGACTCCTATTCCCGAAAATGATATTTGGATTGCTGCGCTTGCTAAACAATACAAAATTACTTTGATAACAAGGGATACGCATTTTAATTTCATTTCCGATATTGATATTCAAAATTGGAGTGAATAAATAAAGTAAAATTCTTGAATTACCCCGTGCTCCTGCCTGCCGGCAGGCAGGTCAGCACGGGGGTTAAAGAAAAAAAAGCGTAATCGGGCTTCAGCCCAAAATATAAAAAGTATTATGAAAAAGAAATTATTCGCGCTCGCAATCACAGCAACCCTTGCTGTTTCTGCAATAATCGTTTTCCACGCCTGCAAAAAACTCGACTTTAGCGGAGTAACAAAATGCAATGTGGAAACCATTACAGTAGTAAACGCCTCTACCATAAAAGTAGAAGTAGATGTGTTTAACCTTAGCCCTGCCGACCACCCCGACCACGGTATTTGCTACAGTGCAACAAATGCGACCCCTACCATTGCCGATGGCAAAGTTTCTATGGGAGCTATCAGCGAATTTAAAAAATACACGAAAAGCATAGAAACCCTGAGTTCCGGTACAAAATATTATTTCCGAGGCTATGTGATGAACGATAGCGAACCAAAATACAGCTTTAATATAAAAGATGGTACCACTCCTCCTTTACCAATTGCTACTACCAATGCAGCAACAAATATCACTGCTGTAACCGCAACACTGAATGGCACAATAAACGCAGCCAACACAAGCGCAACAATTACTTTTGAATATGGCACAACCACAAGCTACGGACTTTCAGCAAATGCCACCCCTGCAACAGTAACAGGCAGTTCAAACACCGGCGTATCGGCAGATGTTACAGGTCTGGCAATAAATACAGCATATCATTTCCGTGTAAAAGCAGTATGTGCCGCAGGTACTTCATTAGGTTCAGACCTGTCATTTACAACAGGACAAACTTCTGCTCCTGTTTTAACCACCACAGCAGCCAGTGCCATAGCCCAAACCACAGCCACCAGTGGAGGGAACATTTCAAGCGATGGAGGCGCAAGCGTAACCGCAAGGGGAGTATGTTGGAGTACAAGTTCCAATCCTATAGCCACAGGCAGCCATACCACCGATGGCACAGGCGCATTTACGAGCAGCATAACCGGGCTTACAGCAAATACATTATATTATGTTCGGGCTTATGCCACCAACAGCGTAGGGACTTCTTACGGAAATCAGGTAAGTTTTACAACAAGTGCAGCTACTTCATGCCCTGCAACTGTAACAGATTTTAATAGCAATACTTATAATACAGTTTTAATAGGTACGCAGTGCTGGATGCGTGAAAACCTTAAAGCAACGCACTATTCTAATGGCACAGCCATGCTCGACGGAACAAGCGCCGGAGACATTACCGGAAACTACACATCAAAATATTACTTTGATTATGCCAATACTCCTTCAAATACTGCTATTTATGGTAAATTATACACTTGGGCAGCAGTAATGAACGGTGCTGTAAGCAGCGTAGCAAACCCAAGCGGAGTACAGGGAGTTTGCCCTACAGGCTGGCACCTGCCAAGCGATGCAGAATGGACGCAATTAACCGATAATTTGGGCGGCGAAAGTGTTGCAGGCGGAAAAATGAAAGAAGCAGGCACAACGCACTGGACAAGTCCTAATACAGGTGCAGATAATAGTAGTGGTTTCACAGGTCTTCCCGGTGGCTACCGTGGCGACAGTGGGGCATTCGACGACGTTGGAAGCTACGGTTACTGGTGGTCGGCTACCGAGGGCGATGCAGCAGGCGCATGGAGGCGTAGCCTGAGTTACTATTACACAAATGTAGGCAGGGACGGCAGCCTTAAGGCTTATGGCTTTAGCGTTCGGTGTTTGCGGGATTAAATTGTCTATTTGTGGCTAAGTTCTAATTTAAACAGCAAATTATTATATTTGCGGAATGAAACAACATTCCGAAATATTAGAACAGTTCCGACGACTGG
>JACRAL010000095.1 GCA_016213435.1 Bacteroidota bacterium
ACTTTATAGGACAAACCAAATGATACAACAATAAATTTTTATTGTGTCGCTTATATATATGCTCACTCACACAACAAAGATACTAAACACTAACAGCCACCCCGCAGCAGAGCTGCGAGGAATTCATTCGATTAAAATCATCGTAAGAAAACAAGATCTAAAAAACATTGAATAAAACAAACGGGGAGGATACAATTCAAAAGAAGGATGAAATCATTAACAAAGCGGAGCAATGAAAAATAACATCAGACGATATAATACAAAAAGCGGAGGATACGATTCAAACCTCGCAGGTGTGAATAGTTTCATCCGACAAAACAATAGTATCATCCGCTTTGAGGATTCAAAAATCGGAGGAATGAATAGTTTCATCGGAGGAATGAACAGCAATGTAAGAGGAGAGCATTCAAAGATCGGAGGATTGAACAGTATTGCCGGACAAAACCTCAGTATCATCGGAGCTGTCTTTTCAAAATGCGGAGGAATGAATAGTAATGCCGGACGAATGCACAGTATCCTCAGAGGATTGAATTCACAAGTAAAAGGAATTTACTTTTTTATCCAAAATTCATAAAACAACCTAAAATCAAATTGAATGCAGCACCACTACTCGTCCGGACGTTAACTGATAATAAACCGTTTCGCAGGGCTTTTGTTCTGAAAAGCTATCGGGATGAAAACTCTGCGGAACACAACACTAAACGAGTATGAAAAAAGTAGTAGTGGTATTGAAGCTCGCGCGTTTGTCAATACCTAAAAAAATCGAAAAAGCAAGGTTCATTGTAACATCAATGACCGGAAACGCGAACTTTACAACTCCCAGTCCAACGCTGGCAACCATCACCGCCAATGTAAACGCACTTGAAACAGCTGCCATTGCTTCTGCCGGAGGCGGGGTAGATGAAACAGCAAACATGCATGCCAAGGAATTGACGCTTGATCTTGCACTGAAATCCCTGGCGGGTTATGTAGAGGGCATTGCAAATGCCAATCCTGTAAATGCCGAAAGCATTGCGCTGAGTGCGGGCATGGATGTAAAAACTCCGGTGGTTCACACGGCAAGGGAGTTTCATGTAAGTGTAACCGGAGATCCGGGGGAAGTAAAGCTAGCTACAAAATTTGAAAAGCGCGCCACCTTTATGTTCCAGATGTGCACCAACACCAGCAGCGAAAGCAACTGGCAAACCATCATGCAGTCAACACGCTCCAAGTTTGTGAAGAGCGGATTGATTAGCGGCACACGTTATTATTTTCGTGTGGCGGTGATTAACATAAACGGTCAGGGTGCATGGAGCAATGTGCTTAGCAGCATTGCTCTTTAAGGAGAAGAAGTAAAAAGGGTTTGTCCTCAATACAGGGGATGAGCCCTTTTTTTGTTTCAAAGAAAAACAATATAAAAATTGCTGATGGAAGCATACTGATAATTTTTTGACTCCGCAATCACACCTTCTTATTACCTTTACATAAATAACATGACAAAGAAGGAACATATTGACTATTGGCTGAAAACAGCAAATGAAGATTGGAAAACAGTAAATTATTTGCTGAGAGGTTGTTTAAATTTGAATTAAAGATGTTTTATAAATACATTTCACCACAAAGAACACGAAGGAAATACACACAAAGCACACAAAGGAGGAATTTTCTTGGTGTCCTTTGTGAAAAACTTTGTGCTCTTTGTGGTTAAAAGATAAATTTAAACAACCTCTAAGATTAATTTTTCTGTTCTAAAATAGGGAAGTATAGAAAAACTAATTTTTCCCGTTCACAATATTATAACCGAAGAACTAAGCGTGTTTGACAGGGTGTTCTACCGGTTTCGAAAGATTGTGAAGAAGTAGTTGGCGGTACTCTGAGAGACGATACATTTGTTCTGATAAGGCAGGGAACTTATAAACAAAACAAATACGATTAAAACATTTAGCCCCATAAAGATTTTACTCATCTGTTTTGTTTTACTTTTTGTCTTTAGTTACAAGGCAGCAGGACAAAATATTTCGATGAAAGGTCATGTGAAAGACGACACTTTATCGAAAAGCGTAAAGAATGCCGTTGCAATGGTTGTGCGCTTATCGGATTCGCTTTTGGTGAAGTTTGCCCGCAGCGATTCAAATGGATTTTTCCAAATAGAAAAACTCCCCATAGATACTTATCTGGTAGTTTTTTCGCATCCCAACTTTGGAGACAGAACTTTTATTATCATGTGTAATAAAAATGATTCTGTATTGGATATTAAAAATGTTTCCCTCCCCATAAAATCATTGATGTTAAAGGAAGTGGCTATTTACGGCTTTGCAAGCCCGGTTTATTTTAAAGGCGATACGTTGATCTATGCGGCAGATTCATTCAAAGTGAAACCCAATGCAGTGGTGGAGGATCTATTGAAAAAATTACCCGGCATACGAGTAGATAATAAAGGGAAAATATTTGCACAAGGTCATGTAGTTGACAAGGTGTTGGTGGATGGTGATGAGTTTTTCGGGAAAGATCCCACCATTGCAACAAAAAATCTTCCGGCAAACAGTGTGGAATCTGTTCAGGTGTATGATAAGAAAGCGGAGAACGCTGCGGATGAATCTGTTGAAACGGAAAAAGTGATGAACCTGAAATTGAAAGAAGATGCCAAAAAAGGATTTTTCGGAAAGGTATCGGGAGCAGGTGATTTCAATAAGTTTTATGAGGGGCAGCTTTTGCTCAATAAATTTAAAGGCAAACAAAAAATTTCCATTTTCAGCTTTGGAAGCAACACGCTGAACTCTCAGCTTAATTGGGAGGATATTTCTGACTATGGCCTGTATGGCGAATATAATTTTCAGTACTCGGATGAAGATGACACTTATTTTTCAACCGATAACAATGCGTCAGGAATTCCAAAAACATTAAAAAACGGAGTGTATTTTACCGATCAGATCTTTAAGAAAACAAAACTCTCGTTGAATTATACGAATACAAATACGAATATCCGGACTAAGAGAGAAGTTTTTTCTCAATATTTATTCAGCGACACTTCCTATCAAACCAAACTTGCATCAGACGAACAAAAGACAATGCAGAATAATTTGGTAAACCTAAGCATCACTCAAAAAATTGATTCTCTCACAACCCTGACTTTGTCTTCCCATTTTAAATACGATAAGGGAAAGGGGAGCTACAATGAATCCAGACAGTTTATCAACAGTGAAGGAGCATCGCAGCGTGAAACAATTATTGATAACAGCAATCAATTAACAAAATACGATGTTAAAAATTATCTTTCGTTAAATCATGAATTCACGAAAAAATATCGCGAACTGACCTTTAATTACAGGTACTTCATAAACAACAATAATTCAAACGCGCTTTTAAATTCAGCCAATACATACGCGGTCAGTGAATCTTTGAATGAAATCAAACAGGAGAAGACTTCTGAAACAGGCAATAGCGAACACATGGCTTCGCTTACCTATACAGAACCATTAACAAAAAAAATAAGAACTGAGATTTCGTATGATTATACGGCAGATAAGTGGCAGCAAGACAAGAAAACATTTGATTTTTTAAATGGCACCTACAGCCAATTAAACGACACGTTTACAAACAGTTTTACAAACAGCCGGCAGAACAACCGGGCAGGACTAAAGATATATTATGATACCAAAAAGAAATTTTTTGCTGTTGGTGTGCGATTGAGACAGGTAGCCGCAGAAAGTTTTAATATAGAAACACAGCAAAAATATTCTCAAACGGTGAATGCCCTGCTGCCTTATGCAACCTTTCGTTATTCCTCTTCAAGCTATAGGAGTTTGTATGTTAGCTATTCCACTTCTTCAAAACAACCCGATTTAAATCAATTGCAGCCCTTAAAAGATAATACCAATCCTAATGCTGTTTACATAGGGAATCCAAATTTGCTGCCCAGCTATAATCAAACAGTAAATATGAGATATAGTTTTTTTAAAGCAGTAACCGGTAATTCCATGTGGACTTCTTTGAAGTTTACAAGCATTAATAATAATATCAGTAATTCTGTTTATTACGATAAGTCCACAGCAAAAAGCATAACCCAGCCGGTGAATGTGAATGGTAATTACAACGGAGATATTGAGCTTCAGTATTCAATCCCTTTATTCTCTAGAAAATTAGAAATTACACCTGATATTAATTCTTCCTACAGTAACTCTTCCAATATTATTAATGGAGTAAATAACAGCACAAAGAATATGTCATGGAATGCCGGAGGATATGCGACTCTACATGCTGATTCGAATCGTATTGAGATCAGTCTGAACGGAAATTACGGCAATACTTTTTCGCAAACTACGATCAGCAGCAGCAGCATTAAAACTTATATCACTGCAAATTACCATGCATCCATTTCATATGAAATCACTAAAAAATGGACTGTTGAATCGGATGTGAAATACATTTATAAAACCCAGCAAGCACAAGCCGCTAATGTGTCCTATTACATCTGGGGAGCATCCGTGAACAAGAAATTTTTAAAAAAAGAAAATATGATAATTTCTATTGAAGCATTTGATTTGCTGAATCAAAATATAAATGCAGAACAAACAGTAACGGATAATGTAATAACCTATTCAAAATCCAACGTGGTGGGCAGATATATTTTATTAAGAGCTGTATATAAATTTAACAGCAACAAAAATGCGGATAATGAAGAATAAACTATTTCCGGTTTTATTTTTTTTTGTGTTTGTTCCTTTATTTTCTGAGGCACAAATATATAGCGGGAAAATTACGTACGAACGAAAAACCAATGTGTATAAGAAATTTAAACAGAGAGAGGTGCGAGAATGGATAGACGAAGCGCATAAAATAAAGATCGATTATTTTGAGTTGTGTTTTAATGACAGTCTCACCTTCTTTAAGCCGCAAGAAAGCGAATTAAGAGAAGATTATGCCTGGACAACACAAAAAAATACCGTGTATCAGAATCTGAAATCAAACAGCCGCATTACAATAAAAGCAGTTTGGGGAGAAGATGTGTATTTATCCGATACGCTTTATACCCGTAAATGGAAAATAACAGACAGCAAGCGGAATATTGGCGGATACGATTGCCGCAAAGCAATTTGGGAAGTGAACGACAGCACGCGCATTTATGCATGGTATACCGATGCAATAAATACATCTACCGGACCTGAAAGTTTTATTGGATTACCCGGTGCAATACTTGGATTAGCAACCGAAGACGGAGGAGTGGTATATTTTGCTAAAAAAATTGAAATCGTAAAAAATAATCCTTCAGCATTGAAGCTAAACAAAAAAGTAAAAAAATACTATACGCCTGCAGAATTAAAACTACAACTACAGAAAGATTACGGCAAATACCCTTGGGGAAAAGCTATGATAAACAGTGTGTTTGATCATTGGTAAAACAGCGGATATTATAATCGATGAACGTATTAGATAAAGTATTTTACCGCTTCGGGAAGATTATAAAGAAGTAGATTCTAAAAACAAATCAGACGTATTCAAAAGCGTTTTTTATTTTCTCCGAAAGTTTTGTTTCAGCAACATTTTTGGAAAGCATGAGCATATTTTTTATCGCCAATTCGTTGGAGATACCATGCCCTATCACCACAGCGCCATTTATCCCAAGAATAGGACTGCCTCCATGAATTTCATAGTTGAAATTGTTAAAGAAGGAGTCGGACGAATTAATCATATGGCGCTTGAGCATTATTTTATAAATGGATTCTGCCTGTTTTATAATTACGTTGCCTGTAAAGCCTTCACACACGATCACATCTGCTTTAGGGTTGAACAAATCGCAGCCTTCAATGTTGCCTATGAAATGAAATTGCTTGGTTGTTTTCATAATTGCATAGGCTGACTGCGATACCAGATTCCCTTTTCCGCCTTCTTCGCCAAGGTTCATCAACCCAATCTTCGGATTTTTAATTCCGTAAACATGCTCAGCATAAAGAGAGCCCAGTATTCCGAATTGATACAAAACATCGGGCTTGCAATCTGCATTGGCTCCTACATCCAGCAGCACTCCCATTTTCCCGCTTTCTTTCGGAACCATAGAAGTGAGGCAGGGACGGATAACACCCGGAATTGTTTTTACAGAATACATCGCGCCCACAAGCATCGCGCCTGTGTTTCCTGCACTGGCAAACGCATGTATTTTTTTCTCCATTAGCAGATGGTATCCTATGGCTATGCTTGAGTGCGGTTTTTGGGTAAACGCTTTGATGGGAGATTCAGCCATGCCTATCGTGTCCGGAGCATGAATGATCTCATACTTATCGTGAGGCGCATCCAGCTTTTTTAATTCTTCCTGAATTTTTTTCTTGTCGCCAATAAGAACTACAACAGAACCCCTATGAAGTTCTTTCATAGCGAGAACAGCACCGGCAACCGTTGCCTTGGGTGCATAATCTCCGCCCATTACATCGAGTCCGATTCTCATAAATAGTTAATGAATTATTGAATTGTTGATGGATTGAGTTAAACTCAGTAACTCAACCCTCAATTCATTAAAACTTTTTTACGCTGCTATGGTTTTTTCAATCACTTGTTTTCCGCGATAGTAACCGCAATCTTGACACACTCGGTGCATCAGAATGGGTGCTCCGCAGTTAGAACATTTTGAAAGGGTTGGTGCAACCGCTTTGTAATGTGTTCTGCGTTTACGGCTTCGGCTTGTTGAGTGCCTTCGTTTTGGATTTGGCATGGCTGTATTAGTTTAAAGTTTAAAGTTGCTGGTTTTAATTTGTTGATTGTTTATTGCCTACTTGTATTTATTAGTTCTGTTTGATATTTTTTAATGCATCCCAGCGCGGGTCGATTTTACTTTCTGCTTCCTTTTCTGTAAATTTCTCCAGTCTCTTCAGCGCATCGGTGTTGCATCCGCTGGTGCCGTCTTCTTTATCAGGATGAATTCTTCGCTGAGGCAGAAGCAGGTTAACATATTCATACAGATTCTGAGAGATATCAATTTCGGATGATTCAAAGGGAATGGAAACGATATCATCACCATCTTCAAATTTATCATTTGTTAAACTCACAATAAGCTTCTGCTCTCCCCAAACCGGAAAATCAAAAGGATCTCCGCATCGATCGCACATCACATTAATGGTGCCTTCCATTTTTATATCGAATACTAGAAGGTGCGGCTCATTGATGAGAGTAACCTCTGTATTAATATGCGCCTGCTGCACTTCTGAATATTCACGGTCTTTAAAAAAAGCATCATCAATGACATAGTCAAACTTATGCTCTCCGCTTTTAAGACCGGCAAATTGTATGAGATATGGATTGCTTAACTTTTTCATAAATCTACGAAAAACGAGTCGGTACGAATTTACGAATAGAAATCTTTGGGAGACAATTTGTCAACTGTCTATTGTCTACTTTAGCGTTTGTGACGCTTCACACTTGAAATAGTAAGGCGTTTTCTTCCTTTTCTTCTGCGTGCTCTAACCACTCTGCGTCCGTTGGGAGTAGACATGCGCTCACGGTAACCGTGTTTGTTTCTTCTTTTTCTTTGCGAGGGCTGATATGTGCGTTTCTGTGCCATTGGATTTTTTGGATTAAGGGACGCAAAGATAGAAATGTTTTTAACCCGATACATTTTTCAGATACCTTTGTAATCCATATGGCAAGAATCAAAAAAGAAGACCTCCCCAAGGCAAAACTCAACAAGGAATCGCTCCGCAGGGCAATCCGCATTTTTAAGTTCATTGGCCCGCATAAGTGGAAGTTCATTGTCGGTATGATCTTCCTTGTCGGAACAGGCAGCACAGGGCTTATCTTCCCTAAACTGATGGGGGACATGATGGGACTTATCGGGAGAACAGGAACTTCAAACGAAGAACTTCTTGCAATAGCCAATAAAGTGGGTTTCAATCTGCTTATCCTCTTTGCATTCCAAGCCGTATTTTCTTTTTTCCGTGTAGTGCTTTTTGTAAATGTGACCGAAAATATGCTTGCATCCTTAAGGCAGGCAACTTATAACCGCCTCATCCGCATGCCTATGAGTTTCTTTTCCAGCAGGCAGGTTTCTGAACTGAATAGCCGCGTTAGCGCTGACATTTCTCAAATACAGGATACGTTTACCACCAGCATTGCAGAATTCATCCGTCAGAGTATGATCATTGTTGGTGGTATTGGAATAATATGTTTTACTTCTTGGCGACTTGCATTAATGATGCTTGCCATTATTCCTGTGCTTGCTCTTTTGGCAGTTTTTTTCGGAAGAAAGATCCGGAAGATTTCTAAAGGAGTTCAGGATAGCGTGGCGGACTCAAATATCATTGTTGGAGAAACTTTACAGGGAATTGCTAATGTTAAATCATTTACAAACGAGAAACACGAGAATGAGAGATACAGCAACATGACAAAAGAAATTGTAAAGCAGGCAATTAAAGGCGGACTGGCAAGAGGTTCATTTTTTTCATTCATCATTTTTTGCCTTGGGGGCGGAATAGTTTACCTGATCTATTACGTAGTGAAAATGAAAGTGGAAGGACTGATTCAGCCGGAAGCCATGGTGTCCTTTCTGTTTTATACCGTGATGGTTGCTGCATCCATTGGAGGTTTGCCGGAACAGTACGCCTCAATACAGCGTGCGGTGGGAGCAACCGAAAGGGTGTTTGATCTGCTGGATGAACCGATCGAAGATATTGATCTGGCTGCTGCTGGTCGGGATTTGAAATCCCGACCAACGATCAAACGTTTTGATGGAGAAGTTGCTTTTGAAAATGTTTCTTTCGCATATCCATCGCGAAAAGATTTTCCAGTGCTGAAAAATATTTCTTTCAAAGCAAATAAAGGCGAGACCATTGCCATTGTAGGTCCCAGCGGTGCAGGAAAATCTACTATCACCGCGCTGATACTTCGTTTTTATGATCCAAGCAGCGGAAAAATCATTATTGATGGAAAGAACGCACAAGATTATTCCCTTAGTGAACTTCGCTCACAGATGGCAATTGTTCCGCAGGATGTGTTGCTTTTTGGCGGAACGATAAAAGAAAATATCGGATACGGAAAATCAAATGCTACGCTGGAAGAAATAAGAGACGCGGCACGAAAAGCAAACGCACTGGACTTTATTGAAAGTTTCCCCGATAAATTTGAAACCAAAGTAGGCGAAAGAGGAGTTCAATTATCAGGCGGACAAAGACAACGCATCGCAATCGCACGTGCAGTGCTGAAAGATCCTTCCATTCTTTTACTGGATGAAGCCACTTCTTCCCTCGACAGCGAAAGCGAACGCATGGTGCAGGAAGCATTGGACAAACTTATGCAAGGCAGAACTTCACTTGTAATTGCTCATCGCCTCAGTACCATACGTAAAGCGAATAAAATAATTGTGATCGACAAAGGCGAAGTAAAAGAAAGCGGCACGCACGAAGAACTTATTGCCATTACGGATGGACTTTACAGAAGCTTGAGCAAGTTGCAGTTTGAATTGAATTAAAGTTTCTTTTGCTCTTTTGCAGGAGGCAGAAAATTTTCTGAGCTAATTACTTTCTTTCCTGTTTTTTGTTCCAATGCCAGTCGTGCGTTCTTTGCAATTCTTCCGCCCTTTTTCCCTGCTGAAGTATTTTGAATAATGCCTTTGGCTTCAACGCTTTCAGCTATCTGACGTGTGGAAAGCTCTGCAAGCGCAGTAAAAATCAGTTCCGCCTCACTCATGTGGTCGCGAAGGTTTTGTGTTTTCAGTTTTTTCAGCTTTTTATGTTTCTTCACCGTAATACCTGACCATTCCTGATGAATAATGTTGGTGAGAAAAGCAAACTCATCCGATTTCTCCACACCGCTCTTTTTCCAGTAGTCGGTGAGCTTGTTTCGGGTTTCTTGTCCCGTCATGCGCTGTTGGATCCACTTTTCGCTTCTGCCTAATTTCTGCCAGTTCTCCCTTGCCCTGTCTAAGCTTTGAGCGGGATCAGCAATCTCCTGCATACGCTCGTAACCTACTTTTGCCAGCCATTGCTTAAATGGCTCGGCTTTGGGAGAAGGAATGGATTGAATGAGACGAAGTAATTGTTCTACATCGGCAACATCGGTTATCCTCATCTTTCCATCGTTTGCCTCCATTTTCAACTGTCCCAATTTTTGGGACAGTTCACTTCCTTCTGACTTCAGCTTAGTTTTTAAAGCATTCCAGTATTTTCTTGGTCGCGGACTATCGGTTAGTATTTCTATTACATCTATAATGGAGAAATACCATTTCTCTTCCGTCTCGTTCCATGCGGTACGAACCTTCTGATGCTCGAACAACTTAATTTTACTTTCCATTTAATTTTCTTTTAAAGCGTGACAACTCGTCACAGTTTGTTTATGAAAAGCGAAGATACAAATTGACGCAATGTGAAAAGATTCCGCTTAGCTTCTGCAAAACAATTCGGTTAATTTTTGTGCAGTTTGAGTTGATTAAAAATCTATGTTACGCTTATCCCAATAAATATCGCGATAAGCAGTATATTTGTTACGCATATAACGAGTTAGCAAGCATTTTAATATCAAAAATGACACGTTTTTTCGCTCAGACATCTTCACAACGTGGACAATTGTTTCTCTCGTGACCGTTTTTTTTTCTTGCACTCCTCCTACAGCAACGCAAGACAATCTCATCATGACTAAAGAACCACAAAAAAATACTTTAATTCTTGACCAAACAATAAAGGCCGTTTCTCGAGATACAATATTAAATTTATCAAAGTTCTGCTATTTCATAGACAGCCTATATGAAATTAAACACTCCAGACTCGACACATTAAATCTAAATGAAAAAATATGGAGAAGTGGTTTATATTGTTTTGACCACACGGGGGCTACAGATATGTATCGTTATGAAACTTTCAGGTTTTTAAAATTTGAAAATAATGAACAAGCTCGACAATCCTTTCAAAAAATAATTTTACTGTATAAGGAGTACAATCCTCAGACATACAACTGGAATAGTGAAGAAGAATGTCAGTTATTCTATCGTATTATTTCCAAAGGAGGAACAGCTTTCATTCTTTTTAAAAATTTTATTATCGAACACTTTAGACGGTGTAATTACAATTACAAAATTCAAAATCCTCGAGAAGACAAAATATTAGATTATCTATATAAGGGGGAAAAACCGAATCATAATTATTTTTTACGAGTTTGTTGTGGTTGTCCAGAAAAACAAAGTCATGAACTTTACTAAATATCCCTGTGGCAGAGATCACAGGGAGTTCATACCGAGTTTACTTAAACTAACCGTTTCTCTCGACAAGCGAGTAGAGCGGGGGAATTTCACCCCCACCCTCTCACAGAACCGTACGTGAAACTCTCGCTTCATACGGCTCTTCCAGAATAAATTTCTTCCGACCGTTTGGTTGCTACGGATGAAAGCCATGTTCCCAGTGTACAA
>JACRAL010000097.1 GCA_016213435.1 Bacteroidota bacterium
ATTTTGTCAATGTTTGTGAGCGCTTGCATATTTCTTTAGATTTTGGTTTATCAAAGAAACATGTTCTTGTTAGATGTTGCTCCGCAACTTCTAACAAGTTGCTCACAAATAATTGTTTATATCATTTTGTCCAGTAGTGTACAGTTCATTATTAAAATTATTAAAATAGTCCCTGATCATTTTTAACCCCTCATCTGGGAACACATTAAATTTTCTTTCATACAAACCTTTTTCAAATTCTTCTCTAAAACCTGTTTCCTCAAAAATAAGTTCCAATCCATACTCATTTATAATATTTAAAATATGTTCAGGTATTTCAGATTCTCTATATAGCTTTGCCATTTTTATTAATGTTTTATCAGGTAATTTTTTAAAAACTCCATTTTTTAGGTCTATATACCTTTTATTAATTTCACCTTTGGTTAGATTTTTATTTATACCCAAAAGATAATTTAATACTTCTTTTTTGTCCATAGTTTAAAAATTAATATCCGAAATTTTATTTATTTCCATCCCTTTTTAAAACCTACTCTATCCCTGGATTCAGTGATGGCACGTTGTTTTTTATCGTCTAATAAAAGCCTCAACACTTCGTATATGTCGGTAAATTTTTTGTTGTACTTTTTTTCAATCTCATCAATCTTATCTGCAAGCTCTTTATAATTTAAAGCAAATTGTTTCAGGGCAATAAAAGCCCTGACTATCGCAATACTTGTTTGCCTTGCTTTTTTACTTTTCAAAACATTGGCAAGCATTGTTACTCCATGTTCGGTAAATGCAAATGGCAAATACACAGTTCCTCTGTGCTTTCTGGAACTCATCACAAATTGTGATGAGTTGTTTTTTGTTGCGGTTGCAATTTGTGACCGGATAGATTCCCATTCATTTACAGTTAGCTGAAACATAAAGTCATCGGGAAAAATATCAAAGTTCCGTTTTACAGCCTGATTTAAAACCCGTGTTTCAACTTCGTAGAGTTCTGCAAGGTCAAAGTCAAGCATAACTTTTTGTCCTCTCACTTCAAAAATTTTCTGTTGTATTACCTGTAATTGCATAATCTAACTTTTTAAAATTCAGTTAATTTTTTTGCTATTTCTCTTTTCTTCTCAGTTTCAAAACTGCTCAGGTAGTTTTCTGTAACCTTCATATCTGAGTGTCCCAAACTCTCTGAAATATATTCAATGCTTACCCCGCTACGCTTTAATACTGTGGCGTAGCTGTGGCGGGCTGTGTATGTTGTAACATTTTCATTAATCCCTACGGCGGCGGCAATAATTTTCATGTGGTTATTTATATTTTTTGTTGCCTGTTTCACTTTGGCCAGTTCTGCCTGTGGTGTTAATCCGGGTGTCAGTATTGAAAAAACATAGGTTTCCGGTTCCTGCGGCTTAGTTCCCCTTCGATCTATTATTCTCAAAGCCTCATCAGTAAGCGGGGCTGAAATATCCTTCATGTTTGCCTTGCCTGTGTTCATGGTTTTTTTCCGCCTGAAATAGACTGAATCTTTTTTAATATCCTTATACCTCAGCCTTGCAATATCGGCAATATTAATCCCATTACATAAATAAGAGAAAACCCAAATATCCCGGGTCCAGGCTTCAGGGGTTTCAGCCGCCGCCTTATAATCAAATATTTTTTTTATATCGGGCAAACTCAGGGCCTTCTTAATGTTCTGCCCGCTTGGTATAATGTATTTATTTTTACCAAAAGGATAAATATATTTTTTGTCTGTAGTTTCACTCAGTAAGTCATTAAACAGGGCCCGGACACAACGTAAATATATACCGACCGTTGTTAATGATTTCCCCCCCTTTGTCATTTCACGTTCATATCCTTTGAGAAACTCCGGTGTAATATCTGAAAAATTCAGTATGCTTTTTTTATAATAGGTTTTCAGGGAGTTCATTGAATCATGGTAACTATTAGCGGTTCCTGCCCGGCCCTCATCATTCACTTTTTTAATTTTCTTTTCAAATGCTGTAAAAATATTATCATTGTCCCCGGTCTGTGAGTAAAACAGTTTTTCAAACCTATCAAAACTAAAAAAGGGTAAATCTTTTATTACATCCTGAGCCTGGGCCTCATATCCTTTCAGATAGTCAATAATTTTCTTTTCATCTTTGCGGGGTTTCGCTGTGGTTCGTATATGGTTAAAATACTCCTCATTCATTTCAAGCTTGGTTTTGTCCTCATTCAGAACAGGGAAATATTTTTGTACCCGGTTGTATGTTATCCGTAACTTAACCGGATATAAACCGCTTTTTACCGCCCTACGTGTGTCTATTAGTATTTTCGTGTGTGTTGTTTCCATATATTAAAAATTTGCATACAATTTGCATACAAATATAATAATTAATACAAACGAAAACTTAAAAATAATTAAATAAATTACTGGTTTATAGTAATTTTAACTAACTTTGCAGATAAATGATTATGAATGAAAAAGTTATCAATTATGACTGTTAATCAGGGGGTCCAAGGTTCAAGTCCTTGAGGGGGAGCTCTAAAAATTAAGGCCTTACGAAAATGTGAGGCTTTTTTTATTCTTTCAGGCAGCATTTCCAGGCAGCAATTTTGTAAAAACTTATCTCCGACAATCTCATTATCTTTCTTAATCATGGATGCTAATATAACAAAAAAACACCTCACAGAAATCAATGAGGCGCTTATTGATATATATCAATATTATTAATTGAACAAGGAAGTGGCTTTATAAGCGATTTCTGATGCTATTACTTTTCTGTCCACATAATGATTAAATAATACATCATTGCTGCTATGCCCGGTAATTGCTCTGGTGTTTCCACTATTTGAAATCTCAATGCGTGTAATATATGTTTTACGAAGATGCTTAAAACTGATTTTTTTCCCTGTATAGCTTTCACCTTTATTTTTTTAGTTTTATAGTTGCAATCACAGGGTTGTGATCAGAATTTTCAAATTGCAGGTCATTGGTTTTTATTGATACGGCTTCAATATTGGGCGACAGAAGGAAAAAATCAATCAGTATTTTGGGCGAAGTATCCTTGTTATACGGTTTATTCAAATACCTGTTTGTCGGGGTTGTTTTATCATACAGCCAATGCCATCCTTCAGGCAGATAATTTTTTTCAATAGGAACCAGTTTAAAATCTTCTTCCGGAAGATTTTTTGAAAATGTTTTTTTATCAAAGCCACAGGGTCCCTGGTTCCAGTCCCCGCCTATTAATATGTAATTCCCTTTTTTATACTCATCCATCAGGAAATTTTTTAAATATTCAAGATGTTTTAGTTTGATGGCGCTGTCTTCAAACGCAGCATTGTGCGTATTAATTACAAGCAGATTTTTTTTATTGGTCAGTTTATATCTGTGTACATAGAAACAACGGTCGAGCATAAAAATACGTTTGGGATATGATATTTGTCCGGAGAATGCGTACCGTTCTGTTAAAAAGGGCTGAAATTTTGTAAAGGTTGCGATTCCCGAAACAACCCTTCCCATCGGCGATTTGATGGGAACAGGTACAAATTTCACATCATGGTTCTTTACAAAGAAGGTATAAAAATTATAAAACTGTTTGGTAAAACTATCTAATTCGTTGATATAATAAGTTCTTTTAGCATACGTATCAATTTCCTGCAAAAGGAAAAAAGAAACGGAATCCTGCGACAGAAGGAACTGTGTGATTTTTTTCATATTCTCCAAGGTGCGTTCTTTGGTGGTTCTTGTTTTCTCACCGCCGTCGTAGAAAAAGTCCATATCGCTTCCAAGCCCGCAGTACCCGATATTCCAGCTAAGCAGGGTGAATTGTTTTTTTGCATCAATCACAGCGGCACTGTCGTTTTTCGAAACCTCAATCCTTTCCGCAGGCTTATAATCCGTGAAGGTCGAATAAACAAGGAATAAAACAAAGGATAGAAGAAGGAATGCAAGAACCGCCCCTATAAATTTTAATCCTCTCATAGTATCTGAATAAATGATGAATCAAAGGTAGCAACAAAAAATGTACAGAGCAAATCACAAATCCCATAT
Source organism: Bacteroidota bacterium (assembly GCA_016213435.1). Taxonomy (GTDB): domain Bacteria; phylum Bacteroidota; class Bacteroidia; order Palsa-948; family Palsa-948; genus Palsa-948. The sequence goes on from JACRAL010000097.1 coordinate 4,013, forward strand.
CAAAATAAACCTGTATATTTTTCCCTTTGTTGAAAAGATTCCTTCAATAATTTCAGATATCCGGTTATTTTATTATATTTTTGTATTAATACCGGAATAATAAATCTAAAAAACATAATTCTATGAAAAACATTTTTACCTTTTTGCTGATAACAGCAGGGCTGTTATTATGTGTTGTTTCCAATGCGCAGGTTAACACAGTTGTATCATATCAAAAGATAAGTTCTCTTTTTGGTAATTTAACTTGTCCTTTAAATAACAGCGATATGTTCGGGTTTTCCGTTGACAATATTGGTGACCTGGATAATGACGGCGTTGTTGATATGGTTGCAGGGGCTTGCCGCGATGACGACGGCGGTACGGATCGCGGCGCAGTTTATATCCTGTTTATGAATGCAGACAGAACCGTAAAATCGTGTCAGAAAATCAGCAGCACACAAGGCGGTTTCACAGGTATTCTTTCTAATGGCGGTTTATTCGGCACGGCGGTTTCGCCTCTTGGCGACCTTGATGGCGATGGAGTTTTAGATATAGCAGTGGGTTCGGAATATGATAGCGACGGCGGCTCATGGAACGGCGCTGTGTGGATTTTTTTTTTGAATACAAACGGTACTGTAAAAGCATATCAGAAAATAAGCGCTACGCAAGGTAATTTTTCAGGAACACAAACAAAATCTTTAGGCGATACCTTATACAGCCCCGATTACCACGAACATGCCGATACGCTGGCGCCCGACACAACAGGCGGAGCAAAATCATTCCCCTCCGGTGGCGGCGGTCAATTGCTTACAGGAACCTGCACCTTTGGTTCTGATATCGCATTGTTAGGCGATTTGGACGGCGATGGAGTACAGGATATTGCCGTTGGTGCACGCCGTGATAATGATTGGGACGTGCGTACAGGCGCAGTATGGATTTTATATTTAAATCACAATGGTACTGTAAAAGCATACAGTAAAATCAGCGCCGGTCATGGAGGTTTTCCTACCATATTGCATTACGAAGACTTTTTCGGGGCAGCAGTAACATGTCTTGGAGATATGGATGATGACGGCGTACCCGAACTTGCAGTCGGTTCCTACCAGGATGATGATGGAGGTTTCAATAAAGGCTCTGTTTATATTCTTTTCATGAATGCTGATGGCACAGTAAAATTTTATCAGAAAATAAGCAATACGCAGGGTAATTTCACAGCGCCATTATATAGTTCAGAATATTTTGGGGTTTCGGTAAAAAGCCTTGGCGATACAGACAGCGACGGCATGCCTGATATTATAGCCGGCGCCACAGGCGATGACGACGGTGGTGCAGACAGAGGAGCAGCATGGATTTTATGCCTTAACATAAATGGTACGGTTAAAAGTTATCAGAAAATAAGCAATACACAAGGCGGCTTTACAGGCACTCTTGACAACTCCGACCAAATGGGGCTTGGCGTTGCTTCTCTCGGTGATATAAATAACGATGGCAACCTTGAAATTGCCATTTCCGCTTTTGCAGATGATGATGGGGGAACAGACAGGGGGGCGGTTTGGGTTATGAGTTATGGTACCCAAATACCAGGCTCAACCTGCTCTTCTGCTATTCCAATTACCCCCGATAGCATTTATACCTCACATACATATCAATTAAATGATTCTGTGATGTGGTTTAAATTTATTCCTGATTTCAATATTGACTACCTCCCAAAAACAGGAGTATGATGTTCATTACTTTGTTGATAAAAAGAGAGATTACGTTATGATTTTGTTTTGAAAAAAGACTCATATCTATTACATTTATGTTACTAATCAAAACATAAAAGATATG
>JACRAL010000098.1 GCA_016213435.1 Bacteroidota bacterium
AAGGGTAGCCCAATACTTGACAGAATTTCCATCCAAAAAACTGTTACAGGAAAAGTTGCATAAAGCTATTGAAATTGCGAGAAGAAAAACCGAGAATACAAGTGAAGTAAAAAAAAGGAAAATGCAATAGCAGAATGAATTCTCTCCACAGGTGGAGACAATGATATTTGATAAGAGTGTAGTAAGATGGGTGGTAAAGAAACAGGTGAAATTAATTCAAAACACTCCATGAGGTTGGTAGAAAGGTTGATAAAAACAACCCAAAAATGACCTGATTATCAAGGAAATAACTAATAGGGGTTGGTAGAAGGGTTGGTAGTAAAGTTTACTCTGACCACCTTATAACTTTCGTCCTTAGTGGCGGTCGCACAAATCAAAAACACGTGCTCCAATAATTTTCTGCTCTATTTCACAGTAATTTAATAGTTCGTATATTTGCGAACTATTAAACTTACAGATTTATGACAGACAAAAATATTTACACACTTCACGCCAACATTTGCAAGGCACTAGGACATCCGACACGCATAGAAATCATTGACACTTTGCAAAACAAAGAAATGAACTTTGGTAAACTGCTTGAAAAAATTGGCGGAGCAAAATCAAACCTTTCACAGCACCTTTCCTCAATGACAAATAAAGGAATTTTAATTCAGCGAAAAGAAGGATTGAATAATTATTATAAACTCTCCTCAAAAAAAGTATCCACCGCCTGCCGAATTATGCGGGAAGTATTGATTGACAACTTAAAAAAACAACACGAAATCCTTAAACACATTTAAAAAACGACACAATGGAACAACTCATTCACTCCTTATTATTAGCACTGCACAACATCGCATTAGTCGGATGTGCAGCAGCGCCATTTTACAACCGAAATCTTGTTATTAGCAGAAGCCAGTATGGTGCAAAACTTCTTTACGAATTAGATAAAGTAGTGGAGGACACCTTACAGGGGAACGCACCTTACTGTATTTTTTTCATCGCCACATTATTCATCACAGGTTTCGGAATGCCGTTGAATCATTATTTCTTTCACGGAGCATTTAAAGAAATATCCACCGTTGCCATGATAGCAGGAATCATAAAACTCCTTTTCATTTTCGGTATGGTTGTTATTATGACAATCATATTTCTGAAAATCAATCCCGAACTTAAAAAGATATTCAGCGGATTTACCAAAAATGTATTACCCGATGCAACTATTGAAGCTAAATTTTTCAAACTACGCAAGCGAAGAAAATATCTCTGTGAAATATGCCTTGTATTTGTAATTATTATTTTGGTGTCAAGTGCGTTTTTAGGTTTTAATATGAATTAAAAAGCAATTCAAAAAATGAAAAATAAAAAAATCTCATTCGTCATTCTGTTTGCAATAACCATCATTGCTTTTGCATTTACCAAATTCCCTTTTCAAAATGGGAATGACCCTTGGGCAGAAAAGCAGTTGATGACCCCTGCCGACCTTGCAAAAATCCTGAACGATTCAAAAAGCAAACAGCCAATCATATTGAGCATAGGTTTTGGCGGTGGAATAAAAGGTTCTATTGAAATGGGAGCAGCCAAAGAAAAGGAAGGAATTAAAAATCTGAAAAAAGAATTAACAAAACTTCCTAAAGACGCAGACATTGTTATTTATTGCGGTTGCTGTCCGTTTGAACACTGCCCTAACATTCGACCTGCTTTTCAATTACTCAATGAAATGAAATTTACAAATCACAAACTTTTGAATCTTTCTCATAATTTAAAAACTGATTGGATTGATAAAGGTTATCCCGATAAGTAAATGATTGCCGAAATAAATATATCAACATTTGACCAATACACATTGGAATATGATAATTGGTTTGAACAACACGCAAGCCAATATCAATCTGAAATTCTTGCATTGAAAAAAGCTATTCCGAAAAATAAAATTGGAATTGAAATAGGAGTTGGCACGGGTAGATTTGCACAACCATTAAACATAAAATTCGGAGTAGAATCATCTCAAAATATGCTCCAATTTTCAGAACAAAGGGGAATAAATGTTTTAAAAGCTGTTGCCGAAAAATTGCCGATAGAAAATGAAACCTATGATTTTGCTTTGATGGTAACAACCGTTTGTTTTCTCAATAACATTCCAAAAGCATTTTCAGAAGTTCACCGTATTTTAAAATCAAAAGGAGAAATCATTATCGGATTAATTGATAAGTACAGCGAATTGGGAAATAAATACGAGCAAGAAAAATCTACTAACAAATTTTACAAAGGCGCACACTTTCATTCCACCGAAGAAATAACATTGCTTCTTAAAAAAGCGGGTTTCAAAAATTTTCAATACTGGCAAACATTAACAAATACCCAAAGTGAAAAAAATATCCCTTGCGCTTGCTGTACTCCATCATACTTCCCAATGTTGCCAATAGAAAATAAGGAACGACCTAAGTCGGGCTTTGGAGAAGGCAGTTTTGTGGTGATAAAAGCACAAAAGAAAAACCTTAAAAATAAATGATATGAAAATCCTAATCTTAATCAATGAACCGCCCTACGGAAATGAAAAAGCATACAACGCTTTGCGTATAGCTAACCAATTAGGCAAAGATCATGAAACAGTTGAAGTCAGAATTTTTCTAATGGCAGACGCAGCTAATTGTGCAATAGCAAATCAAACAACGCCAAACGGATATTACAACATTGAGCGAATGTTAAAACTTGCCATCACAAAAAAAGCCAAAGTAAAAATCTGCGGAAGTTGTGCAGATGCAAGGGGACTAAAAAATATTCCCTTAATTGAAGGAGCAGAAATCAGCACAATGGCAGAACTCACCAGCTGGGTAGTGGACAGCGACAAAATTCTAATATTTTAAAACCTTAAATAAATGAAAACAAAATTCTTTTTACTCATAATGCTATCCATGCTGTTTTTCTTTTCTAAAGACACTTCCGCACAATGCGGAATGATGAATATGAATCACGGAATACAGACAACTGCAACGACCAAACAAGACACTGCACTTTCTAAGGACACCGGAAAGGTGGTTTATACCTGTCCTATGCACCCGGAAGTAACATCTGATAAACCCGGCACTTATCCGAAATGCGGAATGAATCTCGTAAAGAAAGGTGGCAATACAAGTATGATGAAATGCCCGATGATGAACGGAATGGATAAAGAGCAAATGAACAATACACAGCAAAAAGACAGCACTAAAGATTCTTCTGCAAAAATTATTTACACCTGCACTATGCACCCCGATGTTCAATCCGGTAAACCGGGCAAATGTCCCAAATGCGGGATGATATTGGAAGAGAAAAAATAAAACTAACCGATAGTAACAACTTTAAACACTTTCATCTCCCCGCCCGATTAAACCTTTCATAGCTTTTAGCAATGCTTTTCAAAACGTGAATTGCTCGATTTATTGACCAGTTACTGATAAAATCCTACCAGTTGCTAAATTTCTAAAGTAATGATTGGAAATGAGATAATTTCGTCCGATGGAAAAAATTGTTACCCGAACGGCTGAAATTTTCAAGGACGATGATGGCATTATACACATATGTATTCTTAATGGAGTATGTATTGACATGGAAGATGCTATTGATAATTTTTTGGTTGTTAGAAATCTTAGTCAGGAAGAAAAGTCAATAAAAAAATTAATTGATGGTCGGGCGGATTGGTCAATAGATATAGCTGCAAAAAGGTTTATCGCAGGAAAAGATGTTCAAGGAAAAACCATAGCAAGGGCAGTTGTATTAAAATCACTGTTTAAAAGAGCTTTATGTAATTATTTTATTCGCCTTCACAAGATAAAATCTCCCACTAAGATTTTTACTGATTACGATGCTGCAATAAAATGGCTAAAAGAATATAAACGTCAATAGGAACTCAAAAGAAAACTTTAAAACACTTTCATCTCCCCTCCCTGATTAAACCTGCCATAGCTTTTAGCAATGCCATCCTGAACATGAATAACCACATCCACCTCATGTTCTAAATCCCTGGATCCCTTATAACTTCCATCCTTAGTGGATTGAGCAATAACAATAATGCCGGTACGAGGGTATTTTTCATGCAGCAAGTGAATATCATCCGCACTCATCCCGGCTTTGGTAATGGAATCAATGAAAACAAAATCATAGCCGGATAAATCCTCCTGAAGTGAATCGGTAAATGACAAATTCGGATGCGTTGCGCCCAGCCGGTTAATTTTTTCCTGCAAGGTGGCTCCAAAACCTTCCTCAATGGCTTCATAAAGGACTTTCCCGTGATGCTCGGCAAGATGTTTTGCAAATTCTATTGCCAGCGTGCTTTTTCCGCCTTTAGGATTGCCATATATCAGGATGCGGAAACCCACCGCAGGATCACCGATAAGTTCTCTCCATTTTCCGTGCAGTGTCATGGTATCAAAATGAGCGTTGGCAAGTTCTTCTGAACCAAGTACCACTGTGCCGTTCAAACTGCCTCTGTGTTTAGAGCATCGTCCCGGCTTTCTGTGCGAATCGGAATACGTCCTATCAGTGCAACGGTCTAACTTTTTCCCTTTGGTATGGTAGATAGCTCCGCAGGCAGCAAGCAATCCGTTGAGTTCTGCCTTTTCAATTTTCAATGCACCGGGTCTTGAGGTATGCAGGTAAGAAAATAGCCCTTTCTGTACGAGCTGCAACTTGTCAAAATATTTATCATTCTCCGTTATTTTTTCTTTTTCAATAGAGGTTGTGATTTGGTCGTATAACTTTTTTACTTTTTCTTTTGTGGCTTTTCTGCCATCCATACCAACATAGCGTTTGATGTAGGCAATGGAAAGCATTGGCACTTCGCTTCCGGCAATTTCATGGAAGCGTTGCAGGGTGGACTGCTGAACGTCAAACTTTGCCTCATATTTTTTTTGCTGGATCATAGCGTTGTATGCCTTCACCAAGTTTTCCTGTATGCTCTCTATCTCCTGTGCGTAGGGAGAATCTTTTCGGATACGCCTTTCCAATATTGCTTTTTGCAGGGCATCAATGAAGCTCATAATCTGCTTATCGGTCTTCACTTTTCCGTCAAGGGCTGCATAGCGTTTGATGAATTTAATTTCATCTTCTAACCGCTCCACAGGTTTTCCTGCCGGTGCAGTATCTTCCTCTGTGTGGGCAGGAATTTTACGAGATGCTTTAGCAGCTTGCTTTTCTCTTTTCACCGATTCTTTGGCTTCCCTTTTCGACTGAATGATTTCTTCCCTGCGCTGGGGACTTACCATTGGCTTTAAAGGTGTTTCTTTCTTGGGCTGTGTTTCAGCATACTCGTTGAGCTTTTGTAAATACAAATCAATCACTCGTTTTATCGTAGCGTTTGTATTGTATGTTTCCCAACTGCTACCATCCTGTGTAACCTTGCTGACAAGCTCATGGCTTTTCTTTAACGCTTCGGGTAAATTTTGTACACCGATGGTGTCAATGTTGCTGTAATAGTTCTGTGTGGTTATCATTTTTTAAAGTTTAAAGGGTTAATAATTTCAGTTCTGTTTCAATAGCAAGAGCTTCTAATCGAAGTTCACTTTTGCTCATGGTTCCGCTTAATGAATGAGCAATTCGTTTGTTGGCAATTTTTATGTAAGCAGGTTTAAGTTCCAAACCGATAAAATTTCTGCCCAGCTTTTTAGCGACTACCGCAGTAGTGCCACTGCCCATGAACGGGTCCAACACGATTCCGTTTTTCGGGCAACCTGCTTTAATCGGTATGGTTATCAGTTCCTCCGGGAATACTGCAAAGTGAGCATCCTTAAATGGCTTGGTATTGATTTCCCAAACGGTGCGTTTGTTTCTGCCTTCAGCATTTCCGGCCACAAATGCGCTCTGCCTCGCACGAATCTTGTGTTCTCTTTTGTTGGCATTGCTTTTCCATTTACCATCGTATTCTTTTCGTCCTTTTCTCATCCGCTCCATATCATATTCGTTGCTCAAAAAATTCTCGTATTGCTGCTCAAAGTGATACTGTTTTGACTTGGTGAAAAAAAATAAATATTCAAAGTCATTAGTAAATCTATCCCTCACACTTTCAGGCATGGCATTGGGCTTTTGCCATATAATCGTATTGCGTAATATCCAGCCCCGGTCTATCATGGCGAGAACAAAACGATATGGAATACCTATCAGGGACTTAGGGAATATCTTTGATGCTAAAGGTTTTCCACTACTGGTAGGATAATATTTTTGTTTTACCACATTCTGAAAACCTGAACTGTTTTCGCTTTGTCCGTAACCGCAGTTGCTTCCACCGTATGTATCACCCAAATTCACCCACACCGTTCCGGTAGTTTTCAGCACTCGTTTTACTTCATCAAAAATCAGCATGAGCTTATAGATGTACTGCTCAAATGTTTTTTCCAAACCGATTTGCCCTTTCACTCCATAATCACGCAAGCCCCAGTAAGGGGGAGAGGTTACAACACAATCTATGCTTTCGGCTTTCATGTTCTGCAATCCTTTTAAAGCATCCGTGTTATATATTTTGTTTACCTGTGTCATTATATTATTCCTTCGTCTGCAAATGAAAAATGTCCATCGGTTGTAATGATTACATGATCTAAAACAGATATATCCATTACTTTCCCTGCCTCTTTTATTTGATGCGTAATTGCCTTGTCTTCTTCACTTGGTTTCAGGTTCCCGGAAGGGTGATTATGACAGAGGATAATAGAGCTTGCAAGCACATTGAGAGCTGCCGACATTATTAATCGCTTGTCCATAATGGTTGCATCAATGCCTCCCTCTGCTATCTTAAAATATCCCATCACATTGTTAGCTCTGTTGAGCAGCAGCATGAGCGCATGTTCCTTAACAGTTACTTGAGAACCGATTAACTGCCTGAAAATTTCAGCAGCATCTTTGGAATTAGTAATTTTTGTTTTATCACCTTTCTTTTTAGCATAGAGCATACGCACCTTTGGAGGGCGCCTTAAATTTTCAGGAACTCCATAAATTTGGTCGGCTTTCATCGGATAGGGCGTAAGCTCCCCGAATCCCGCTACCTGTGCATACTCGTTTAGGTCGAGCAGTTCAAGTTCGATTTCCAATGCAGCAGCTTCCAATTCAAATTCGCTGACATGGGCAGACGGAGATTGTTTTATTATTTTAATTTTTGGCAGTTTTCGTATATTCTTTTTCTGAACTTCATTTTTTATGATGTCAAACTGTGGCTGGGTAAGGGTAACGCTTGCGCTTAACTTTTCCTGAATCAGATTAACAATCTTATCAATCGTGCGAACATCAAAGGTGGCTACCATTTTATCGGCAGTTTTTTCAAAGAGGTTATTGTCCACTAAATCCAAAATATCTTCATCGAGGTAAACCTCTCCGCCCTTTTGCCTTGAAGCCGGTACAATGATTTTAAAATTGTCGCTCTGACGGATGAATGAAATACCATTGTTTGCATATATGGAGTTTCCGATAGCAATGGACTTGATGACCTTCAGGGCTTTGCCAATGGGTACAATAATTTTCCCTTTCAGGTTTTCATCGGGCTGCCAGTTGTCCGGCATGAGAATCCCCTTTTGGGTTTCTCCGGAGTTTGTTGTATAGCTTACGAGCTTGCCTTTAAAATCAGCAAACGCCTGTAAAAGATTTCCTGTGATGATGTGCCTGATTTTCCGGTCGGTAATATTTTCTTTGGTGATAACATCCCATTGGCTTAGTAAATCTTCCCTATCAGGTTGTTCTATCGTAGTGCTGGCTCCTATGATAGCAGTGATGTCATTGGAATAGCTTGCAGGGATAGCTATGTATTTGTTGCTGCTTGCCAGTGCAAGGCGCAGCTTCATGGCGCTGGGAGCATAAGGGTTTTTCTTTTTCTTGTCAATCACAAACCCTAAGAAAACAGACATGATTAATTCTTGTCCCCCTTCATAACTCTGTATCGGATAATTTACACGCCTTCCGCAGTAGAAAAATTTTAATACCCGAATGATATACTCTTTGCGGTTAGAAAATGTTTTTTCACTTTGGATATTTTGAGCTTCCTGTGCTGCCTTCAATTCTTTTTCACGTTCCCTTATTGTAAATTCATAAGTGGGAGAACCTTGCAACTTTTGAATTTTCTTTTCGTTGGGAATGTTTTTTATCAGCTCTGCATATTTTTTATTGTTCTCCTGTATTTCCTGCTTCAGCTTACCGGCAACAAATAGTTCGTATTCGGAGATAATTTCTGTTTGCTGTGTCAAATGGTCTTTGTTTTCCAATCCCTCCACAATCAGGTTTTCAAGCTCTGGTTTGGTAAAAGGTTTTTTCAGCACGTTTGCCCTGACTGTTTCCAATACGCTGTCATCCCCGAACTCGCTTTCTCCGCCCTTGCCCACTTTAATTATGTTCTGACTGATAGTTTCAGCTTCGAGGTTCATAGCTTCCACCTCCAGGTCATACTCACCGATTTGTTTCAGGTACTCTGTATAATCGGTATATCGCTCTGCTATTTCATTATAGAAGTCCTGTTGCATCTTTGTTGAAAGAACTGCCACACGCCCGGAAACTTTGTGAGCTGCATCTTCGGTAGTATCTCCGTCCTCATTGCTTGTATCGGTTAATTTTAAAGGGTCATTCAGGATTAAATTGATTTCAGGATTTTCTTTCAGGTATTCCACGACCATTTTATCTCCGTACTTATTCAAAAAATCCGGCACGTCCAATATTTTGGTGCTTTGCTTTTGGTTAGAAGTAGTGTTAGCATCCAATGATTTCAGTTTCTTTTGTAACATCATCATTAATCGCTTCTCCGCAGGGATAGCAGAGTTTACATAGTCATAAATTGGTTTCAGAATTTGTCCTGTGCGGTTAATCCTGCCACGTTTCTGTACTTCGGTATTGATATTCAGCTCTGCTTGCAATACAATCATTACTCTTTGCTTTACTTCACTTGCAGGAACTTTACTTGTAACAATAGCATGTGCCGATGCGCCTGTACTGCCCGATTGGTTTATCATCAGCACATCCACCTCGTTGTTGTTGAACTCACGAAACGCATCATTGGTATTGATTCTTTTCCGGGAGACGACCAATCCCTGACTATTTTTAGGATTAATCTGCACCTCAAATTTTCTTCCTGTTACTTCATTGACGGTATAACCTGCCTTCTGTATTTTATGAATGATAACATCAATCGGTGAAATAGTTATGCCACTGGAAACTGTTTTTATTTTTTCGCTTATCCGAAAGAATTCTGCCTGTGCTTCAGGAGCTAATTCAGACACTTCAAACTTTTTGTAAACCTTGCTTCCGTCCGGTGCCGTTTCAGTATATCGTAATATTCCATCTAATCCTTTCTGTAATACTTCGGTAAAATCTGTATTGATAACTGAACCGTTCTGCACAGGCAATCCGTTTGTATCTTCCATGTCCTCAATAAAACTTCCCATAGTGCTGGCAAAGGCAATGATTGGCTTTTTCCCTTCTTTCAATCTGCCAATAGCTCTCTGGGCAACCGCATCCGCTTTGATGCTGAATAGCATTTGATTGATAACATTAAATACTTTGGAGAAATAAGGTTGATTGGAAACACCTGCTTCCGATGTTCCTTCACGTACATCCACTCGTTTGCCTTCGGCAACTGCAATGCTGTCTAAATCTTCTATCTCCTCATCCACATGCTTTTTTTGAAAGCCGATAATATCCCGGAGTATATCGGTAATGTTATCGGCAATGGCTTTGTGTTCCTGCTCTTTATTGTCAAGGGTAATGTAATTGACTTCGATGCCTTCAAAAGAGCGTTCACGCCTTATCATTTGCCCTTCCTTCACTAACTGACTTGAAAGAACCTCCTGCAATGCAACGCCTCCTTTTGTAATAGCTTCCACTAATTCGTCTTTGGTCATGTTCGCATCGCTCATAGCTGTTTTCATGGCATAGACAGGCATGTTATCGGGACGTTTGGCAAAAGTGGCGGAGAGGAATACAACGCCTTTTGTTACCGCTAATACGGACTGTAAAAATTCCCCTGTATTGCTTGAACCACTTGCATTATGGCTTTCATCCATGATAATTATGTTACCGTCTGCAATAGCTTTTAAGAAGCTCGGCTTTTCAGGTTTCCTTTCAGGGGAATTGAATTGTGAATAGGTAGCGAGTACAAATTGAAACTTAGCCGGAACTTTTTTGTCTTTGAAAATCCTGTTTTGTTCTGTGGTAGCCATCGCCTGATAAAGTATGTCGCCATTCTCATCTTTAATATCCGTTTTGCTATCTCTTGAATTGACGATAAAAGGAACAAAGTGGTTGGACCCGATTGCAGCTAAATCCCGGTAGATGTCGGAAAACAGGTTGGCTTTTTCAGTCAGAAAAATTGGTTTATGTCCCTGTAACACTCCGTAGCGGATGATGGAAGCTGCAATACGCCCTTTGCCGATACCCGTCTGATCGCCAATAATCATTCCCTGCCCTTTTGCTTCTATGTTATAGATAGCCATTGCCACCGCATCTATTTGTTCGGCAGAAAGGGATTTGCATAACTCCACGCTTGAACGGTAGCCCAAACGCTGCCTTACAAACTCATCTACATCACCGCCAACAGCTTCTTTTACCAAGCTCGTTGCTGTGTGTGTTTCAAAGTCCATCGAATCGGGAACTTGTGTATCGAGTACGACACAACTTTCGGAAGCAGGTTGATAAGGAGCATCCAAGCCACCGAGTAATTGCAGTTCTATCTCTAATGCTTCAGCTTCAATATCAACAGGTAATTTTTTCATGGTATTGTCATTTATATTTTCAATTACTCTTTCATATAAATCCTCAAAAGTTTTTACAACTACATCATGGTCTTGCTTTTTTGCAGGGGCAGCTCCCTGTGGTGTATTTTTTCTTCCCTCAATTAAAATCAGGCGTACATCAAAGGCAGTTCCTTGTCTTGAATAAAGTTTTTGTCCGTCAATATTGATAACGTCCGCCACCCAGTAGTGGCTGTACAGGTAATTGAAAAAGAGAATATTTTTTCCCGCTTGTATTCTGCCTTTCTCGTCCCAATTCGTATGACCGCCAATGATAATGGCTGCCCTGCCATCGTCTTTCATGGTGTCGAGTGTTCGTAAAGCCATTAGATGATCCAATACTTTAATGGGATAGGTCTCGTACATCACCGGCTTATCCAATACTCCGAAAGGAGGATTGGTTATAACAGCATCGAATTTTTTCCGAAAAGAAATAAAGGGCTGTGTGGCATCCTGCTTTAATACTTTTGAAAAATTCTGTGTTTCCAAATTTCCCCTGCGGAAAGTATCTATTTCATTGACGATTACATTTTCGGGATGAGCTGCAATGGTCAAAAGTCCGTTGCCGGCAGAGGGTTCAAATACCGAAACACCTTTATCGGCATTTACAAACACTCCTGCTAAATATGCGATGGGCGCAGGGGTGCTGTATTGCTGCAAAAGAATACTTTGACTTGTACGATGAGAAAGATTGACTTGATTGGTGTATAAATCAACAATCTTTTTAAAACGGTCTCTGACCGTTTCAGGCAGGTGAGCGATTGCTCTTGCCCTGTGAACAATGGCAAGCTCGGTGAGTTCCTTTACTTCTGTTTTGCTCGTGATTCCGTAGGTAGCCGCAATTTTTTCAATGGACGTTTTATTATGCTTTGTTTTAGCGAGCAATTCATTTTCTATCCTCTCTACAAACAGGAACTTGTCCATTGATTTTCATTTTTATTAAATTGCAATACTGTCATTAAACAATAGGCTTATTTCCTCCTTATCCCTGTGCCTGATAAAATCCTGCGGAGTGATAAGCGGAATGTCTTTGTAGCAATTCAGGTTCAGTGCGTTTGTATAAAACCTTGTAAATTCTGAACATATATCCCGCTTTTCGCTGCCAAGCCCGCTAAAATCAATTTTCAGTTTTTTGATAATTGCAATGCGAGGCAATAGAAAAAAATCGTACTTCGTTCCGTTGTCTCCACGTTCCAGTGCCTTGTCAATAGCTGTATTTATTTCAGCTTCGGTTTTTTGGGGAGAGAGTATGCAGAAATCCATATATCCGTTGATGCGATCACTTAAAAAATCGGGCTTCACTCCTTTACGGTTACTGTCAATTATCATAAGTCGTTCACCAACTTTGAAAATTACTCCTGCATGATTGTAGTAAGCGGAATCAAAAAACTGTATGGCTTTTGCAAGCAGGTGTTTTCCCCTGAACAATGCAATGTCTCCGCTATTTATATAAGGTCTTGCCTGATTGTATTTTTCTTTGATGGTCATTGCTTTTATTTTATAGGTTATTGAACATTGGCATCTACAAGCAGTACACCAACCAGTGTCGTTACGTTGGCATGTTTCGCCCTGTTTGCAAAACCTGTATAGACAATGGCATTGCGTAGAGCTGCTGCAAATAATGAATTTGTACCTATGTTGGTTGTTACAATTATGGTTTGATTGAGTATCGGTGTACCTCCGTTAATGACAATGCCATGAGCATTGGCAGTGTTGCTCAGATTTTTCAACCTGCCTTTTACTTCCACAATACCACCCGACATGGTAACAACTCCTGCATCTTTTGTTATGACCACATCTCCGTTAATTCTTGCCTGTGCTGAACTTCCGGTAACGCTGATATTTCCAACGCCTGAAATATTTCCGTAGTAATTCAGGATGCCTGAATTATTATTGATAAGCACCGCTATATCCGCATCATCCTGTAAGTCCCCATATACATTGACAATGGCAATGGAAGGAAAAATATTTTGCTGTACATGAATGGCTCCCTGCGTTAAATTACCAACGGTGCGTGTTAATTTGCCATGCACTTCCTGATAACCTCCTGCGCTCCATGTAACAATCCCACTGGCGGAATTGCTGATAATTTCTTTGGCATAGATGATATGCCTGTGCGTAGAAGATGTGCCTGTGATAACGGTACACGCTCTGCCCTGTGCAATAATTTTATTCGCCACCACATATAAATTAGTGGTGGGGTCTGTGGACATCACGCCTTCTCCGGTTGTATTGATTATATCCCCTGCTACCTGCACATTCACTTTGCATCCACCCCCTGCAAAAATTACAGGTTGAGCAAAAGAACTGGAGGTCATAGACCTGCATTGAAAATTTATCGTACTGTTATTGAACGATACAATCAATACTGCGGAAGTAGATACCATATCCGCAAAACCTGTTACAGTATAGCTGTGTGTTCCTCCGGGGTCGTTCCAAAATCCATTTACGGTGCCGCCAAAAGGAAAATGATATGTCAATCCGTTTTTACCAAGTTGTCCGGGTTCATTATATGTTCCGGGAAACATGACAAGGGCTTCCCCTGCCACTGCAACAACTTGTGCAGCAGTAATAGTTTTGTATTTGAACTCGGTACTGTTCTTTTTTGCGGTCAGGTCATCGCCAAAAACCGGGTCCACGTAAAGCGCATTGGTTTTTAACCGCAGGTTTACATTGGTAATTCCCCAACTGTTTCCTACCGCTACCTGATCGCCACCGGGATTATCGGAGGTGGCATAGACAAAATCCCCGATTTCTACTTCAGCTCCATTTACCCCACCGATTTTCCCTGCCTGTATGATATAATACGCATCTCCTGTTTGTGCAGCAGGATAATTGGGATTAGCAGAAGCATCGATGCTGCCGATTATTTTCAATACTCCGGCAGGCAGAATCCCTTCGATACTGAGCGTAGAATAATCATATTGTTTTTCATTGACCCTGATTATACGGTCAGGATTATTGAGAATCTGTGTGGACAGGGCAGCGAAGAACGCCTTGTTGTCTATGGCTTCCGGTAGGATGCCTCCTTTGGGTATCATTTGAATTGCTAACATGGTTGTATGTGTTTAGAATTAATAATTAGAAAATGTTTTGGATTAAATACTTGATAATGAAAATGAAGGTGCCGTCTCCATTAGCCGGATTTGCTATTTGAGCGTAGAGTTCTACGCCCGCATTTTCAACAATAACTAAAGGGTTTGTGATGTTTGAGATTCCTGTACAAATCCTCGAATTAGGCGCTTGAAAAAAGAAGCTGTTGTTAAAAGCGCAAATCTGTTCTGCGGGGCTGGCTCCTGCATATTTTAAATAGGGTCCGAAGCCACCTGTATATGGGATAGTGCCGAAGTTGTATTTCCCAATCACATCAGTTACCCTTGCATATTTCCCAACTCCAGGCGGGGGAACAACCAATTTGGGATTTGAAAACCAAGTTTGAGCATCTGCCGAAGAATGAGGGATGATAACCGTTTGGGGTGTATCGCTGCCTCCCGCAGTTTCAACATCAACGGTGCCGAGTTGAAAATGAATGTCGTTAATGATAATCAGGTCATCTACAATGTTGGAGTGTTTTAAGGCGTGATAAAATTTATCCGTATTAACTGCTTCCATTGCAGCTCCGCCTTTTCGCTTTAGCTTAATTGTTTGCATAGGGTTAAAAATTATTCTTTAAAAATTTTATTATCTCTTTTCGTTTTGCATACGCAATTCCTGTGAGTGTTATGATGAGCAATCCTCCGATGATGCCTCCTTTGTGTTGTTTGACGGTGGCAACGACTTTTTTTTTAAGGCAGCTAAAAACTCTTTCGGAATTTTCTTGTAAACAAACTCCTTGAACTCGGCTACTGTCATGTGTCCGTCTTTATTCAGGTCAAGGGGATTTTGCTGCACAATCTTTTTAGCATAGTCCATTCCTTTCTCGCTTCCGATAATGTAATCGTCAGGTTTCCCTACCGATATGGGATAGAAGGTGTACAAATACAAATCCTCAAAACTTTTCAGCTTGCCCTTTGCGGACTGAAAATATTTGAACACATAGTCAAGCTGCTGCACATTGCTCATCTTGAAAAGTTCCTGTGTGGAAGTGCCAAGATTTTTAGCGGTCTTTGGCATGAACTGTATTAAGCCGGTTGCCCGGTACTTTGACCTTTCATAATCGTTGGTGCTGTCAGGTATTCCTGCGGATTTTACCTGCTTGCCATCACCATCATAACCCGGTGTACTTGCCTTTTGCTTATTGACTATCTGCGGATTGAATGTTCCCCCTGTTTCGGAGTTCATCACCGCCATAATCCAGTCGGGTTGCACACCCAGGTCGGCAGCAATTTTTTTCAGCTTTGTGAAAAATGCCTCTGCATTGAATTTTATTTTGTCCTGAAAGAGTATCATTGGTTCACTGATTTAATAGTTACAAATTGTTTGTCCACCCACCTTTTCGTATCGTCTATGGTTAAAAATTTCAGGAGCGTTTTATCTTTGGTTTTAAGTTCCATGATCGGAAAGCCAAGTATCATTTCACTTTCCGCCCTGCCCACTACATGAAACTTATCATCCATGATGTCTGCCGGTACATGGGTAATGATTTCCTGATGATAGTTCACATAATCCGTCCCGTTGAGGGAAGAACTGGCATCGTCATATTGCGCTTTGGTGATGGAGAGAGCAGGATATTTCTTTTCCTTGTACTGGGCTCCGCTGATGGTCTCTACCTGCGAGGCAGCTACCCATGCGGTATAGCTGTCTTTAATAGTTCCTCCTTTTTTTAATACCTGCACTTCGATAAATAAAACTCCGCTTGGCTCTGCTTTTTCGTCAAAGGATGTTCTGCCGGTAGCTACACCTATGGCAATGCTTTTATCTACTGTGATGATAATATTGCTCCTGCCGAAAACAAGCAGCTTATCCTTTGTCGGTGAGCCGGTAGCTCTCGGGGTCTTGCGGATATTTACACTTGCTTTGGAAACTACAATCCGTCCTTTATTAGAATCAACCTTTGATTTACCCGGCTTGCCGGGAGATTTTTCAGTGAGATTGATGATGTTAAAAAACTTCTGATATTCTTCCGCAGATAAATCATCCTTTAAATCTTCCGTCAGATTGGTGTTGTATAGGTTTCTGTATGCTTTGGTAACAGCGTCCCAATCCGTGATTTCTTTTGCAGTTTCAAAAATTGTTTTCTCATCTGTTCCGGCTCCCTCCATTGCAGTTCTGAATTTTATTGCCTGTTGCGTTGAAGGATCGTCCCCTGCTTTCTTTTCCTGCTGGTTTGTCCTCCATTGGTTATAGAATTTCTTACCGCCCCATAAAAGCAATAACAAAAGTCCTCCCTTAACAGCATAATCAATGATGGTATCTTTCTTATGCTCCGGGATAAAAAACACATTGGGTTGTTTTTCTTTTACAGCCATTTCTTAGCAGTTTGAATGAGTCCCGGTTTTTCTTTCACCTTTTTAGCAAACAATAAAAGGTCTTCATGCGACATGGATTTTTTCAGATCAATCATTGCCTGTATTGCTTCCCTTGCTTTTTCACTCGTGGGAGCATCAATCTTTACATTGAATGTGAACTCCATTTTCAATTTTCTTTTTTGGTTTCTTCCGGTTTATTCTGATTGACAAATTGCAGGACTTTATCAGCCAGTTCATTGTTGAGCATCCCCGAAACAGGGTCTTGCATCATACAGTCAATCGTAAAGAGTTTTCGGAACTCATCCACTTTCACCTGCTTAAAAAATTGGATGAGGTCTTTTATCCCCTGTGCGTGTTTCGGGTCTAATCCTGCAAGATCACCGGCAGAACTACTTTCGCTGAAACTGCTATTGTCAGAAGATTTCCCATTTTCAATTTTCTTTTGCTCGCCTTCCCAAATCTTTTTTATTTCCTCATCGGTAAGCCCAAGTCCGATTTTCATTAGCTTGGGATTGTTCTTTAAAATATTTTCTCCTGCTTGCATCAGCACTCTGCCCAGTACCATTTCACCAAAGGGCTGTTCTTTTTCTTCGTTCAATCCTTCCAGATGTCCTTCGTACTCGTTTAACTCCCCTTCCATTTCCTCAATGATTTCATCCCTTTCTTTTATGGCAGCTTGCATTTCGTTGATTTCGTTTTGCTGCTGAAGTTTCAGCTCTTTGATTTCAGAGCTATGTTCCTGCGCTTTGAGCTTGGCATCAAAATCCCTTCGCATCAATTCCAGTTCATAGCTATTGGGATTGAGCGTGCTGCGTATTTTTTCAATAGAGCTTTCAAAGTTTTCAGGGCTTCCCAGCTCGTCCAGGGTTTCCTTTGTCTCCGAAGGATTGGTAACGAGGTAAATGTCTTTGGAGTAAACAGCACCCGATTTTTTCATTTTGCCTTTGTAGATTTCTACTTTAATGGCATCGGGGTCTCTCGATTCTAAAATCTTCGCAAGGTCTTTTATAAAAGGATCACGCCCCGGTTTGGGGATGTAGGGTGTTTGTTCCCAACGTCCGTCTTTGCAGTAATGAGAAATTACCCCGCACTCCGGGCGGTAAACAAAAATCTTTTTCCCTTCCTTTGGGCTTTCTTCCGTAGAAACAGGTTCCGTTTTTTTCTTTTGTATTTCCTTGTTCTTCTGCTTTGCTTCCTTTTCGGATTCGTCCAGACGAACTGCTATTTCCTCTACTTCGGGATGCTTCTTAAAAAAATCGTGTGGCTTGAATTTCATTTTTATAATTATTAGTTCGTATTTGTTGGCTGACAAAAAAGTTCCGGGACAACTTTCATAAACTGAATATCTATGGGTGCTGCCGGCTGACTTATTTCTATAAGCCCTGAAAATTCCTGTATGCTGTAATAAGTGAAGTCAGGAAAATTAGCTGCCTCGTTGAATATGTTGGTATCGGATGCTATCACTAAGCCCACAGGAACAGTTTTGCTTATCAGATAATAGTATTCGTTGTATGCTTCTACCATTGCTTTGCTCGCATTGATAAAAATTCTCACCGGCTCGAAATGAAATGTTTTATATCCCATTTCACTGAGGCGTTGAGTGATGTATGCTATTAAAAAGTCATCCATTGTTGATTTTGTTATCCGTTGTGTTTGTCGTGCAGTCCAAATAAATCCGAATTTTATAAGGAAATGATACTGCCGATGCTAAGTCCTCGTAATAGCCCTGTACGTATGAACCTGCTTCAATTTCTTCCTCCAGCTTCAGTGTTTCGTATTTCCTTCGGAGAAAATCCAATGGTTTTGATTCCACGATGTAATTAAGCGGTTGGGACTTTCGGTTATTGATAAACAAGCTCACTCTGCCCAGCACATAATTTTTTGCACTGCTGCCTTCCACGTTGCCGGAAAAAATAAATCCTTTACAGCGTTTTATGTTGGCAGGGAGTTTGTATGTGATTTTCTTCACACTGCCTGAAGCAATGTTGTCAATCAGGATAAGCCCCCATTTTTTACGCTCATGCTTTTGCATCGTCCTGCCTGTTTTCAAGTCGTAAATAAATTCTCGCATTATAAGGATAGGCGGTAGCATTGCCCGCATCCTGAAAACTTCCTGATACAGTTGAACCATCGGCTCGCTCCTCTATGTCATCATAGAAGCGTTTGTTAGGAGAAACTTCCTGCCCAGTTTGAATGAGTTTTACCTCAAATCCATCGGGGAATATTTCGTTGGAATCAATCTCGAATTTTGTAAAGACAGCATCTTTCAGGGCTGCTGTATCCGTGCCGGAATACTGTAACCCGGTAACTTTCTTGTATGCTTTGTCTGTTTCCGCACTGATAGGAAAGTTTCCTGCCCCGGTTATGGTCAGCTTAATAATCTGATATTTAATTGGTCTCCGCATTGGCTTTATGTTAAAAGGTTAATGAACAAAACGTAGGGGCTTCTCATTTTGTGATCCACCCCTTCGTTTGTATTCTTAGTAAGGAGCCACTGAAGACCCTATCAAAATAGCTTTCAGCCATGTGTTCGCAGCCGGAGCTACTGCAAAGTCAAGGTTAAACTCAAGACCTTGTTCCGCTTCCACAAGTTTGGGATTCTCCAACCTGAAAAGTCCTTTGCGGATGTCTGTCCTGCCTCCGGTGTCAAATGCTTCGTTGGAAACACGGGCTGCCGGAGTGATGGCTTTTCCTCCGTTGATTTTGAGTTCAAAATCTCCGTTGCGGATTTCGTGAGGTATCACATCAAAGGTTACGTCCTCTTTGAGTGGTGCGATACCTGCCAAAAGAACTACCCCGCTTAACAGGAAGTGATTGTCTTTTTCGAGTTTCTGCTTGCTCACGTTGCCAAGTCCCGGAGCTTTGTTGTCGCTGTCGGTAATCATCTTCACGGTTTTGAAGCCACCGGCAGATTTCACGAAATAAAATTCGCTGTCCACCATTTGCAGCCTCTTATCTAACAATCCTTTTTGGATGTCGGCAGGCAGCATGGCTGCTTTGCGTAAAAATTCCGTCCTGGAGTTTTGTTTCAACGCCACAGGAACACGCTTGTTCCACATTTTTTTCATTGCCATTGCTTTGCGGTCAGGAGGCAGTGCGTTGATAGCGCCAAGCAATTCGTTGGTTGTTTCCACTGACAAGGCTCCGAGATCGAAGTCCTCACTGTCTAATACTTTGTTTAAGTCCATTGTTTTTAGTTTTTAAGGGTTAATAATTGTTTTGGTTTTTTGATTTGATTTTTGGTTTATAATATTTCAGCATATTCCACATTCAGCCCTGAAATTTCTGATTCACTTTCTGTATCAACTGCTGAAATTGGTGTTGAAACAGGAGTGTTTATATTTTCAGGCAAGGCAGGTCGGAACGAATTGTCCTGCAATAGTTTCATAATTTCGTCTTTCGCTTCCCGGTAGTATTTGGCTTCCAAGGGTCGGTTTTCACTGTCTCCTGCCTCGCCAAGCCCTTCAAAGAGGTCTTTTTTCAGCAGCTTGGCACCGCTGATAACTCCTGAACCAGCAAAGCCATAGCCGAAACTTTTCACGAAATCATTTTTTCTTCCGAAGTAGATAATGGTGCCTCCGGCTCCGAGCTGCGCTAAGGGTTTGACGATTGTCTTCCACTGGAATTTGTCAGGGTTGGCAGCATCGGGGGTAACAGGAAGGAATTTATCTACGGCTTTGCCCGCCATGTTTCCTACCCATATTCCCGCTACAATCAAAAGAGGTTTGCTGCTTTCGCTTAATACTTTTTTTCCTGCCTCTTTTGCTTTTTCAATTCCGCTAAGTCCTTTGGACTTGCATTTTGTTTGTTTATTAGCCATTGTTATTTGATTTTTTTAGGTTAATAGATTTGTGATAGTTTTAGTTTAGATTCATTATTGGAATCGGGTTACGTTTTGGCTTTCTGTGTTTCCTTTTCGGAACAGCGCCTAATCCCACAGCTTTTCTTGCTTTTGGCGATACTGCCAGTGCGATAGCTGTTCCTATCACAGCAATACCGATAGCTGTTTTTCCCGGATTCTCTTTCACGAATGAGCCAACCTTGCTTATAAATCCTTCGCCTTCGGGTTTATCATTTCCTTTATCATCACCGGATTCTGCATCACCGGATTCTGCCTTTTCATCAGGGGCTTTTTCCGCATCACTCACCGTTTCGGGAGCAAGCGCAGTTTCTTTTCCGAAAGATTTTTTCCACCATTCTTTGATTTTCTGAATGAAACCTTTTTCATCGGCAGGAGTATCTTCGCCTTTTTCAGTCAGTCCTGCGCTCTTTATTTCTCCTGCTACTTTGATGAGTGGCGCTGCGGATGCTACAACCGTTGCAATGGTGGCTGGTTCTCCCAATTCTCCAAAACCTTTGAACTGCTTTGCAGCTCTGCCATTCATAATGGCTTTTTTCATGTTCTCGGCTTTGCCCTGAAGGGTACCCACAAAAAGTTTTTCAACTTTCGCCAATGCGTTTTTAGCCCTTTGCCATTTGTCGGTAGTGATTCCCCTTGTCTTCGCTTCGGATTCAGAGAGGTAAGCGGGATAGAGTTTTTTTGCGAAGCCCAGTAAGTTAATTTTCATGGCAAGCAGAAAACCGCCACGTACAGCAAGGGTCAAAGGATTGTATCTGACTATTGCTTTAACTGCTTTTTTCGCAACTTCTCCTACTTTCTGCCCTACCTTTTTCACTCCCTGCCCGACTTTCTTCACCGCTTCCTTTATATTTTTAAAAAATTTCTTGCGGGCTTTGATAGCTCCAAGTCCGTTGATTTCACCATCATCGTCATCCTCTCCGTCAAGTCCACTCACGCCATTGTGCTGATTCCATCGTTCTTCTTCCTGCTCCAAAATTTCCAATGCCTTATCCCTGCCCGGAGTGTTCCAGTTGTCAATGGCATAGTTGAGCATCTGCAAATGAGCTGCTGCACCTCCTGACGTAAGGACTGATTTGGGATTTTCCATGATGTAATCCCTTGTCCGCACCAAGTGGTTGTAAATTGCTCTTAGCTCTTGTTCATCGGAAGGAATTTTGCCCATTCCTTCGAGGTAGTCAATCTCTGCGAAATCAACTCCTGTTAAAATGCCATACAGTTCTTCGTCCTGGATCGGATCCGGTCCGGACAGAACTGCTATCGGTAGTCCGTTTAGTGTTGTCATGTTGTATTCAAATTTTTCGGTGTATGGTTTTTCATAATTGAACTCGTCCACTACGCAATCCATGAGGTAATGACTGCCCTGTGATTTGGGAACTGCCACGTACACATGCTGCCAGTCGCCTTCGTATTTGGTTATTCTGAACTTGTGAGGTATGCCGAGATTGGCAAGTATGGAACTGATAAAAATGGAATAGCAGTCGCAGTCCACGCCTGATATTCTATCGTACCATGACCTTGCAGGTCTGCGGAGTTGTTCTAATCCTTTCTGATCGAGCTTGTATTGAATGTGGTCGTAAACAAAATCCCAGATGTTCCGGCAGGTCTGCTCAAGATTTTTTCCTTTCAGTTTTGGTGCAATCAGTTTGGTATCGTCAATGTATTTATTCACTACATCAGCCATGAGGTGAACGGTGTCTTTCACGTTACCATCCCGGATAACAACATCGTCCTGCATTTTGGCAACAGGAAACAGGTGATCGTATTCCAAACCACTTTGGATATTTCTTCTTTTGGTTGCTATGAGACCGAGTGTATTCATATCATTACTTCCTCCGTAAAAGTTTTGTTGATGTCATTCCCGCTGGTGATGACTTCTATTTTCAATTTTCTGCTTGGCTTCTTTCCTGCAAAGCGGGAAGCGAGGTATTTGATAAAGTCAGGCATGACCGGCAAAACAGCATTGGCATAGAACACTACGTCCACATCGCTGATAAAAGAAGCGTCTTTCGCTTTGAGCGTAATTTTTTTATCGGAGGGCGTGGAGGTTCCTATGAGCTTGTTGTTATAGTAAACTTTCAGGTAGGGCTGTGAAACAATAAGGTCTTTGTCGGTAGGATTATCGGCTTTTATGTCTGCCTTGAAAACTACTTTCGGAATAGCAAGCCCCAGCCCTTTTAATCCCTGTGATTTAAGGTCGAATCGGTCAATATGAAAATTGAGAGCATCGGCAGTAGCGGAAGTGCTTAAAAGCCGTGTAAGACCATAAATGCCTGCTGCGGATAAACCGCCAACTATTAATATGGTTCCTGCCTTACTCATCTTTTTTGTTCCTTTTACTTTTGATTTTATGCAGCATCCAGTCTCCAAAAACCTTTACCGCCAGCATAATTGCACCGCCTATGAGCGAGTGAATTGTAAAATCAAACAGTTCACTTGTGCGGATATTCAGCAGAGCTTGTATGTTAGTTATGTAGTGGGTCATGGCTCCGATGAATCCACCGATAAATGCCAAAAAATTATTTGTACTTCCGTTCATTTTTTTCTGAGATTAGAAAAATCGTTACAGAGGTTGAGTTTCGGAAGTTGGTTCATCAGGTGAAACAACAGGTTCAACAGGTTGTTCCAATACAACCGGAGCATCGAGGATTTCCCATTGAAGCGTATTTAAGTCGTATGGAGTACCTCTCTTTATAATGGTTTGTTTTACCGGGTCAATCGTGCCTTCGACAAGAAGTTCAGGCAGTGGGAAGGTCTTGCGCTCGTTTGAGCCGACTTCTTTGATACTTGCGTTTATGATTTTCATGTTCCGAAATTTTTAATTGATGTTTAAAAATGTTTTCGGGACAAAGGTGAGCAGGGCTGATGAGTAGATTTTGAAAAGGGTGGAGGGTAATGGATACTTAATGACAGATGACGATAAAGGGAGATAAAAGAAGATTACAGTGGACAGCTATTTATTTTTTCCTTGAGGGAGAAGTGTTGCGGATATAGGAGATAATTTCAGAAAAGTTTAATCCCTCGTAATCGCAGTATTCTTTTATCGTGAGCTTTCTTTTATCCGCAGCAAGACAATCACGAATAGCTTTATGCGACTTTGCAGTGCTTTTGTAGGAATCACTGCCGGTGAGCTGCATGAGGTCTTTTATTGTGAGATATATTCCGCCTTCCATCTGGTAATCAAAAAAAGTTTGCAACTTTACAGTATTAATATTTTATCAATGGGAAGAAATTCCGTTTATGCCAATTATGGCTAAAATTGACATTAATAGAATATGTATCTACTCTAAAGACATTGAAAGAATTACAGGCAGGAAAGGGCGTACAGCAAGAAAGTTGCTAAATGAAATTCGGAAGAAATTGGGAAAAGCAAAAAACGATTTTGTTACTGTTACAGAGTTTTGCGACCATACCGGATTGAATGAAGAAGAAGTACGAATGTTTCTGATTGATTAACCACCCCAAAATCTTTAGCCAACCAAATACTTTCCTTCCGGCATAAATTTTGATTTGTTTTGATTTTATTTGTATTGGTTTCAGAATATTTTTTACATTTGCATAACGATATTTGTTCTTTTAAATAGAATGTCATTTACATAGTATTCGGTTACCAATTCGGTTACCAAAACTATTGCAAATAGGTAAAACTATTGATATTCAAACGATTATAAAAACGATCTCGCTCCCAGCGGGATCACAGGTTGCAAAACCAAACAACTATAAAACCGTTTGATTGTCTATGACATCAGGCGGTTTTTTGTTTTTATACTCTCCAAACAAAATCAAGAAATCGCATGGAATAGGTTGCCAATTGTATTGCATGGTGAAAATGTTCAACAAAGAACATTGATTTCAAACCTCTGAAAATATTTTTTTGACTAATTATGTTTGTATCGTTTTTTTTTACATTTGAGTAGTTATTAGAGATGCCTGTAAGTAATGGAGGGTTGAACGCAAGTTAATACTAGTTACCTTTGCACATGGGAAGAATAATGGCAATTGACTTCGGAACAAAAAGAATGGGTATTGCTGTTACGGATCCATTGAAACTGATTGCCAATGCGCTTACAACTGTTGATGCAAAAGGGATAATGTATTTTTTGGAAGAGTATTTTAAGAAAGAAGAAGTGGAATGTGTGGTGCTTGGAAATCCCAATTCTAAAGGTAGGGGAGGGGATATGACCCAAATGGCAAATGATTTTTTCGGAAAGTTGAAAGAAAAATTTCCCTCAGTGAAAATTGATCGAATAGATGAATTCTATACTTCAAAATTAGCACAGCGAACGATAATAAGCAGTGGAATAAATAAAACAGCAAGAAGAGATAAATCGTTGGTAGATAAAATTAGTGCAACTATACTATTACAAAACTATTTGGAAACAAAACAATAGCTCACCCCAAAAATCTTCCCCTTAGGAGGGGCTTCAAATTTTTAATTATGATTTTACCAATTGTAGCATATGGTGACCCTGTACTTCGGAAAGTCGGAGTGGATATTGACAAGCAATATTCCGGCTTGGAAAAACTTATTGCCGATATGTTTGAGACGATGGCAAAGGCAAAAGGTGTTGGACTTGCCGCTCATCAGGTTGGAAAATCCATCCGTCTTTTTGTGGTTGATGCAAGCCCGCTTGCCGAAGAGGATGAGCATCCGGAATTAAAAGAGTTTAGAAAGATTTTTATCAATGCAAAAATTGTGGAGGAGAGAGGGGATGAATGGACTTACAGTGAAGGGTGTCTGAGCATTCCTGATATTCGTGAAGAGGTAAAAAGATTGCCTACCATTAGGATGAAATATATGGATGAGAATTTTGTATCGCACGAAGAAATTTTTACCGGTATTGCTGCCCGTATTATTCAACATGAATATGACCACATTGAGGGGAAATTGTTTGTTGACAGAATAAATACGCTCAGGAGAACATTGCTGAAAAGTCGTTTGCTGGACATTGCAAAAGGGAATGTGGATGTATCATACAAAATGAAATTTCCATTGAAGAAATGATTTTGTATTGTGATTTTAATAGCCCTGTCCTTTCGGTCGGGTGATGGGTGAAAAAACAAATTGGGCTTCAGCCCTGATAAATGTTCCGAATATGAAAAATAAAATTTTCCTTTCAGTTTTAAGTATTACGGTTTTGTTTGCCTGTTCGAACGGAAACAAAGATAGTTCTGGCGAAAAGCAAAATATGATCTCTCAGATCGATTCCCTGCAGAAAAACATGTTTAATGCCAAGAGTATGGAACTGGATAAGAACCTTGCTTTCAAAGGAATTG
Source organism: Bacteroidota bacterium (assembly GCA_016213435.1). Classification (GTDB taxonomy): domain Bacteria; phylum Bacteroidota; class Bacteroidia; order Palsa-948; family Palsa-948; genus Palsa-948. The sequence goes on from JACRAL010000098.1 coordinate 25,260, forward strand.
CTGCTTACCAGGATTTTGTGAAAAAGTTTCCTGAAGATTCAATTCACAGCGCGGAGTATTTGTTTCGCATGTCGGATTTGTTAAGAGCAATGGGAAATTACGGCAAAGCAATCGAAAACCTCGGGCAGATCACAAAAAACTATCCTTCCTTCAAAAAATTACCGGAATGTATTTTTCTTCAGGGATATTATTCTCAGGAGTTTTTTGGTGATACTATTCGTGCAAAAGAATTTTACTTGCAACTGATCTCAAAATATCCAACTCATGCTTTTGCGTATGATGCAAAGGAGCTCATGAAAATGTTCGGCAAATCCGAACAGGATATAATCAAAGAATTTGAAAAGAAGGAGCAAGAAGGAAAGAAAAAATAAAGCTTTAATTTATTTGTTAAAATTTAATTATGAAAAAAATATTTTTTTACTTCTGTCTTCTTCTTGTTTCGTGCACATCAACCATGAACCCTAATCCATCCGCCATTGATCATTTGCCTTATCCACAAACAAAAAAGGTGGACACGACCGATGAGTACTTCGCTGCAAAAATAGCTGACCCTTATCGCTGGCTGGAAGACGATAACTCGGAAGAAACAAAACAGTGGGTGGAGGCTGAAAATAAAGTTACGTCTGATTACCTTTCTAAAATTCCTTTTCGCCAACAGATAAAGGACCGGCTCACACAGGTTTGGAACTACGAAAAGTTTACAGCGCCTTTTAAACGCGGCAACTATTATTTCTTCTATAAGAATAATGGTATGCAAAACCAAAGCGTATTGTATGTGCAGGAAGGGTTGAGCGGAACTCCAAAAGTTCTGATCGATCCTAACACACTTTCTGCCGATGGAACCACTTCGCTTGCCGGCATCAGCATTCGCGAAGATGGAAGATATATTGCTTACAACCTTTCTAAGTCAGGTTCTGATTGGAATGATATTGTGACGATGGAAATAAAAAATGTTGAGAGGCAAGATTTCCTTTCTCTTCCTGACACCATTCACTGGGTGAAATTTTCCCAAGCGTCATGGGAAGGCAATGGATTTTATTACAGCACTTATCCTGCTCCAACCAGTCATGCGTATTCGGGCAAGAATGAAAACAACAAAGCCTATTTTCATCAACTCGGAACAAGCCAGGCAAAAGATAAACTTGTTTACGAAGACAAAAAACATCCGAGTAGGGGATATTCCATCATCGTTACAGACGACCGGCATTTCATGGGGCTTTTTGGAACCGAATCTACGAGCGGAAGTTCTTTTGCAGTCAAAGACATATCGCAAAAACTAAAAGAGAATATAGATACGGAAAGTGCTAAATGGAAGGTTATTGATTCTACTTTCAAAAACGATTATAACTTAATTGACAATATTGGCGACATGCTCCTTGTACACACAAATGCGAATGCGCCTAAGTGGCAGCTTGTGATGATTGATCCTGCAAAACCTCAGCCGGAGAACTGGAAAAAAATTCTTCCTGAAAGCAATGATTTGCTTGAAAGCATTTCTCTCTGCAACGGAAAATTTTTTGCAAAATATCTGCATGATGTAACCAATAAACTTTGTATCTATGATTTAGATGGTAAGCTGGAAAAAGAAATCCCTGTTCCTCCTCTTGGTGTTGTCGATTTCAGTTCGGATAAAAAAGACAGCATTGCGTTTTATTCTTTTACTAATTACACCACACCTAAAACAATTTACAAATACAGCATGGGTTCAAATACTTCCGAAGTATTTTTTAAGCCGAAAGTTGATTTTAATTCTGATAATTACGAAAGCAAGCAGGTTTTTTATTCAAGCAAGGATGGAACAAAAATTCCGATGATCATTACTTACAAGAAAGGAATTACTCTTGACGGGAACAACCCCTGCTTCCTGTACGGCTATGGAGGATTTGACATCAGTGTAACACCAGCGTTCATTACAAACTCTGTTGCGTTTTTGGAAAATGGCGGAGTGTATGCGGTGGCGAACATGCGTGGAGGAGGGGAGTATGGAGAAGAGTGGCACAAAGCGGGTATTGTTTGCAACAAGCAAAATGTGTTTGATGATTTCATTGCAGCAGTAGAATATCTCATCAAAGAAAAATATACTTCGTCAGAAAAACTGGCAGTGCATGGCCGTTCCAACGGAGGGCTTCTCATCGGTGCAGTCATGACTCAGCGCCCAGACCTGATGAAAGTCGCTTTGCCGGGTGTTGGGGTGTTGGATATGCTGCGCTATCATAAATTCACTATCGGACATGCATGGGCGAGCGATTACGGAACAAGCGACAACAAAGAGCAGTTTGATTGCCTGGTAAAATATTCTCCTCTGCATAATGTGAAAGAAATACAATATCCTGCAACGATGATCATGACCGGAGATCACGATGATCGCGTTGTGCCTGCCCACTCGTTTAAGTTTGCGGCAACAATGCAGGAAAAAAATAAAGGAGTAAATCCGATTCTCATCCGCATTGACCAAAAAGCAGGTCACGGAGCAGGTAAGCCGACTTCAAAACAAATTGACGAATGGTCAGATGTCTGGAGTTTTGTGTTTTATAATCTGGGAATGGAGGTAAAAATTCAGGAGGCAGATCTTCCTGAGGGAAAGAAATAGCGCATCAATGAATTACAGCAAAGAAGCAATATTGCAGTTATCAGCACTTATTAAAGGAAATGATGAATCACGTCTTTGGCTGCTGAAAAACAATTACCCCGAATTGGTTTTATTGCATTACTCCATTGAAGGACGTGAAGATGCATTGAAAGAGTTAATGAAGAAAAAATATGTAGAGGTTACAGCATTGGCACAATCTATTCGGGGAAATGCAAGGGCATTTAACTGGTTGGCGGAAAACAAAAAATTTATTTTTGCGGCAACCATTCAGGTTATGTATAAAAAAAAAGAGGCAGGAATATGGTTGAAAAAAAACAAGCTTGATCACTATCTAATACTTGCTGAAACAATCCGAAAGCGGTTAGAAGAAGATGAAAAAGGAGATATTTTTTCGATTTTTAACAAGATGTTAAAAAGAAAATGACAAATAAACCAAAATCAACACCTGTCCTCTCCCTTTAGGGAAGGGACACCTCTAATGTTCGCAGAAATAATTTCCATAGGTGATGAGATTCTTATCGGGCAGATCACAAACTCCAATGCACAATGGATGGCTCAGCAGCTGAATCTTATCGGCATCTCGGTAAAGCAAATCAGCACTGTTGGCGACAATCGCGAAGATGTTATTAGAATATTTTCAGAAGCACTGCAGCGTGCAGATATCATTCTTATTACAGGAGGACTTGGACCCACAAATGACGACATAACTAAACAATGTCTCTGTGATTTTTTTAAGACAAAACTTGTTTTCAACGAGCAGTGTTTTGAAGATGTAAAAAAAATGTTTTCTGATCGAAATCTTGGAATGCCTGCCATCAACAAAGGTCAAGCAGAACTTCCGGAAAACTGTATTCCTATCAGAAATAAAAATGGAACTGCTCCGGGGATGTGGTTTGAAGCCCCACCCCAACCCTCCCCGTTAGGGAGGGAGAAAAATCAACAGCAAGTCCTCCCTAATGGGGAGGATATAGGAGGGGCTCTTTTTGTTTCCCTCCCGGGAGTTCCCTATGAAATGAAAGCAATGATGTCGGATTTTGTGATCCCTGAACTTCAAAAAAGATTTCAAAGAAATTTCATTGTTCACAAAACGGTTCATACGCAGGGAATCGGAGAATCAGCTCTTGCAGAAAAAATAAAAGAATGGGAGGACTCTCTTGCCAAACATGAAATCAAGCTAGCTTATCTTCCTTCACCCGGGCAGGTAAAACTTCGGGTATCTCTAAACGGGAATGATCAGAAAAAAATTACTGACTTGGTCGATGAAAAAATCAACGAGTTAAGGCAATTAATCCCCGAATACATTTTTGCTACAGAAGAATTCGGAAAAGAGCCGGAGACGCTGGAAAAAGTTATAGGAGAAATTCTCCGAAAGAAAAAGAAAACACTTGCTGTCGCAGAAAGTTGTACGGGTGGTTATATTGCGCATCTCATTACAAGTATTGCCGGAAGCTCGGATTATTTCAATGGCGGAATTATCGCTTATGCAAATGAAATGAAAATTAATGTGTTGAAGGTGGATGTAAAAATTTTGGAAGAGAAAGGAGCTGTTTGTAAGGACGTGGCCGAGCAAATGTCAGACGGTGTTAGAAAAAGACTGAAGGCAGATTTTGGAATTTCAACTACAGGTATTGCAGGACCAACCGGTGGAAGCGCTGAAAAACCGGTTGGTACAGTTTGGATTTCGGTTACGTCTGACACTGAAATTATATCCGAAAAATTTAATTTCGGCAATAACAGGGAAAGAAATATTCGAAGAGCTTCTTTATCTGCCTTAAATATGTTGAGAACCCTGTTAGAAAAACATTCCTAATTTTAGAAAAAATTGTAACTTTGAACAATAAAGTCTCGTTAGGACGAGAGTATGAATACGACAAGATTTCTTCTTTCTTGGATTCTGAGTGCATTGGTAATGTTTTCCCTTTCGTACTTATGGCATGGCGTTTTTTTGAATGATCTGCAACGCCTGTCCTATCCTAAAGGAATCTTCCTCACCGGTTGCATCATCACTTATCTGATACTTGGGTTTCTTGTTACAAAAATTTATTTAATGAACTATCCGAAATCCATTGCGCGAAAACCGCTTGTCAGAGGATTGATTGCAGGCTCGGTGCTTGGGGTATGCACGTATATTGTTTCACTTGTAGTTGGGGTTTCTTTTAATTATACACTTACTCTTGGCAACATCCTTTTTGACCTTTTATGGCAAACCGTAGAGCAAACCTTCGGAGGAGTTGTAGTTGCATTTGTCTATATCTGGATTTACGAAGGAAATCCTGTTGAGGTGATCGGCCGAAAAATGTTTGGTGATTAGTATCCGTATTTCTCCTTCCAGTTCTTCTTCAAAAATTTCCGAAATCTTTTCTCTGCATCATTATCTCCCGGTTCATACCATTTTGTGCCGCTTAATTCATCCGGAAGAAATTCTGCATTTATAAAATTTCCTTCATAGCTATGAGCATATTGATACTCTTTTCCATAGTTAAGATCTTTCATCAGTTGAGTGGGAGCGTTGCGGATAGAAAGCGGAACGGATAGATCGCCAGTTTTTTTTACCGCTTCCTGCGCAGTTCCGATTGCTTTGTAAGAAGCATTGCTTTTAGGAGAACAGGCAAGGTAAACAACCGCTTGTGAAAGAATAATTCTTGCTTCCGGCAGGCCAATTGCATTTACTGCCTGAAAACAATTATTAGCAAGAACAAGCGCCATCGGATTTGCATTGCCCACATCTTCCGAAGCGAGAATGAGCAATCTTCTGGCTATGAAAAGAGGATCTTCACCGCCTTCAATCATTCTTGCTAAGTAGTAAACTCCCGCATTTGGATCACTGCCACGTATTGATTTGATGAATGCGGAAATAATATCGTAATGCTGCTCGCCCGTTTTATCATACAAAGCCATTTTCTGCTGAACAACATTCAAAAGATTTTCATCAGTGATTACGATATCTTGCACCCCGCCCTGAAGGGAGCTATTGTCATCACTTTCCCCCTTTAGGGACGGGGTAATCGAACTCACATATAACTCCAATGCGTTATATAACTTCCTTACATCACCGCCTGAAAGACGAAGCAACGCATCACTTTCTTTCACAATTATTTTTTTCTTTTTTAATATCTCATCTGCATGAATTGCATAATCAATGAGTGAGATCAAATCCTGTTTTTCCAGATGATTCAACAAATAAACCTGGCAGCGAGAAAGCAAAGCGGAAATTACTTCGAACGAAGGATTTTCTGTTGTGGCTCCGATCAGCGTAATGGTTCCTTTCTCCACTGCTCCAAGCAAAGAATCTTGTTGTGCCTTGCTGAAACGATGAATTTCATCTATGAAAAGTATAGGATAATTTGTTCCGAAAAATGAATCAGCGGATGCTTTGTCAATTACCTCGCGTATGTCTTTGACTCCTGAATTGATTGCGCTCAGCTGGTAATAGGGGCGTTTTAGTTGAGTGGCAATGATCCTTGCCAGTGTTGTTTTTCCTACGCCCGGAGGTCCCCATAAGATCATGGAAGGAATAGTTCCGGCTTCAATGGCTCTTCTGAGAATAGCGCCTTCGCCCACAAGGTGTTTCTGACCGATAAATTCATTCAGCGTTTTAGGACGAAGCCGCTCTGCTAAAGGAATACTCATGGATGCAAATATAGAAATAGAAAACTGTTCTTTTCCAGAAAGAACAAAAGGAAAGAGTAATTTTTTACTTTTGCATCCCTTACGGTGGTTGTAGCTCAGTTGGTTAGAGCACTAGATTGTGGTTCTAGGGGTCGCGGGTTCAAGTCCCGTCATCCACCCTTCTTCAAATTACATTGCGACTCTGACGCACTAGTACTCCTGCGTCAGTAGTCAGAGTGCAGGTCAAAGCGTCAGCATTCAAGTCCCGTCATCCACCCTTCTTCAAATTACATTGCGGCTCTGACGCACTAGTACTCCTGCGTCAGTAGTCAGAGTGCAGGTCAAAGCGTCAGCATTCAAGTCCCGTCATCCACCCAAATCCTGACTTATTGTAAGTCAGGATTTTTTATATCGGCATTTCAATTTTATAGCTTGTTCCTTTGTTAATCACACTGTCTATTGTTAATGTGCCATTATAGGATTCAACTTGTGATCGGATATATTTAATACCTAATCCTTTAGACTGATCCATGTTGCTGATTTTAAAACCAACTCCGTTATCTTCCAGCAGCAACATTACTTTATTGTCGTAGCTATTCAAGTTGATACTGATTTCGGTTGCTTTGCCATGCACAATGGAATTATCTATAAATTCTTGAATAATTCTGTAAATTAGAATTTGTAACGTTTTATCTAGATTGGGAAAAGAATCATTTATTGTGATTTTAAATTTCAGCCCATTACTTAGCATCCTGTTATTGCAAAGATCATGCATTGCGGCTATTAAGCCAAACTCTATCAATGTTCTTGGCATCAGGTCGTAGCAGATCTGACGTAATTCAGTAAATACATTATCCATTGCATTTGTAGATTTGATAACTGTATTCCTGATCTTTTCTTTTGGAAAACTTCTGGTATTGCCATGTGTGATTGTTTGCAGATAAAACTTGATCCCTGCCAATTGTTGAGCCAAGCTGTCGTGTAAGGCACTGGCAAATTTATCCCTGTCAGTTTCCTGCTTATCTATAAGAGCACGAAGTAAACTGTTGTTGGCTTCCTTCTGTTTAGTAATGTCTTTTATCAAACCAAAATATCCTGACTCCTCGCTGTTTCCGTTGATAGGATTTACAGAAATTAATGCATCAATCCGCTTATTCTTCTTATCCTTTAACTTTATGTCCATATTCTGAATGGCTCCATCTTTCTTTAATTTCTTTATTAATTCCTCCACATTAGTATCTACCAACAATTCATGGAAATCAATAGTGTAAAGCTGATTTCTCGAATATTTCAATATGACAGATGCTGCATTATTAAAATCTATCAGAAGTCCGTTTTTGTTTACTAGAAAAATAACATCTTTTGTTTCCTCAAAAATATTTTTATACTGGGTGAGTAATTTTTTGTTTCGTTCCTTAAAAGCATAAACTTCATACGCATTCTCAATGATAATTTTCAATTCATTTGCATTAAAAGGTTTTAAGATATAGCGGTAAACCTCCCCCAGATTAATCGCTTCTATTACTGTTTCTATATCTGAATAGGCGGTAAGAAGGATTCTGACAGGATCGGGATATTCCGGAATAATTGACTCTAGAAATTCTATGCCCGTGGTGTTGGGCATACGCTGATCGGTAATAATGATATTGATTTCTTTTTCCTTTAATATCTTTCTTCCTTGTTCTGCCGATTCTGCAGTATAAACTGCAAAATGTTCTCTGAAATTAGCTTTGAATGATGTTAAATTATTTACTTCATCATCTATGTAGAGTATTTGGATTTTCATTTTTTTTATATTTAAAATATTGTCGTCTGATTATACTGATCACCAACTAACGCTACAAAGATAAGTTGCTTTGGTATATACCCCTTTGTCTTTAAATACCCTTAGTTAGGGTATAAATACTTATAAGGGGAGCTAACAGCCAATATCCAAGCCAATTAAAATGTCCTACTTATCTGAACCACTAAACTGAACCCTTAATCTAAATAATGTCTATTTTTTATCCTTTTTTCTTGAAGTCTTTCTGTGTTATTGGTAAGGTTAAAATAAATGTAGTTCCCTTTCCTTCTTCTGATTCCACCTGAATGTCTCCGTTGTGGCTCTTCATTATATTATATACGATGGATAATCCTAAGCCTGTTCCTTCTCCCACTTGTTTGGTGGTAAAAAACGGTTCAAAGATTTTATCTTTATTCTTTCCGGATATTCCAATGCCATTATCTTCGATGCTGATGATTACATGATTGTTATTGGTTCTTGTTTTTATAGTAATAACACCTTTTTTGCTTGAATCTTTTCTATCTATTATTGCATGAATGGCATTGTTTATCACGTTCATGAATACCTGATTCAATTTTCCGGGATAGCACTCTGTTTGAGGGAGTTGTTTGTCAAAGTCTTTTATGACATCTATTTCTGCTTTCTTAAGGTTGCTGTTCAGTAATATGAGGGTTGATTCTATGCCATCATGAATATTAATCTGTTTTAAATCATTTTCATCTAAACGGGCAAACGTTTGAAGCCCTTTTACTATTTCAGCGGTTCGGTAGGCCCCCTCATCAATGCCCTTGAGTAAAAGATCTATTTCTGTTATCAAATAACTTACATCCAGCTTTTCTTTTAAATCGTTTATCTCTTTTATTTTATCGTGTAGATCATGATCGCTTTTTATTTCGCTGTACTTATCCAATACACGCAGAATATTTCCAACATCTTTTTTTAAAGGAGCGACATTGGAAATTACAAAATTGATGGGATTATTTATTTCGTGTGCAATGCCGGCAGTGAGCTGACCCAAGGAAGCCATTTTCTCGGTATTGACAAGCTGGGCTTGTGTTTCTTTCAGGTCTTTATTGGATGCTTCTAATTGGGCTGTTCTTGCTTTTACATTGGCTTCTAAATAAATATTTTGTTCGGTAATAATTTTTTCGTTTTCTTTTAATGCGTTCAGTGCAATAATTCGCGATTCTTCTTTTTCTTCTTTAAGGATGTTAATTCTGTCGGCCAAAGCAAAGGAGAGTAACACGGTTTCGATGGCAGATCCTACAGGCATTGTATAAACAGTAAAATCATTGTAAGGAAGAATCCCCGCACTCTTCATGGCATGAATAAATACGCCCACTAAAAAACAAGACCATGCAATGGCAAAAAATTTTGCAGGTCTATATCCCATTCTTGCTATGCGAAAACTAATAAATAACATGTATAGCGACAAGGGGCTTACGATACCTAAAATTAATTGCCAGCTTATTTGATAGAATCCGGATACTACCAAAAGGGCAGCGATAGCATATAAACCATACGATAAAAGAAATATCTTATCCAGCTTTGGAACATATTGAGTTGTATGCAGAAATATGCGAAGAAATTGAACAGAGGCAACTCCAACGAAAATGCTTAAAAGCATAATACTTTGAACTTCAAATTGCGGACTGTCGGGCCAAAGGTATTTGAATGTATAACCTTGAAAAGCTGCTTGGGTAAGCATTACAGATACTATATATATTACATAGTACAAGTAACTTTTATCGCGTATGGAAAAATAAATGAAGAGATTGTAGCATATCATTATCAGCATTATGCCGCAATATATTCCAAACATGAAATTGAGAGTAGTGCCTGATGAAAATGCAAGCACCGGAGTTGTGATTTTGAAGGGTAATTCAATCTGATCAAAACTCTTTATTTTAATAAAGTATGTTCTTTCATTTTCTTTATTTATATGAAGATCAAATAAGTAAGCGGTGTGTTTGTATTTTCGTTCGAAGAATTTTTTATTCTGCCCTATGACCACCGAAGAATAAGTATCGTCTTCGTTTAAAGTAAACAGTTCCGCTTCATCAATTAAAGGCGCTTCTAATGCGAGTACCAGATTACTATCGGTTGAATTATTTTTTATCTGAATTTTTACCCATATAGTTGCTGGTGTAAACTCTAAATTAGGTACCTCTTTTAAGCTTTTTTCAAAATTTGAATTTCTTTTCACTTCAGCTATTCCCATTTTACCGGATGTGTCTTTTAATATCCAGATATATTTTCCGATGTATTGATTTTGTTCTTTATCAGAAAAAACAAGCTGTGCATTGCAAATGGCTGATAAGTAAAATATAAACGTAAGAAGCAAGCCGAAGGAAAGTTTTATTTTATTCATGTTATATTTTATCCTTATTTGTTACATATAATTCAGGTAATGTTATCTCAGTTACATTATTTACAATGAGGTTGTAGTTTACCATAAATTCTCCTTTAGGTCCCGTTTCTAACCGCTGCCGGATTGGATTATCTCTCAAAGAAAGCATTCTTTCTTTATCATAAGGAGCGGCAGTATTTAATGCTATTCCATTCAGGATACCAACAGCACGGGCGATATTATTTTCATTGGGATAAAGAAATGTTCCATTATTACCTAAAAATGTATTAACGACAAATCCTACATTTTGGAACATTTCTAAAGTATATTCACCACAAATACCAGTAAGAGTTTGAAATTTTAATTGATTAATGGCTGATATAGCAGCACGCACCAAAACTACGCTGATTCCTTTTCCTTTTACTTTATTTGAATTCCAAAGCCCGCATAATTCTCCCGCACCTCCATCAATTGCATATTTCTTAACTACCTCATAAATTCTGGCATCCATTTTTCCAATGGCGCCTTCTATAGGAAGAGGAAATATTCCATTGGCTACTTGTATTCGAATTCCACCTACTAATTCATTTGATTCATCGGTTGCAATAAAACAGTAAACATTGGGATTATTTATCCAGTGGTTATTGTTAGAGGTAATATTCTCAATGCCATAATCTTTTAGTACTTGTACATGACCTTTTATATACTCTTTGCAAGTAGCAGATTCATCAATTGCCCGATATGCTCGTATTAGGATCATATTATATCGCTATTTGGATATATTGGCTTTTTGGTGAAAAATATGAGCTTTCCGGCAGAGGATATGAGCTTTTCGGTGGACGATTTGACATTTCCTGTAGAGGATTTGAGCTTTCCGGTGGACGATTTGACATTTCCTGTAGAGGATTTGAGCTTTCCGGTATAGGATTTGAGCTTTCCGGTAGACGATTTGACATTTATATTATAGAATTTGTGAATTTTAATACTTGATCAAGGGGATATCTTAATGATCTGAATTTCGGGGGATTATCAATTATAAATCGCATTAATAGTACTTTTCCTTTTTGAGGATTGATGCCAAATAAATCTTCAAGTTCCTTCAACAAGGTTGTTGCTTCTTTTCGCATGTTATCTGGAAGGGCATCTTTTTTACCATATACTAAAGTATTAAATATTAAAATTGATAAAGAAGGAGGGTGGGTGGAGATGTTATCATGATTGGCAGCCAGCCATACTCTTTCTAAAGCCCGACCGCCTTGGTAAAAATTATTGGTTGTGAATGAAGGCACTGTTAACAGCCCGACAGCGGCTGAGCCGCGAATCCACTTGCGTTGAATTTTTCCAAATGCAGAACCTAATTCCCAATCGGCAAGATGTTTAACAACCGACCAATCTTTGCTTACAAAAAATCCGGCAAATTCTGTTGGAGTTAGATCCATTGTTTCCTGAAAGCTAATTCCGTTTCTTGTTCTTTCCGCTTCTTCAATAGTCCAACGAGCTTCTCCTCTAAAATCATTATGTCCTCCTTTGCTCAGATACCTGATTCGATCCATCTTGGCGGTTATCTCACTTAGTTTAATGAGCTTATCTTCATCATCTATAATAATCATATCTGCTCCGGGAATGGTGCGGGCAATTTCTTGTAGTTTATTTAACCTGTTTTTTTCAATTGTTTTTCTTTGTACAATTGTTCTGTTTGATACTCTGGAGTTGATTGTTTTAGATAAGTGGTCGCACACATGGGGTTCCAGTTTATCTTTTATTTCAGCATGTGCTGTATCAAAAAAACGAAAGGTGGTTATTAATTTTGTATCGTCATTAATTTCCACTGTTTGAGCTGCTACTTCCAGTCCGAGCTCATGGGCTTTTAATACCAAATTTTCGGCTGCTGCTCCAAGCCCCGTAATCATGGTTGTTCTTTGGCAATCCAATAAATCGGGACGGAACACATCATCAAAAAAGAAGTATAGATTTTTGTTGTGATACATCCATTTCCATGTCTGGCTGTTTGCTCCGGAGGGAGCTTTAGAGGCAGCTTCGGCTAATTGTTTAATTGTGTTTTCCGGCAGATCAATTTGTAAGTTCCAGGTTTCTTGATGGGCTGAATGGATTATATCTAACATTTCTTTATCACTCAAAGATGGTTTGATATTCAAAGGCTGCTCGATATATTCTTTTGTGTTTTTATCTTTTATTACCTCTTCCAGATCCACAAAATATCTTCCCGAATCATGCAGTTGATTCAGCAAAACTCTTCGGCACACATCCGCACATATTCCCCCGCCCAAAACCACACCCGATGCCAATTGAGGCCAGGTTGTTATTGTTTGTTCAATTTCCAGCATAGAAGCCCTTAGCCGGGTGGATGAAGTTTCTACTCCTAACATGGGTAACAGATAAGGAACTTTTTCTTCATTGGTCTTGGCCTGTTTTACTAAACTCAAATCCAAGTGATCAATCAATCCGTGCAAGATTGGTAATTCAGGGTTTAGATCATAGCGCTCTATATCGGTTGTTCCTTTATCGCTTGAATTCATAACAACGGGAATACGCAGTGACTTTGCTTTTTGACGTGTAAATATCTTTGTATACAAACCATCGCATACCTCAATGCATACATCTAACTTGCCATCTTTTAGAAAAAAGTCATCTGCATTTGCTTCGGTTAGTCCATCAGAATACCAGGTAACTTTTAAATAAGGATCAATTTCCGAGATTTCTCTGGCTACCACAATCGTTTTTTTAATTCCAAAGTTTTGAACTCCGGTTTGTATGCGGTTTAGGTTAGAGAGTTCAATAACATCAAAATCTGCAATCCGGAGCTCACTGCATATTCGTTCCATGGCTATGGTTAAAGCAATGGCTTTTCCTACAGACAATCCTATTACTCCAATTTTTTTTGTTGCAAGTATTTTTTCCTCCTCAGGAGTTATCTTATAATGATTCCTATTTGTTCTTACTTCCACAAATTCTTTTTCATCCAATATATGTATCAACTTTTTTGACCAAGGGTAGTAAACCCAAACACCGTATTCTTCACTCGGTATAGAGCCAATATGTTTTTTAGCTGCTTCGGTTAAAGCGCTTTTAGTAAATACTATTTTAGGATTTTGAGATTTTACGAGTTCTTCCAATTGCCCCTGAAGCTCATCAAATACATTTATATCGGGGGTTTCTTTAAGTAATTGCGTCAGCTTGTTGTTGTCAGAGGCGTTATTTAAGCGAAAAAACAATGGGTAAGCAACTGTTTCGCTCGATTTAGTTTGTTTGCATAAAATGGCTAATTTATCCTTCATGGTTAATTTTGGGGTGTATGAAATCTTCTAAAAATGTTATTGTTTATATCAAATAAACGCATAAATTTATGCATTATAATCTATTGTCTTTAAATTTATTAAGAATAATAATAGATAAAGATAAAAATCAATCCTATTAGAAATCATGAAAAATAATAAAATCACTGTTCTTTATGTAGATGACGAGGCCAATAATTTATTGTCATTCAAAGCAAACTTCAGGGAATTGTATGAAGTTTATACAGCTGAATCTGCCGAAGAAGGCAAGCGCATATTAAAAGAGAAAAAAATACACGTTATCATTACGGATCAGCGCATGCCTAACACCACAGGCATAGAATTTTTAGAATCAATTATCAAAGAATATCCGGAGCCAATCAGAATACTCTTTACAGGATATACAGATATAGGAGCTGTAATTGAAGCCATTAACAAAGGACAAGTATATCGTTACATTACGAAACCTTCCAACATGGAAGAGTTAAAAGGTATTATTGAGAATGCGTATGAAGTGTATTCCCTCCGTGAAGAAAATAAGGAGTTAATGAAAAGTTTATTGCAAGTGAATCAGCAACTGGAGTTTATGTTGCGTCAGAGATTGATTGCCATGGATACCAATGCTGAAAATTAAATTTGATTGTTACTGTTCAGTGCCACAGTTAAAATAATGCAAAAGATGCGAATGTATCGAATATCACGAATAAAACATTAGCATCATTCGCATTCGTCCCCGATAGCTATCGGGGTTGGCATTATTCTATCAATTATACATACCCACTGAATAGTAATTAGGTTTTTATTACTTACTTCTCTATTTCCAGTTCCAATCCACATTTGCGGCAGTTGCCGGCTTTGGATTCTCTCACTTCGGGGCAGCCGCCACAAGGACAAATATACACCAGAGATGCTTCTTCATGATGTGTGGAATCATGTGCCATTGCGGATACCCCTTTGGAAGTATCAACCGGCATTGTATCCTCTTGTTTTTTTTCTCCTGAACTTCCGCATCCGGAAAAGGTGAGTGACAATGCAACGGCTCCTGTTAATACAGGGAATAAAAAGTGTTTTTTCATGCTGTTATTTGTTTTTTATTTTATTTGTATTTTTTCGTATTAGTTTTTCATTCTCCTTGATTGCTTGTTTCAATTTTTTAAGTTCTTTGTCCGATATATTTCCCTTGGCATCTCTCTTCAATTTTGTGCGAATCCTTATTCCATCCTTTCCCCAAATATCCACGTTGTAATATAATTCTTCGTCAGCAGTAACTTCATCTGCTTCCTTTCTGAAAAAACTGTAAAGAGGGATCCGTAGCGCTTTCGAGATCAGTTCAAGGGTGCGGATCTCGAGAGAATTATTTTTAAACTGGCTGTCAAGTTCTTTTTCAGTGGTGCCGATATATTCAGCAAGCTGGCGGTACGTGTAATGATGAAAAGTAAGTACAGCCAATACTTTTTCTTTAAGATCAAATTCGGGTGGAGCGCTTTCGTTCACTAAAAATAAATCCCGCCCTATGCGGAATTCCGGTATTTATTATTTTTTTGTATTCAATGCAAAGGTGGAGTTACAGCAGGAGGAGGCGATGCGATCTCGCTCTTAAATGTTTTAGAATACTCTTCCCACTGAATGGTTTTATACACATTTTCTCCAAAATATTTTACGATGGGTTCCAGTTGAGCCGGTTGAAGATATCCCGGAACCTGCGTAATAAGGTTAAAGTCTTCATCCAGATAAACCGTGGTGGGATAAGACAATTTATTGCCAAGAAGTGATTGTGCCAACTGGTGAGTGGATCGGGGCACATTCGGACTGGGATTAACGAAAGTATTGTTGTTGAACCTCACGGTGTCTTTCATTTCTGCATCCAATTTAACGGCATAGAATTTTTCGTTTATATAGCTTGCTATTACGGGGTTGGTAAAGGTGTTTTTATCCATCACCTTGCACCATCCGCACCAGCTGGTGTATACATCAATAAAAACTTTCTTCTTTTCTTTTTTGCCTAATTCCACTGCTTCCTGAAAAGTATGCCAATGAATGCCCTCGCCTGATTCTTGCGCAGCAGCAGGAGTAGAGTTGCTTTGGCTTTCGTTCTTCTGCGAAAAGAAAACAAATCCACTCAGAAGCAAACCCGAAGCAAGAAGTGCGGTTATGATTTTAGTTGTTTTCATGTTAAGTGTAAAGTTAAGGATTTTTATTTTGAGTGAAACGAAAATTCATTCCTTACTTCCCGTTCCACAAACACTCTTCCTCATGTTGTTTGATAAGCACGCCCTGTTTTGCGGAACGGTGTAATAATTCAGGATAACCTGCATAGATTTTTGGATAGTATCTGACACAGATACGTGAACCTGCTCTTTAAAAGTTAATTCATCGGATGGTTCTACTTATTCCTCTGCTTTTTGAATCAACAAAGCGGATGATTTTATTCATTCCTCTGCGTTTTGAATTGCTTCCTCCGATCATGCTATTCATTCCTCCGCTTTTTGAATCAACAAAGCGGATGATTGTATTCATTCCTCCACCTTTTGAATTATTTCATCCGATAATGCTATTCATTCCTCGGATTTTTGAATTAACAAAGCGGATGATCCTATTCATTCCTCTTCTTTTTGAATTGCTTCCTCCGCTTTTTGAATAAACAAAGCGGATGATTGTATTCATTCCTCCACCTTTTGAATTATTTCATCCAATCATGCTATTCATTCATCCACTTTTTGAATCATATCCTCCTATGGTGCTACCATGGTGCAAAATAAGGCAAGTAAAATGAGATGGCTTAGGGCTTTAAAGCGTAAGCGTATGGGAGTAAAAAAATAAAAAGAGACAAATGAATGCATTTGACTCTTTTTATTTCTATCGGGTGAAAGATAGAACTTGCAATCAATTAGGGCTTCTTAGGAAACTTAGCTAAAATCCTTGTTAAGCGTTGAAACACTCTGAGAGATTTGTGTGGTATGTTTTTCCATTTCATACGAAAACATTCCTATTTATTCCTGCAATTTATATTATTTATCCGGGTTTAATCTTTTAGGATGGCATGCTGATAATACTATTATCATTAAGAAAGTACCAACAGTAATTGTTTTATAATGCTGAGAAATATAACTTAGATGCCGACCAATTATACCATCTGTAGTTAAGATTGCCAAAATAAAATACAGAACAATCAGCAGCCACATTAGTGTGTTTGTGTTTCTTGAAAATACGATCCTATTATAGGAAAAAATTAAAAAATATATAACGTATAAAATCGCAGGTGCGATAAAAAAGAAAGCATATTTCTGTTGATGAGGAAATATAAGGGGAGTAATACAGAAGATATAGCTCAATTCCCATAGTGTATGAAGTTTTGTTCTGGATTTAATAAAAGGAGGGAATTTTAAGAAATATAACGTCATACAAATGAAAAATAATCTTCCTCCGTTTAAAACAATAGGAAATATATCTTTTTGTAAAACAATAATAGTGCTTCTGTATAAAATGTCCCTCTTGCCTGCATCAGTAAAATATGTGGTAATAAATCCGGAAAGGCTATGAATACCTTCTCCATTATCGTATACAAGCTCAGGATTATTAAAGTTGATAATATTCCACCAGTCTGTCAATAATAGTTTGTTGAATTCCCAGCCATAAATTATGACAGGTAGAAATAAAAATACTATCAGGCAAACAACTGCTATTATAACAGGTTTGATTTGTTTGCGATAAAGAAAGTAGGGAATCATAATGATGGGCATTATTTTTACTATAATCCCAACTGAGATTAAAATCCCGCTTAATATGTATTTATTATTTTTTAGTTGGTAGGTTGCTTCAAGGCAACAATAAAGAAGAAAAATAGTCATTTGAACCATTTCAAAATTATTAAGAACAAATCTTGAGGTCAAAATCACGGATAATATTACCCATAATCGGTATTGCTTTGTAGTAAGAGAGGAAAGGGGCAAGTACCAACGAATTATTTTAAAAAGGCGGTATAAGAAAAAGAGATTGGCGAACAACCATAGAACTTGTGCAGTTGGATATGGAAAAAATGTAAATGGTATTAGAAATATTGCAAAGAGAGGGCTATAGCTATAACCGCAATAATCGTCTACGCCAAGGTATATCCATACATTATAACAATTCTTTCCTTCTCTCAGTAATTCTGCAGCTCCCATGTAGATTTGAAAATCTCCTCCCGCGTATGCCTGAATGAAACAATAAGCTATAACCAGAATAGCTGCCAATACCCTCACACATGTAATCGCCATACGGCTGCAATAAAAATTTCTCAATAGAATAAATTAAATCTTTTAGATATGGGTTAGTGTAATGAGTCGAAATAAAAAGTCCAATAACCGTTTTTATGATTTTTAGAATTGAATTTGCTTAAAATATCGTTGAAGGTCTGCCCGAATGATATCAGACCGAAGAATAAAATTATCAATGTAAAGATAAACTCTTGTGAAGAAGAGAAAATCCAGCTGATTTAATCTACTGCGTCATCTGCATTTCATTTTTTATCACTACTGTGTTTTTAGAGGTTCCCATTATTGATTAAGGTTTCTTGGGAAACTTAACTAAAATCTCTTTCACTGCATCTTTATGAATGGTATAAGTGGTCATTTTTAATTTGATAAAATCTTCGTGCATGAACCAATAACCCGGTGCGGAGCGGTTGTTGTGTCCGCTGCTGCCTGAGTCTTTGATCAAATACCAGGTTCCGTTTGTTTTTTCTTCATACCCAACCAAGTGCATGGCATGGTCATCGGTGGTAGAGCCATTTGAAAAACGCATCTGGCGTGCATACTCATCAATGTATGCCGATGGGATATCGTAAGTGGGCACCATGATGACTCCTGATTTGCTATCCATGCCGCTTTCTGAAACATCGCCTCCAATGGACATGGAATATCCATTCTTTATGGCATTTTTTACGATACTCATGAAATCATTCAGCGGAACATTGTAATAATCTGCCGAATGCCACCAATTATCGGCCACTTTATATTCTGCCTGAGTCCAATAAGGAGCTTCCATCAAACTCATAAAGTCAACATAGTCATCGGGATTTAATTTAGCAACATTCTTCAAGTATTCAAGAGGGGTTATTTTCTTTCCCGCAAGTGTTACGGTTGTTGGCGGCTCGCCCAAATAAAAGTTCATAATTGATTTTATGGTGGAGATAACTTCCTCGGTGTTCCATGCGTTGGAAGCTTTAACTCCTTGCAGATAATTTTTCATTTCCTGCACCATCTTTCTATGGTCATGATAAGATTGTCCGATTTTCATTCCGGTGTATGCCTCAAGCGGAACGATGCCATATTTTTTCATCATGCCGGCAACTGCGTTTGTTTCAGATCCTTCGTCAAAAAGAGAGACACCGCGTGTGCGTACAAATTCTTTTGCTTTTTCCACATATTGCCAGTAAAAGGTAAATGCCTCTGATAGCTGAATGTCCTGATTGCTCAGGCGTTTAATTTCTGATTCGTAAAAAGAGGTGGTGGAAAAGCACCAGCATGTGCCGGTTGATCCCTGAGATACGGGCTGTTGAGCAAATACGGTTTTGAATTCTGCAAAAGATTTAGGAACATCTATTCCTGTAAAATCCATGCGGAAGGACAATGGTTTCTCTGCTTTTGGTGCTTCAAATGCATCAATCCCTTTTTGGATCTGTTCGTAAAACTCATTTGATCTCTGTTTAAATTCTGCTTTGTCTTTTCTGTCTTGAGCGAATGTGTTCATGCAGCTCAATACTGCAAACACCACTGCGCTTGTGGAGATGATTCGTTTTTTCATAATAAGTAGAATATTTTTTTTTGACAAAGATAAGAGAAATAAAATCCCTGATTTCGTGTCAGAAAAAAAATCAAAAATCAGAATAGTGATTTGTAATTCCGGTTTTGATGCCTATAAAGAAGAAGTTGGAATTAAAAGATGAAGTTGAATTTCTTTCCTGTCTTACTGCTACACCGGCTTCTGCCATTAAATCAGATGAAGGAATCAGGCAATACGAGAGTTTTACCTGCATGTAATGCAAGTTGGTTTTTATTCCCTGCGCCAAATAATTTCCGTATTCCTTCTTTTGTGCTGTGTATGAAAGAAAAATATTGTTTCCCAGATTTCTTCCTCCAACAGAGTCTTTGCCGTAAACGGCATAAAGAAATTCTGTTTCAAATGTCCATCTTTTGTAGCGGTAATGAAGGAATGAAACCGATTCTGCAAAGTCTGCTCCAAGCGGATGTGCCAGAGGCTGGTTGTAGTTTGCATAGTTCTGCTGAACGCTTCCGTGTGTGTAAGTAAATGGGCGTGCATAATTTATTTCTGTCTGGAAGAAAAGATTTCTTAATGTAAACAGATCAAAACTCTTGAAGCCAAGCTGCAATCCGTATTTATTCCCCCACCATCCCCAATGGTGTTTTGTATTTGGGAATATGTCGTGAAAGATATCCGCTCCCATTTCTTTGAGTAAAAACTCATCTATCATAAATTGCCCGTAAAACTGTTGTTTCTTTGCAACTTTCTCTTTGAAAGAAATGCCCATCAGCACATTGTCGGATGAACCGAGAGAATATTCTACCGGACGGTAAAAAATAATTGGATTGAGGTAGCTTACATCAAAGCTCCGGCTGCGGTTTTCATCAGCACCTTGCCAGATAACAGATTCAAAAAGTCCAAGGTTAAAACGCTTGGTTACATTCCAGCTCAGGTAATGAAAGCTTCCGAATTTATTTTTGAAATCATTTTTCATGCCGGAAGCTGCGGTAATGTCCTTGAATTCCGCAAATAAACAAACGTATTTTATCTTCCAGAGGGTAGTGGATATTTTTAAAAAAGGATAAGAATTAGATACATCCGATAAAAACATGGATCGGTAGCCGTCTCCCAAAAAGTTTTTGTCTTTTCCGAACTGGAAATTGAATATTTTGTTTGGAGAGTAAGACAGATAGCCTGAATAATACTGGTAAGAATAAGCATTATCTGTGCCATGCGCCTTTCCTAAACCGGGTATAACACCGGTTCGTTTAATGAACGTATCAATGTATGCCGGAAAGGAGGAAACAGCAGCCAGAAAATTTAATGAGTAATATAGTTTTGGAGTAAAAATATTTCCACCGCCCATGAAACCTATTGAAGATTGGAAACTTGTTTGATGATTCTTTAAATCATATCCTGCTTCAAGATTCAAAAGAGGAGTGCCGCAAAAGTTCAGTTGTTTTTTGGAAGCAGGAATATTTGCCGTTTTTTCGGATGCAATTTTATTTGTGGAATCAACTGCTGAAGGTGCTTTGCTTTGTTGTGCGGGTTCCCAAAGAAATGGTTTTATGGATGAATGAAATTTCGCATTAGAATCTTGCGATCTTTCTGCTACATAATTCCTTTCCTTTTCAAGCACAAGATATTGTTGAGAGAAGGAGAGAGAGGGAAACAGGCAAGAGGCGGTAAGCAGCAGGCAATAAAGTCTCATTCGTAAATTCGTGCTGATTCGTTTTCCGTGGATTTAAAAATCGTCTTCGTGGAATAGTTTTTTCTTTACCTCTTCGCTCACTTTGCCGTGTCCGTTACGACTTGTTCCGTTCTTTGAGTCATGGGCAAGTTTTGTTGTTTTTTTCTTTTTGAAAAAAAACGGAATCTGTGCTAAAGCAGCAGCAATAGTAAAAAGCAGAACGAAGGATGTCGTTGGACTCATTCCTCTGAATAATACAGCAAGTGCGATGAGGAGCAGATTGGCCCCATAAAGCGTGAGGGAAACGCCTCTATGCGTCATTCCGGTGTCGAGAAGGGTATGGTGAATGTGATTCCGGTCGGCTTCGAATGGAGAAACGCCTTTAACGGATCGGTAAACAAAAATCCGCAGTGTGTCAATGAGCGGGTAGGAGAGGATTGCCATCACAAAGATGGGGCGTTGTATCTCTGAAATAATGGTGTTGCTTACATCTGCACTTGGGGTTTCAATTGCTTTGATGGCGAGTATAGAGAGCATCAAACCGATAAGGGTTGAGCCAGAATCTCCCATGAAAATATGGGCAGGATAGAAATTAAAAAATAAGAATGCAAGCAGAGATCCTGCGAGTGAAAACGAAAGCAGCGACATCACAATGTCATTTGCCATGAAAAACCAAATTCCAAAAATCATGGAAGCAATAAAGCCGATCCCGGCAGCAAGTCCGTCAATTCCATCAATAAAGTTGAACGCGTTGATGATGACGATGATAGAGAAAAGTGAAATAAAGATACTCGACCAGAATGGAATTTCATCCACATTAAAAATTCCATGCATATTTTCAATTCGGATGTCTGCCATCAGCACAATAATAAGTGCAACCAGGATGTGGGCAACCAATCTTTTTATCGGAGAAGTGCCCACAATGTCATCTTTCGCACCGACAAAAAATAAAACTAATACAGTGGCAAGAATATATTTGAAATCATTTAAAGCTGATTTGGTGACTTCCAGCGCAAGTGCATTTTTCAGATAGCTTGAATTTGCAACATCAATGTCAAGAAGCGAATTGGATGGAAACCAAAGTACAAAAGAAAAAAATGTTCCGGCAAAAATAATAACACCACCTATGGTAGGGATTATGCGTTTGTGGAGTTTCCTTTCTTCGGTGGGCTCGTCAAACAATCGCTTCAGTATAGCCACTTTGATGAGCGAAGGTGTTGAAAGCAAAACAACTCCGAAAGCAGTGATAAATGTGAGTAGAGGAAGATCCATTTGTTAAAATGTTGGTCAAACTTACGGAATTTTTTTTTAAAGGTTACAAAGAGAATTACAATAAGTGAAAATTAGTGCAATTCGCGACTAAAAATCGTAATAAACATTGTTCAGAGAAGTGCGGATTCCAAAGTAAATGAAGTTGGTTTGAGAGTTTTCAATTGTGCTTGTGCTGCTTCGGTTTGAAATTCCAACCAAAATATTAAAGTTTGTTGCAGGATTTATAAGATAGCCGATATGAAAATCGAAAATCCGTAGCGTTGTTTTTATGCCTTGTCCCATTTCATTGTGGGTAGAATTTACTCCATATAAAGCATTGTTATCTGAACTGAAAATGTTATTGCCGTAATTTCTTCCGAGAGAATCTTTGCCGATGATGGCATAATTCACTTTTACTTCAGTAAAGAGATTTCCGATGCGATAATTCAGGAAAGCAATTGCTTCTTTGAAATTTGCTCCGAGCGGATGTGCCAGTGGCTGGTTGTAATGCGTGTAGCTCTGAGCAGATTTTTTTGAAGCATACGAATAAGGACGAACTTGGTTGTACTCGACTTGCAAGTGCAGATTTCGTAATCCGAACAAGTCGAAATATTTTGCTCCTGCCTGAAACCCTTGTTTATTATGCAATGAATTTCTTGTAAAATCCTTTGAGATGTCATCCAGCATGTATTGTCCGTAGAGGGAAATTGAATTAGTGATCTTGCATTTCAATGTCCATCCGAGCAACACGTTGTTTGTTCCCGCCAATCCTTCGGAGAGTGCAGCATTATAAATAAGCGGACTGAAATAATTAAAGTTCAAATCTTGCTTGTTCATCGAATCGCTTGCCTGCCAGACAATCCCTTGAAAAAAACCTAATTGAATTCTCTTGTTGATATTCCAGCTCAGGAATTGAAAATTTCCTGCTTTCTTTTGGAATAATCTTTCTGTGCCGGGAGGAGTCTTTACTCCTCCATCCGTCAAATTCATGAACACAGTATAGAGATTTGTGTACTGAAATTTTCCAAAAGAAGAAGCGACACGCAGAAAAGGATAAT
This sequence comes from Bacteroidota bacterium, assembly GCA_016213435.1. Lineage (GTDB taxonomy): Bacteria > Bacteroidota > Bacteroidia > Palsa-948 > Palsa-948 > Palsa-948. The sequence goes on from JACRAL010000098.1 coordinate 48,626, forward strand.
TGAACGCATTGTCGCTCAGCAAAAGCGAGCGGTAGCCATCTCCAATAAAATGTTTTCCGATACCTGCTTGAAAATTAAAATACTTGCTTGGGGAATAGGAAACGTATCCTGAAGCCATCGCAAAGTCATAGCCGTTGGTTTTAAATCTTTTCCATCTGCCTTGGCCCGGCACAACCAAGGAAGCATTATTGAAGTCCTGTATGTAATTAACAAAGGTTGCTTGATTTTCAAGAAAAGAACTTTCAAAAGAAAAGTTTTTTCCTATATCTCCGCGCAGCAAAATTCCACGCATGTTCTTGTAAAATGATTTTGAAGAATCCGCACGATCTCTTCCATATTCAAAGTTAAAAAGGGGGTCAATGGTGAGGTGGAATTTGTCGGTGGTATCGTTGACGATGAAAAGATTTTCTTTTCTAAATTTAGTTCCAATTTTTTTCCAAAAGGTGTTTTGGTATATTTTTTCTGAATGCCAAGTGTTAGAAATAATTGGTTTGAAACAGGATGTAGAATCAACATTATAATAAGCGACACCGTATCCTCCCCATGCACTTCCCCATGAATCAATTGCGTCACTTTTCCATTTGATTGTATCTGCATGTGAGTTAATTAGAGATCGATTTTTTTCTCTTCCCAAGCTCCATTCCCTATTCAAGGGCAAATTTTTTTGCTGAGAAAAGAGAAAGATTGGAAAAAAAATAAATAGTCCCGTTAGGGACATAATATTTATAGAAAAAATGTCCGCAGATGTATTTGAGTTCTGTAGGAACGACATATTATTGTATTTCTTTTAAAACATACCGTTCATCGTACTCAACATTAAATTTCTGTAACAATTTCGTGTATTTTTCTTTGAATGTCCTTTTCTGATGATGATGCTCCTGATTATTGATGTATTTAACAACCCTGTCAATATGAGAGTGAGAATAAGAAAATGCACCATAACCTTCCTGCCATTTGAATTTGCCTTTCACAAATCCTTTTTTATTAATCCAGCCGGAAGAATTTCCCTTAATGTCTTGCAGTAAATCCGGAATTAATTGGTGTGGCTTGTAGCCAATAAAAATATGAATGTGATCAGCCACGCCATTGATTGCAATCAATTTGTGTTTATTGTTTTGCACTATGCCTGTAATATATTTATACAACTCATCCTTCCATGAATTATTAATCAGGGAAATTCTATCTTGAACGGAAAATACAAATTGAATGTATAATTGGGTGTATGTATTTGCCATGTTTTGAATATTGTGTCCCTATGGGGCTATAAACATTTTGTCCCTAACGGGATTTGCATGGTTGGTTTCTTTTTCTATAAATATCCTGTCCCTCACGGGACAGGGATTAGAATTTTTCCTTCACTTCTTCATACACCAATCGAATTCCATCTTCCAAACCAATCTTATGTTTCCATCCGATGGAATTAATTTTATTTACATCCATGAGTTTTCGGGGCGTGCCATCCGGTTTTGAAGAATCAAGTTTAAATTCTCCTTCATAACCAACAATCTTTTTTATCAGAAGCGCAAGGTCCTTTATGGAGATGTCTGTTCCCATTCCCACATTAATCAATCCTTGTTCGTTGTATTTTTCCATTAGAAATAAACACGCTTCTGCGCAATCATCCACATGCAGAAATTCTCTTTTTGGTGTTCCGCTTCCCCAGATTTCTGTGAATGGTTTATTCTCTTTTTTCGTTTCGTGAAATTTTCTGAGCAGGGCGGGAAGCACGTGAGAATTATTTAAATCGTAATTATCGTTAGGTCCGAAAAGATTTGTCGGCATTACGGAAATAAAGTTGCATCCGTACTGTGCTCGGTAAGCATCGCACATTAATATCCCTGCGATCTTTGCGGCTGCGTAGGGCTCGTTGGTCTCTTCCAGTTTTCCGGTGAGTAAATATTCTTCCTTCAATGGCTGTGGAGCGAATTTCGGATAAATGCAGGAAGATCCGAGGAACAAAAGTTTCTTCACTTTATTATCGTAAGAACTGTGAATCACATTGTTCTGAATCATTAGATTTATATAAATGAACTCAGCCCTGAGCGTATTGTTTGCGTTAATGCCTCCCACTTTTGCCGCAGCAAGAAAAACATATTCGGGTTTTTCTTTTGCGAAAAAATCTTTTACTGCCTGTTGGTTGCAGAGATCAAGTTCTTTGGAAGTGCGTGTAACAATGTTGGAAAATCCTTCCTTCTGAAGTTTTCTCAGAATGGCAGAGCCCACCATTCCCTTGTGACCTGCGATGTATATCTTACTTTGTTTTTCCATAATGTATCGTCATTGCGAGCGTAGCGAAGCAATCTCACATATTAAAAAGATTGCTTCGTCATTTCATTCCTCGCAATGACGTGAAGTTATTCATGTAGATTCAGTACGGTATGTCCTCCCTCCAAAAGGTATTTATCACGCTGAAATAATTTAATATCGGATGTTACCATTTCTTTCACTAATTGCTCTACAGAAATCTTTGCCGACCAGCCAAGTTTCTTTTTTGCCTTGGATGCATCACCAATTAACAGATCTACTTCTGTGGGACGGAAATATTTTTTATCAATTTCCATGATTGTTTTTCCTGTAGCGGAATTAATTCCTTTTTCGTTCTCATGTTTGCCTTTCCATTCGATCTTAGTCCCCGTTTCGGAAAAAGCGAGCTCCATAAATTTTCGTACAGATATTTTTTTTTCGGTAGCAAGTACAAAATCATCGGCTTCTTTTTGCTGAAGCATCAGCCACATTCCTTCCACATAATCTTTTGCATGCCCCCAATCGCGTTCTGCATCCAAGTTTCCAAGGAAAACTTTTTCCTGAAGTCCAAGATGGATTCTTGCAGCAGCGCGGGTAATTTTTCGTGTTACAAATGTTTCTCCTCTCACCGGACTTTCGTGGTTGAAAAGGATCCCGTTGCAGGCAAACATGTTGTATGCTTCGCGGTAATTTTTTGTAATGTAAAATGCATACGCTTTGGCAGCACCATAAGGACTACGTGGATTAAATGGTGTGGATTCTTTCTGCGGGATTTCCAGAACATCACCGTAAAGTTCCGAAGTAGAAGCCTGGTAGAATTTAGTTTTCTTTTCCAATTTCAGAATGCGGATGGCTTCGAGCAGGCGAAGCGCTCCGATTGCATCGGCATTGGCAGTGTATTCAGGAGTTTCAAATGAAACCTGTACGTGAGATTGTGCTGCGAGATTATAAATTTCATCGGGCTGAGTTTCCTGCACTACCCGGATGAGATTGGTGCTGTCGGTTAGATCACCGTAGTGAAGAAAAAACTTCACGTCTTTCTCGTGTAAATCATGATACAGATGGTCCACACGCTGAGTATTGAACATAGAACTTCTGCGCTTGATGCCGTGCACGATATATCCTTTTTTGAGGAGAAGCTCGGCAAGATAGGATCCATCTTGTCCTGTAATTCCGGTGATGAGTGCGGTTTTTGGCATTAGTTAATTGGTTGATTGGTCCGAATGGTTAAAAAAGTCAGTGCGAATTTATGAATTAATATTCTTCGTAAAGGCGTTGAGTTTTCAAATATGAAGCATAGTAAAAATAGAATCCGCTAATCTGCTTGCTCCAAAACGAAACAATTCAGGTTTCAGCCACCCGCTGCCAAGAATTTTTTCTGTCAGACGAAGATATTTTACCGCAGTTTCTCCATCCGTAATTCCACCGGAAGGTTTTATGCCGACTTTCTTTCCTGAATCTTTTATCGTCAGCAGCATGGCGCAAACAGATTCCAAGGTGGCATTGACTGAAGTTTTTCCTGTGGAAGTTTTGATGAAATCCGCACCTGCATCAATGGCGATTTCGCTTGCCTTGCGGATGTTTCCGATAGATTCAAGTTCTCCTGTTTCAAGAATCACTTTTAATATTTTTCCTTCGCATGTTTTTTTGAAAGCAGAAATTTCTTCAGAAACTACATTGAAATTTTCTTCCAGAAACTTTCCGCGCGAGATCACCATGTCAATTTCATCCGCACCTTCGCTGATTGCATACTTCACTTCTTCTATGCGAAGATTTAAAGGTAATTGTCCCGATGGAAATGCTCCGGCCACGGATGCTATTTTAATTTTAGTTCCATTCAGATTTTTCTTTGCGGTTGCAACCAAAGTCGGATAAACACAAACAGCTGCAGTTTCGAACTTTTTGGCTTTCTCGCAGAGAATAGAAATACTTTTCTCATTATCCTTACCTTCCAAAGAAGAGAGATCAATTAATGAGAGAATAAGACGAAGTTCTTCTTTTGTAGCCGTAGAAGAAGGAATTGCGCTTATGAGTTTTCGAATGTCGTTCATGATGAGATTCAAAGGTAGGTATAAAAGCATTTTCAACACAGAGTGTGCAAGCACAAATGAAGTTTTACAGAGGAATGCAGGTAAAACATCTTTCGTATTTTCGTGCAAATTCGTTATTCGAAGATTTTATGCTTGAAGATAAAAACCCCGCCCGCACTGAACTTTCCAAGCTTGGAGAGTTTGGATTGATCAAACACATTGCTGAACATATAAAACTCAGCAATCCTTCTTCTGTAAAAGGAATTGGTGATGACGCTGCTGTAATTAAATATGACGATGGCAAACAAACTGTTGTTACGACTGACATGCTTCTCGAAGGTGTGCATTTTGATCTGAGTTATTGCCCGCTGAAACATTTGGGTTATAAAGCGGTGTCTGTAAATGTTTCCGACATCTATGCGATGAACGCATCGCCAAAACAAGTTCTGGTTTCCATTGCCATGTCGAATCGTTTTTCTCTTGAGGCGATTGAGGAATTATATGCTGGAATGCTGCTTGCCTGTGAAAGACATGGTGTTGATCTGGTGGGCGGTGATACAAATTCTTCGCGCTCCGGATTAATAATCAGTATTACAGCGATTGGTCAAGCGGATAAAAACGAGATCGTTTGCCGCAGCGGTGCCAAGCCGACAAACTTGCTTTGTGTTTCGGGTGATCTGGGTTCAGCGTATTTGGGTTTGCAGATCCTTGAACGGGAGAAAAAAATATTCATGGAGAATCCGCAGATACAACCTGATATGGAAGGAAATGATTATTTGCTTGAGCGACAACTGAAACCCGAAGCGAGAAAAGACATTATTGCGCAACTGGGAGAGAATGGCGTGCAGCCCACTTCGATGATAGATATTTCTGACGGACTGGCATCGGAAACGCTTCACCTTTGTACCGAATCAAATGTGGGATGCCGTTTGTATGAAAACAAAATCCCGATTGACGAAGTTGCAATGCTGCGTGCACAGGAATTTAATTTGAATCCAACCATGTGCGCGCTGAGCGGGGGAGAGGATTACGAATTGCTTTTTACAATTGACATTAAAGACCACGACAAAATAAAAAAGTGCAAGGATGTTACCGTGATCGGACACATCACTGAAAAAGCAGAAGGCGCAAACTTAGTTCTCACCGGAACAGAAATGCTTACACCGCTTACTGCTCAGGGCTGGGATGCGTTGTTGAAGAGGTAATGTTGATGGAAGTAAGCGCGAAGCTCTTACTTCGTGTTATTGGGATTCTGCCCTTAAAATATAATTTTTTCCTATGTCAAATCGCCTTTCCTTATTTCTTTTACCTATTAGCCAAGCTGTTCCTGTTAATAAAATACCTGTTGAAAAAAAGATAGAAAAACCTTTTAAGTTAAATGGTTTTCCTTTTTCATGGGCAAGTCCTGCGGGTACTGAACCAAGTATTGTCATTATACCCATAAAAGATAAAGCAAATGAATTATAAGCATTACTTGTTACTTTTTTAGCTCTTGTAATTTCTAAAGTCTTAATCTCATTAGTTGGTATTGCAACAATATTTCCTGGCCTACAAAAGTTTTCAAAGTATTCTGTAATTATTAATGTGTCCTTTCTCGTTTTATAAAGTCCATAGTTGTGTATTGAGAAGAAGGAATCATTTTTTAAAGTAAGGCCTATTGGTCTGCCTACAGAATATTTATTTGTTTTGTTGGATATGTTATTCACAATAACTATTGATTGAGAATATGAATTGTCAATTAAAAGAAGAAATGATATTAAGAATAGGGATCTCATAATTATGTATAAATTCGATATATATGTAAATCCGATTCTTTCGTGTTGCAAATATAAAGTATTCTCATAAGATATTTTTTATTTATCCTTAATCTGAGCAATCTTCTTTAGCAAAACACTCACTGCTTTTCTTCCTTTTGTTCCCAGTGATATTGAATATTTATTCACGTAAAGATGAATGTGCTATTTTAAAATTATTCTATGAAACTTACACTTCCTGTTTCAATATCATAGAATGCTCCAATGATCTTCAGCTTTTTTTCGTTCACCATCTCGCTGATAATTTCGCTTCTGTTTAAAATATCTTTAATGGTATTTTTTACATTGTTTTGTGCGGTTTCGTCAATAATATTTGCGTTAGTAGAGTCAGAGGTAATTGCGGGTTTTATCTGATCTACTAATTGGGTTAAATTTCCGAGATGAATATTTTTTACAGCGCCTGTTACTGCGCCACAATGGCTGTGACCCATCACCACAATAAGTTTTGCACCGGCATGTTCAGTGGCATATTCCATGCTTCCCAGCATGTTCTCGTCTTCAATATTTCCTGCAACGCGCACGGCAAAAATATTTCCGATTCCCTGATCAAAAATAATTTCAGGAGGCACTCTTGAATCCATGCAGGAAAGAATTACCGAATGGGGTTTTTGTCCTCCTTTGGTCAGCGCGATCTGTTCTTTGTAGTTGGTGTTTATCAGCTTGTTCTCGAGAAACCTTTTGTTTCCGTTTTTTAACTCCTGAACGGCATCGTCAGAAGAATTAACAGTCACCGCTGCGCTGGTGCTTACTGTGTCTTTTACTTGTGTTTGATTCGTTTCATTGCTTTTTTGATTGCATGAAACTGCAAAGCAAAAAAGAATGCTTGCGAGAAAAAATGTTTTTAGATTTTTCATGATTAGGTTGTTTTAAGAATAGTAAATTGGTTTTATATTTATAGTTCTTTTAACGGTTGAGTTGAAATCATCGCAAAAATAATCCTTTTATTTGTCCTTAATTTGAGCAATCTTCCTCAGTAAAACACTCACTGCTTTTCTACCTTTTGTTCCCAGTGATATTGAATATTTATTCACGTAAAGATGGATGTGCTGTTTGATCACTTCATCATCCATTTCCTGTGCGTTTTTTTTTATAAATGCTTTGCTTGAGTTGGGATTAGCAAAAGCAAACTCCACGCTTCTGCGGATAATGCGTTCGACTTTTTTTTGAATTTCCTTTGGAAAACTTTTGTTGATGGCAATTCCTCCGAGGGGAATGGGTGATTTTGTTTTTTTCTCCCACCAGTTTCCAAGATCAATTACTTTCTTCAATCCCTTTTGTTTATAAGTGAAACGACTTTCATGAATGATCACTCCCAGATCAAACTTTCCTTTCAGCACCGCGTCTTCAATTTCAGAAAAAAGAACTTCGATTTTGTTTTTCAGTTTGGGATAAGCAAGTGAGAAGAGGAGATTGGCGGTGGTGTTTTTTCCGGGGATGGCAACACGTAAGTTAGAAGTTAGAAGTTTAAGGTTTAAAGTTGAAACAACCAAAGGTCCAACACCAAAGCCAAGTGCTGAACCTGAATCAAGTAAAGAATATTTATCTTGAACTTGTGAGAAAGCAAAAAAACTAATTTTTGTAATATCAAGTTGCTTTTTTGTCGCCTTCCCTTCGGGAAGGTCGGGATGGGCTGCCCTTCTGTTCAATGCTTCTACATCTTCAATTATCGCTTTGAATTTTAATCCTTCGGTGTCTACTTTTCCATGAAGCATTGCATGGAAGATGAAGCAATCATTGGGGCAGGGAGAAAATCCGAGGGTTAATGGAAGATGGCTGATGGTTGATGGAATGCGTTTCATTTTTCGAATGCCTCAATTTTTTCCTTCCACTTATCGGGCATGAGAATGTTTTCTTTTTTTTCGTAATCAAAGCAAACATGTACGGTTGAGGCTTCTGCTAAAGTGATCTCTTTTCCGTTTTCAACCTTTGTAATCAAATAGGAAAGGTCAAAGCTTTTGTTCCCAATTTTCGAGCATTTTGTGTAAATAAAAACTTTATCGTAATAAAGGATAGGAATTTTGTAATCGCAAGTTGATTTTGCCAGTAAGAAACCTTCTTTTTGCCAATCTGCATCGTCACCGACAACATCGTCAAAATATTTTGCTCTTGCAATTTCTATATATGTAAAATGATTTGCGTTATTCACGTGTCCCATCATATCCAAATCCTTGAAACGAATTTGAATCGGAGTTTTGTGTTTGAATCCTTCCATGTATACTAGGGTGTCCAAAGTCCTTTTTGCATTTTAATGTTATCTTGCTCAGTCATAACAGAAGTGTCAACAGAGGTGAAACGTGGGGATTTTCGGAATTTAAAATCGTGCGGTTTGTAAAAATGTAGCAGAAAATCAAGCGCATGTTTATCTATTTTAGGAAGGTAGAGTGCCCTATCCCAATGTCCATCAGGATGTTTTTTGTAAAGATATTTTACATACTCGGCACTGACGCTTTCCGCTGTAATCATCTCGGCAGCTTCTTCGCGATCGCGCTGCGACCATTTTTCAACAGGAGTAGTAATCAGATTTTCCAGAAAATTGTTCCCGAGAATAAATTCAGTATTGTCATTCTCCGGGATAAACAAAGCAAGGTCGCCATCACTCTCGAAATCAATTGTAAATTCAGGAGGAGTACTTTCTTTTTCTTCAGGTTCTTCTTTACCTCCATATTTCTTTTTCATTTCAGTTTGATGCCATCTCATAAAATTATTCATGTCTTTTTTTAGTTCTTGTTCATCCGAATAGGAAATGAGTTGTTTGCCAAAAAACTTTTGGGCGGAGCGACTGTATTCGGATGCCAAATCATTAAGATTTTTGAAGAAATCATTATCGAAACAATAAAACTTATTTTGCATCTTTAAGTTTTCAATTCGGATTTGGTCGGGTTTGTACACACAGGGAATACATGTTCCGGTTAATTCATATTCTCCTTTCCATGCTACAAGGTTGAATACCCACATATCCTGTTCGCGAGAGGGAAGAACATTATTAAAAGATTTTTTTATTACCTTGTAGTTCTTTTTTACGCCTGTATGATAGAAATGATAATAACGGTTGTCTTCAGATTGCAAATGAAAAATCCCATAATGACGAACGACAAGGTTTGCGATTTGGGTTCGCATATTTTCTGAGCAACGGACTGTTTTAGCAAACAATTGAGAAGAAGTTAATGCGCCCAATGATAATGGGGTTTCGAAAATGCGAATATCTTGTGTGGAATAATTATAGATACTCAGCAATTCAATATCTTTCTTGTCTTTAATTTTTTTATTACCCATGTACTCTTGCATATCTTGTTCATGTTTCCGCGTGAGTTCAAATCCGGTGAGATAATTTTTTAATGCAAACCATAGTATTTTATTTTTAACTGGAATATATTCTTCCTCATCGGTTATGTGGAAATAATCATTATGTAAATCCGTAGTTGGGAATTCAACAACAGCATCTAATTCGTCAAAAATATCTTTGCTTAATTTGATCAAGCCAGCGGAAGAAGGATTCAGCATGGGCTTATCTTCTCCTTTCGATACGCATGTAATGTGAAAATACCATAGTAAAAAAAGAATATCTTCTGGTTGGATATCGTTTTCGTTATAATCAGGCGATAGGTTTTTTACAATGGGTAAAGGACTGCTGAATTTTAATTTAAAGTGTTGTCGCATTGTGTTGAAAATTCCAATATCATTAAATATATCTTCTGCATATCCGCCTATCATGTAGGAGAGTTCGCGGGTTTCTTCTGGAGTATATTTGAGAAGGGGCACATAGTATTTCTTAAGAAAATTATTTATCCGTGTAAAAATCTTTCGTGTCAATTCTAAATAAAACAAGTCATATTCGGTATGATGAAGAATGGAGTAAGGTTTTCGTTCAGAAAACCATTTCATGGAAATGAATTTCTCAGTATTCATGCTGCAATAAATAATTTTATTCGGATTGGATACTTGGTTTTTGTTGTTTATCTAACTCTTCATACACTGAATTCTGACTTCTGAACTCAGGTACAATTTCTTTCATTCTTTTTACAATAGCAGTGCTGTCTTGATTTTGAAGAAGGGAAATCAGCGCACCCACTTTTTCTGAAACTTCCTCGTGTCCATATTCCCTCACCTTGCCAACCATAATCTGAGGATTGTGAGTGGGAAGCGTATTTTCTTTTGTGGCAAGAAGTTCTTCGAAAAGTTTTTCCCCCGGACGCAATCCGGTGTAAACTATCTGTATGTCTTTCCCGAGTGTGAGTCCTGCAAGCTGGATCATCTTTTTGGCGAGGTCAGCAATCTTGACCGACTGTCCCATGTCGAACACAAAAATTTCTCCGCCTTTTCCCATCGCGCCTGCTTCTAAAACCAATTGGCATGCTTCGGGAATGGTCATAAAAAAACGTGTGATATCCGGATGAGTAACGGATATTGGTCCGCCTCTTTCAATTTGGTGTCTGAAAAGTTGAATCACCGAACCGTTAGATCCGAGCACATTTCCAAAGCGGGTGGTGATGAATTTGCAGCCCCCTCTAACTCCCCCTTCAGGGGAGGATTTATTTTCGCCCTCCCTGAAGGGGAGGGAAGGGGTGGGGCTGAGCGATTGCACATACATCTCCGCAATTCTTTTTGAAGCGCCCATTACGTTGGTGGGATTAACGGCTTTATCAGTAGACACCATCACGAATTTTTCTACTCCGTGTTTTACCGCGAGATCGGCCATGATCTTGGTGCCGAGCACATTGGTTTGAATGGCTTCAAGCGGATGGTGTTCCATCATCGGCACATGCTTGTATGCCGCTGCATGATACACAACTTGGGGAGAATATTTACTGAAAATACTTTCCATCCTTTCTTTATTTCTCACATCGGCAATCACAATTTCAAAAGAGCGCAGGTGGAAAATATTTTTCAGTTCCATCTCCATTTCATAGAGAGGAGATTCGGCAGTGTCGATCAGAACTATTTTTTTTGAATTGAATTTTGAAAGCTGTCTCACGATTTCGCTTCCGATAGAACCCGCAGCCCCGGTTACAAGAATCACTTTGTCGCGTGTCTGCCGTTTGATGTTTTCCATATCAAGTTTGATCGGATTGCGTTCGAGAAGATCTTCAATGCGAACTTTTTTTATCTGCTTGAAACTAAGCTCTCCGTTTATCCAGCTGCTCACCGGAGGCACATTCAGGATTTTGGTATTGTATTTTAAACATATTTCCACAATTTCTTCTTTTCGTTTCGCGGGAATATTTTGAACAGAAATGATCATGTGTGCTACGTTTCCATCTCGTAGAAGTTCTTCCAGTTTGTTAAATCCGTAAATAGTAATTCCTTCCAGTTTGCTTTCCCATTTTTTTTCGTTGTCGTCAATAAAGGCAAGCACTTTGTATTTCATTCCTGCATCGCGGTCAAGTGTTCGCTTGGTGATGATGCCTGATTCGCCCGATCCGAAAATGATGACGCTGGTTTTTGTGCGACTTGGATTTTTCCATTCGAGATAAATGGATTTAAAAATGAGCCGCAGGCTGATCATCAGGAAAGTGGTCGTCATGTATTCAATGACGAGGATGGAGAAGGGGATAATAAATGTATCTGTAATAAAGTAATATTTTATGATATTGGCAATAGCAAAAAAGATACTGCCAAGTGTGGTGACGATAAAAATCCGTTGTGCATCTCTCGAACTGGTATAGCGAACAATGCCTTTATGTGTTTTTGAAATAAAAAAACTCAAAGCACGTACTCCGATTACAAAAGGGAAAATAAGAGGAAATGTGTCTAATTCCACCTGTGGAATTGCTGCGAAGTTGAAGCGGAGCAAATAGGCGATGATAAGAGCAAAAAAACAAATGAACAGATCGATCAGGAAAATTATCCAGCGCGGAGCGGTGCGTTCAAAGAGAAGCATAATTTTTAAATTTGTGTTCAAAGATAAAACAAATAGATTAAGGATTTAGGAATAAGGATTTATGATTTTAACAGCAACATAATAGTATTTTTGTAAATCATTATGCCCAGAATTCTTTTCATAGGTGCTCATCGGTTAAATCGCTCTCCAAGCCAGCGTTTTCGTTTTGAGCAATATCTTTCTTTTTTTCAAAAGAATGGTTTTGAATGCCATCTGTCTCCTTTACTGGATGAAAAGGATGACAGGAGGTTTTACAGCGAAGGGAATTTTTTTGGAAAAATTTCTGTTGTTGTAAAAAGCTTTTTTAGAAGATGGAAAGACATGGGTAAAGCAAAAAATTACGATATCATTTTTATTCAGCGGGAAGCATTTATGACGGGATCTATTTTTTTTGAAAAAAAGTTAAAAGCAATAGGAAAGAAAGTAGTTTTTGATTTTGATGATGCTATCTGGCTGCCGAATATTTCAGAAAGCAATAAAAAATATGAGTGGCTCAAAAATCCTTTAAAGACAGATCAGCTGATTTCGATTTCCGATTTAGTGATTGCGGGGAATGCTTTTCTTGCAGATTACGCGAAAAAGTTCAATGGCAATGTTCGGATGATCCCTACCACAATTGATACGGATTATCACATACGTAGAGTGCGTGTAAAAAAAGACGAATCCATTTGCATCGGATGGACGGGCAGCCACACTACTATACAGCACTTTGAACATGCAGTTCCGGTTTTGAAAAAACTGAAAAAGAATTTTGGGAATAAAATTTATTTCAAAGTGATTGGCGATCCTGCGTATGAAAATAAAGAACTTGGACTTAAAGGAGTTTCATGGAAGCTGACAAGTGAAATTGAAGACCTCTCGGAGTTTGACATCGGCATTATGCCTTTGCCCGATGACGAATGGGCGAAAGGAAAATGCGGATTAAAAGGCTTGCAGTACATGGCACTCGAAATTCCAACCGTGATCTCTCCGGTTGGAGTGAACCGTGAAATCATTTCAGAAGGAGTAAATGGTTTTCTTGCACAGAATGAAGAGGAATGGATTGAGAAAATTTCTTTACTGATTGAAAATCCTGAACTAAGAAAGAAAATTGGAAGAGATGCCAGAAAAACCGTAGAAGAGAGATATTCCGTGAATTCTCAAAAAGAGAAATATCTCTCTTGTCTGAAGGATTTATTGGGGTGAAGGCTTGCTTCTGTAAACCTTTATTGTCCATTCTCCTCTGAATTCAACATTCATATTCTTTAGATTGAGTTGATAGGGAAGGCAGCCTGCCGTAAAAATAACTGCGCCAAGCAGGAAACTGCTTATTCCTACACCAGACTGAGGCTCTTTGAATATGGAAGCAGTACCATCTGCTATCATAATGGATCCTATCAGCATAATCGGCATTCCTATGATTTTTGTGAGCGTATGCAGTGTAGATTTTTTTTTGATTCCTGCAATGGATGCAAGCATAACAGTGTCTTCTCCCAATACAACGGCTGAAGTATCAATCAGGTCGTTTAGTTTTTCGGTAGAATATCCCTCGTCACCTGATTTAATGTACGTTACTATGGATCCCTTCTTATATGTCCAGGTTTTTCCGGTAGTGTTATTTCTTAGCAGCAGTCCTTCTTGTGCAGATGCAAAAAGACTGATAAAGCACGCTGTTGCTGCAAGGAAAAATGTTTTGTACACGTGTGTGAATATTATTTCTCAAATATATCCAAGTTATCTTTAGCTAATAGTTGAATAATTTTACTTTTGCACAAGAAAATATCTATTATGAAAAATACAGCTATCACACACAAACACATTGCACTCGGTGCAAAAATGGTTCCCTTTGCGGGATTTAATATGCCTGTTTCCTATTCCGGATTGAACGATGAGCATTTGACGGTTCGGAATTCTGTCGGAATGTTTGACGTAAGCCACATGGGAGAATTCTTGCTGAAGGGAGAAAAAGCCCTTGATCTCATCCAGCGTGTTACTTCCAACGATGCCTCCAAACTTACAGATAAAAAAGTTCAGTACACCTGTTTGCCGAATGATAAAGGAGGAATTGTGGATGATTTACTTGTTTATCGATGGAAAGAAAATGAATATTATTTGGTGGTGAATGCTTCCAACATTGAAAAAGACTGGAGCTGGATTTCCAAGTCCAATACCTTCGGAGTCGAGATGAAAAACATGAGCGATGATTTGAGTTTGTTTGCCGTGCAGGGTCCAAAAGCAATTACTGCTCTTCAGAAGCTAACGGACGTTGATCTGTCGAAAATGGAATACTATACTTTCGATATGGGAAAAATGGCAGGTTGCGAGGGAGTAATCATTTCCAATACAGGCTATACCGGTGCCGGAGGTTTTGAAATTTATGTTTCGAACAAAGACGCAGAAAAAATGTGGGACGCCATCATGAATGCAGGAAAAGAATTCGGAATAAAGCCGATTGGACTTGGCGCACGCGATACGCTGCGTTTGGAAATGGGCTTTTGTCTCTATGGAAATGATATTGATGACACCACTTCTCCCATCGAAGCGGGTCTCGGCTGGATCACAAAATTCAGCAAGGAATTCACGAATTCTAAAAATCTGAAAGAACAGAAAGAAAAAGGAGTTTCAAAAAAATTAGTTGGTTTTGAAATGATTGATCGCGGAATTCCGCGCCACGATTATGAAATCGCAGATGCTCAAGGAAATACAATCGGAAAAGTTACTTCTGGGACCCAATCTCCATCTCTTAACAAAGCGATAGGAATGGGATATGTGAAAACAGAATTTTCAAAACCGGATTCGGAAATATTTATCAAGATTAGAGATAAAGCATTGAAAGCAAAAGTTGTGACTACGCCTTTTCTGAAAAAATAATGAAAGAGAAGAAGTTGAAAATTGACGCTTGCTTTTCCCCTCACCTATATCCTGTTTACAAGGACAATGACAGTATTGTAGTTATCATTGACGTGTTGCGCGCTACTTCCGCCATCTGTGTTGCATTTGAATACGGAGTTGAAAAAATGATTCCGGTTGCTACAGTTGAAGAAGCACGCGAATACAAACAGAAAGGATTTTTAGTGGGGGCAGAAAGAAACGGTTTGGCTATCGATGGTTTTGATTTCGGGAATTCTCCTTTTCATTATATGGGCGATCACGTGAAAGGAAAAACCATCGTGCTCACCACCACCAATGGCACGCAGGCAATTGAAGCGGCAAAGGGCGCGCATAAAGTGGTGATTGGTTCTTTCCTTAACATTGATGCCTTATGTTCCTGGCTTCTGAGTCAAAACAAAAATATTTTATTGCTTTGTTCCGGTTGGAAAAATAAATTTAATCTCGAAGATGCTGTTTTTGCAGGAGCTGTAACAGATAAAATTTCACATGGTAATGATAATTATAAATTAGGTGATGCCTGCCTTGCGCTGATGTATCTCTACCAGATGGCGAAGGAAAATCCGATTAAGTTTCTCAGTCATTCATCTCACAAGGAACGCCTTGCTGCTTTGAACCTGAAAGAAGATATTCGCTACTGTCTTACTCCCAACCAAACAAAGGTGATTCCGATATATAAGGACGGGGCTTTGGTGAAGCTGTAAAATGCAACAGGTATTCAGAAGGAATGTCAGTACTTCAAAAGCAATTAATCGTTCTTGGTACTGGTAATCTTTTTTTACATTTGTAAAACATCCAATTTATATGAACAAAGAAAGGGAAGATAAATTAGCAAACGCAATCATTACTCTCCATCAGGCAATTAAAAAGCAGGGAGCAAAAATCAATCTTGCCATAGGTGAACTGCGCCTCAGTTACATGAAACTGGATGATAGTTTTAACCGCTACGCTGCATCTAATAATGCGTTATTAAAAAACCATGAAACCCGCCTTGTGCGCCTCGAAGAAAAAGATCATGGTAGCGCTTACACAGTGCAGGAACCGGAAGTGAAATATAAGAAGAGAAAAAAAAGATAACCCCGATACTTATAAATGAATACAAATGGCTGTATCTATTAGCATCATTCGCATGTATTTGTATATTTGTATCGCCTAATCTGAAATATTATTTACATTTGCCCACTCTTTATGTAACATGCCCTCCGCAACACCATACAGCCCATTAGTTAAAGCATCTCTGATAAATACTCTTTTTGCCCCCCCCCCCAATTTTTTTCGCTCGAAGATAAACGTATTGCTAAAAATAAACTTACGCCCGCGCCTTTTCCCGATAGCTATCGGGAGGTTGCGGGGCTTTTTTTCAACCCAATGTTTCTTAGCCAACCAATAACCATCACTAAAATTTATATTTCCATGAAAATAAATCTCCGCATCAGCATCCCAATAGGGGGGGGGGCAATGGCATTGCTTCTTTTCTTTAACACTCAAAGTTTTTCGCAGGCGCTGTGGCAGGCAAACGGAAGCGGTATTGCCTATACCAATCGCTCGGTAGGAATAGGAACAACTACTCCAACACAAAAGTTAGATGTGGCAGGGCGTATGCATACATCAGGCAATGCGTATTTTGATTCGCTTGCACAGGCGCTATCGCTGAAAGCGGGGAACATAAGCATCAGCTCCAACCTTATTACATCCTCCACCGGAGCAATTTCTTTCGGAAACAATAACCTAAATACTACAGGAAATATTACTGCAAACGAAATAACAGCAAACGGACATGTATCGCTGAATGCCCTTGCCGATTACTCTACAGATCTTTCTTCCTCTTATACAAACCGCAGTCTGGTTGACAAAGGATGGGTTACCTCGCTGGGATATTTAACAGGCAACCAACCCATCACCCTTAGTGGCGATGTGAGCGGAAGCGGAACCACTTCCATTGCAAGCACTGTTGCATGGGCTAATGGTTATCCGGCTTTTGATGCACGCTACCTGCGCCTCAGTGGCGGAAACCTGACAGGAACATTGACCTTAAACGCTGATCCTTCCAATGCGCTTGAAGCAGCCACCAAACACTATGTGGATACTAAAACAGCAGCAGTAAACGCCAGTCAGTGGAACACATCGGGCAGCGCCATTTATTACAATACAGGCAATGTGGGCATAGGAACAACAAATCCGATAGGGCTGTTTCATATCAGGCGTAACAGCAGCTCCGGAGTGCAGCAGGGGGCATCCGGTTACCCTGTTATTATAACAGAGAATAACCACGTCCCTTCATCGGTATGGTGGGATGTTTCATTTTCTGTTTTTGAAGCCGATGCGGGGGGTGGCAGGGTAAGAGGAGAGTTGATTGCAGATGGTAACGGATTTTTTAATCAAGGAACGCCCGCTGTAATTATCAGGTCCACGAGCCCCGGGTTAAATGCTCCTATCACTTTTCGATTTGGCAATGCAGGCATGGGCAATTCTGATTCCGAAAAGATGAGAATTACCAGCACAGGTAATGTTGGTATAGGAACAACCACACCATCTCAATTACTTGAAGTAGCAGGAACTGTTTACAGCAACACAGGCGGCTTTAAATTCCCCGATGGCAGCCTGCAAACATCAGCTGCCAACACTACAAATACAGTTGACAGCTTGCGAATAATGAAAAAGCTAAAAGTTGGTGCGGGAACATTAATACTGGAAAATGATCCGGCCGGATTACCCAATAGTATTTATACAGATGCTGCTGCTCCTTCAGATTTACTGATCCAGTCCAATTCCTTATACCCTAACAATACCATCATCAATAACAACACAGGAAAAGTGGGTATAGGAGCTGCGCCAAACACCTTATCAAACACAGCAGGAAATTATAAAGTGGATATCAATGGGGATATGCGCGTGATAACAGGTGGCGGTGCAGGAGGAGGAAACATAGTGTTTAAAACTGACCACAGCATTGATCCCAATGAACCTGTAGAAGCCAAAG
>JACRAL010000099.1 GCA_016213435.1 Bacteroidota bacterium
AATACGTGGATCTTCAATGCTTTTAAAGTAGTTGTTGATTTGCATTTTTCTGCCAATCAACAAAACTATTAACCACACACAAACACATCCTGCATATTTCAATGAACTATAGACTGTTAATTTAATGCGTAAAACCTGACCTGATACCTTCCGATCTTGAGTGGCATGGATTTTTAAATGACACTTTAAATAAAGGTGTCCTCATTACATTTATTACCAATACAAATCCGGCAACTTCACAGAAGAATATCTCACAGATAAAACTTGCTAAAAGCGGATGGGGTAATATCAACAATGCAACGCTCACAAAATATGACACTCTAGGTAATCGTAACATCCCGATTTCGTTATCCTTTTCTGTGGATTCTGTTACAGTATCATTTGCTTCCCAAATTATAGATCGCCAATCGGTTTTTCTTCTTAAAATTAATACCCAATCAATTGCATTAGGAGTACACACAATTCTAATGACAATACATCGGATCAGTTTTCCTTATATCCGAATCCCGCCACAGATGAGTTCACAATAACAGTTAATAGTGGCAGAATAAATCAAGTATCGATTTATAATGTTCTTGGAGAAAGAGTGTGTTCAACCATCATCAACAGTAAATCATCCATAATAAATCTTAATACACCTAATGGTATTTATTTCCTGGAGCTCAAAACAAGCGCTGGAATAGCTGTGAAGAAAATAGTGATTGAGAAGTAATAAAATCTTTTGAGTGCAAAACACCTGAGCATTTTGGCTGAGAATATTAGAAGTTGATACGTTTTACTTCAGACTTCTTTCCAAGCCAAGTCTCTGCTTCGGGTCTCGGACGAATTTACTTCGATGTGTAAAACTACTGTCCTTGATGGTGGTAATGTAAGCTTGGCTATGCCTTTTCAGTTTCTGCATTTGGCTGGTTAAAGAAACCACCACCCCTGGTAGTCTTTCACTTAGAAAAAACCATTTCTATCAACGCAGATTGTTCACGTTCATGTGCATGATGCGAACCGGTTGCAGGGCTTGCACTTTCTGGTCTTGAAATTAATTTTAACGTAACGCCTTGAACAGTGCGCAACAGATAGCTCCATGCACCCATATTGGCAGGTTCTTCCTGAACCCAGATATGTTCTGAAGCGTTTTTGTATTTTGAAATCAGCTGCTGAAATTGTTTTTCAGGGAAAGGATATAATTGTTCTATACGTATAATGGCAATATGATCTGTTTTGTCTTTCTCTTTGCGCTCAAGCAATTCATAATAAATTTTTCCGAAGCAAAAGGTTACACGGGATATTTGTTTTGCATCGGCAGAAGCATCATCCATGATCTCTGTGAAGCCGCCTTTAGATAAATCTTCCATTGAGGACATACATCGCGGATGACGAAGTAAGCTCTTCGGTGTAAAAATTACAAGTGGCTTTCTGAAATCTCGTTTCATTTGCCTTCGCAACACATGAAAAAAATTAGCAGGAGTAGTGCAGTTTACTACCTGCATATTTGCCCCAGCACATAATTGTAAAAATCTTTCTACTCTGGCGCTTGAATGTTCCGCACCTTGGCCTTCATAACCATGTGGAAGCAGCAAAACTATCCCGTTCATTAATTTCCATTTATCCTCGGCATTACTTATGTATTGATCAATGATCACCTGTGCACCGTTATTAAAATCTCCAAACTGTGCTTCCCAAATAACAAGAGTATTGGGAGAAGCTAAAGCATAACCATATTCAAAACCGAGTACGGCATATTCGCTAAGCAAACTGTTGCAGATATAAAAATTCGCCTGATCTTTTTTTATGTGATTTAAAGGGCTGTATTGTTCTTCGCTGTCTTCCACAGGAACCACCGCATGACGATGCGAAAATGTTCCGCGTTCAACATCCTGTCCGCTGAACCAAACAGGAAATCCTTCGGATACTAAAGACCCGTAGGCAAGCAGCTCGGCCATTGCCCAGTTTATTTTCTCCCCTTTCTGAATCATTGCTTTTCTGTCTGCAAATAATTTAGTTGTCTTATCAAAGAATTTTTTTTCTGAAGGCAGATTGGTAATCTGCTCTCCTATCTCCAGCAATATGTTTTTATCTACTCCTGTTTTAGGAGAAAGATCAAAATCCTTTTTCTCTGCCACACGAAATCCTTTCCATTTTCCCTGTGGATATTCTTCTGAATCCGGGCTGCTCATTTCCTTCGCTTGCTTGGCCGTATCCAAATTTTTTTGAAGTAGTGCTTTAAATTCCAATTCTATTTCTTTCACTTGATTGGCTTCAATGTTGCCCTGTTGCAACAACTTTTTTGAATATATCTCAAGCAAGTTCGGGTGAGCAGCAATAGCTTTATAAAGTAAAGGTTGCGTGAAACGTGGCTCATCATTTTCATTGTGCCCATATTTGCGGAACCCCAAAATATCTATAAACACATCGCGATGAAATTTCTGACGAAACTCCGTTGCCAGTTGAATGGTATATACCAATGCTTCCACATCATCTCCATTCACATGAAACACAGGCGACAAGGTTACCTTTGCCACATCAGTGCAATAGGTGGACGAACGTCCATCCATATAATTGGTAGTAAAACCAATTTGATTATTCACCACAATGTGAATAGTTCCTCCTGTTTTGAAGCCGCGCAATTGCGACATCTGAATAACTTCGTAAACAACTCCCTGAGCTGCGATGGCAGCATCGCCATGAATAAGAATTGGTGCAATCCATTTTTCATTACCGCCCTCTGTGTTCTCAATTTTCGAACGAACAATACCTTGTACCACAGGATCCACCGCTTCTAGGTGCGATGGATTGGGAGCTAAACTCAAATGAACTTTCTTTCCTGTATTTGTAACCACATCGTTAGAAAAACCCAAATGATATTTTACATCTCCGGCAAAAGTGATGTTGCCATATTCCAATCCTGCAAACTCAGTAAATATTTCTTCATATGACTTTCCTAAGATATTTGCCAACACACTCAATCTTCCACGGTGCGACATACCGATAACAAATTCCTTGATGCCATTTTCTGCTCCACAATTGATCACAGCATCTAATGCAGGAATAAGTGCTTCGCATCCCTCAAGCGAAAAACTTTTTTGCCCGATAAATTTTGTGTGAATAAAGCTTTCAAAAGTCACTGCTTCGTTCACCTTTTTCAGGATTCTTTTTTTCGCTTCGGTAGAAAATATTTTAGAATTACGAGTGCTTTCCATTTTCTGTTCCAGCCAGTCAACTACTGGGGGTGTGCGGATGTATTTGTATTCAGCGCCTACACTTTCGCAATAGGTTGCTTTCAGATGAGCAATAATGTCTTTTAGTGTTGCGTCACCAATGCCAAGCATGGAACCGGTACGAAAAACAGTTTCAAGATCATTGGAATGAAGTCCGAAGTTTTCTATCTCAAGAGTAGGAGAATATGTTCTTCGCGTTCGCACCGGATTTGTTTTGGTGAACAAGTGCCCGCGCGAACGATATCCGTTGATGAGATTAATGACTTTAAATTCAGTTTGAAATTTATCATCTGATTGTGACAAAATACCAGATGGTTGTTGTAATTGCGCAAACTCAAATCCTTCAAAAAATATTCTCCAACTATCCTCTATTGCTTGAGGATTCTGAAGATATTGCTTATACAACTCTTCGATTTTTGAATTTTCATGAGCGCCCAGATTGTTATATGCCTCCATGATGCAAAGTTAATTATCATATCTGATTATGGAAAAATTATACCTCTAACGAAGCTCGCTTGAAATTATTTAGGGGGGGGAAGGTTTTTAACGTTTTTTTGGCAGTACGTCCGAACAGAGTCAGTCTCCTGCTATTCATCGGAGAACTCTGCGCATAACTCAGGTAGATTTCTCTTTTACTTATTCATTTCCTTCAGCGTCTCCCCGGCCTGCTTTTGGTACTTGCTTTTGGGGTTGTTCTGAATCTCCATCAGGTTTTTGCGAGCATTGGGTGCATCTTTCTTTTTCAGGTAGGAAAGCGAGAGGTACCACTGCGCATCATCGTAATATCTGCTGTTCTTGTTTTGCAGCACCTTATTAAATCCGGTGACCGCCTTGTCGGCTTGCCCTAAACTTAAATAAGAAACCCCTGAGTAGAACAATGCCTTTTCGTCATTGGGATTCTGTTTGAGTGCTTGTTCAAAAGCGGTTACTGCCCCTGCATAATCCTGTTTATCATACTTTGCCATGGCATCGTCTTGAAAAGCAGCACCGGCATTTGCATAAACGGAATCGAGTGCAACTGCTTCTGCCTCCATGATGGCTGTTTGCGCTTTGGCAGCAGCAGCGGGGACTGCCTGTGTTTCATAATATCCCTGTGCCGCTTTTTGCGGAGCTGCTTCTTTTTTTACTGCGTTTTGTTTTTTCTTATTTGCCGATTCAAACGCAAGCATATCCCCTTCGCCCGTTTGTGCAGGCGCTGCTGCTTTCTCTTCAGCCGGTGCCGGAGTGTTCGTTGCTTTATTCTTTTCCTGTACTCCGAAAGCAAGAGCTTTATTTGCAACAGGCGCGGCAGCATTTGCCAAAGAAGCGCCTGAGGATGCGAGGGGTGCAACCGCTTCTTCCTTTGCGGCTTGGTCATCCTGCAGCGTTAATTCATTCTGAATTTCTGAAACTTTTCTGTCCTCCGGCATCGCAGTTTGCCTGCGGGGTTTCGCATTTGTTTTATTGGCAGCTACTCCAACAGGCGCTATGCGTTTGTTTGCTTGTTTATCTTCTGTTGCGGCCGGTTGGCTGTTATTTTCTGCATTCCTCTGTATGCTCTCTGCTTTACTTTCTTCTGCTCTCTCTGATGGTGGCGCTTCAAACTTATCGGCAAATATCTTTTCGGAAGAAGCCGAATCCAGTTCCTGCCTATTGCTTCGGAAGAACCAAACCAAACCTATCACCACTATGATCGAAGCTGCAACTGCCAGCTGAGTGCGGTACTGCTGAAGGAAGATTATCTTCCCTTCTTTTTTCTCTGCTCTTTCGCGAATACGAATATTCAGTTCATCAATTGCCTTTTGGGATGTTAACCCCCTCTCCTTCGGAGAGGGCTGGGGTGAGGTCATTATCTGCAATCCCTCCACCGCATCCGAACACATTGGGCAGTCGATCAAATGTTTTTCCACCTCGTGCTTTTCGGCAGGAGATAATGTACCGGAGATATACTTCATCAGCATCTCTTCCGAAATACAATCCGTATGCGCGAATATGTTCTTTGTTTTATTCACTTGCTGCCAACTGATTTAGCCGTCATTAGTATTTTAAGATTCCGTTTCCCGTTCTGAATATAGCTCTTCACTTCTTTCATCGAATATCCCGTCATCTTCGCCACCTCTTCGTATGATTTCTCCTGCAAATAAAAGAGTTCTATGCATATCTTTTGCTCTTCTTTCAATTCTTTTATGGCAGATTCCATTAATGTGAGCTGTTTTTCCTTGTCTTCTCCGTTATGATGCAATTCTGAAGTCAATTCCACAGCCACCTCACCCCCAGCCCCTCTCCCAAAGGAGAGGGGAGTAACACCATCCTCTGAATTATCCTCGGTTAATTCTCTGGGCAATTCAACATGAATTTTTTTGCTGCGGAAATACATGAGGCAGTGGTTCTTTGCTACCATGTAGAGCCATCCTTTGAAATTATCCACCTTATGCCGGTGCAGATCGGTAATGAGTTTTTCAAATATCTGCATCACCCCGTCCTTGGCTTCGTCCTCATCCTTTAAATATTTCATGCATACGCCAAACACTAAATGTGTATAGCGCTGAAACAGTTCTCCGATGATCGCATTATCACGCGAGTCCCGGAACTTCTGAACAAGTTCGGAATCGGTGGAGGTTGTTATGGAATTATTTTCAGGCAAAAGAGAAGATAAACTACGCTAAAGAATTTAAAATCCTTTCTACAGAAGTTTTCAAACGAGGAATGTCGTTACAAATAACATTCTATCTTTTTAAGGTTGTTCACGATACAGCAAATATAAATTTTTATTCTTTATTTCCTTTATTGGGATATCCTTCCATCAATCTCTTCCCACTTCAGAGGGGGCTTTAATTTTTCTCTCTCTTGGGAGAGCCGGAGGGGGCAGCCACTTCAACGTGGTAATCATTCTTTCCACATCTTTTTTCAGAAAAGCAATCACAGGTGCAAGCGAATCATAATTCGGATGAGCATAAAAATAAAGCGCACCGCGAAGAAAATGTTGTGTGCTGTCAGTTACATAAAACTGGAGAGAGGAAGCGGCATTGCCTTCTATTTCAAACATAAGTCCATACACATTTGCACTGTCGCGTATGATGGAAGTTTCAAACATTCCGCTGGCTTTTACCTGATGGCACGTGGCAAGCGACCATGAATCGTCAAGATAGGTGCTAAGGTTGTTATTGATGGATTTATAACTGAGATTTATTTCAGCGCCAAAACGCGGATAAATAATATTCTTCCAGCAAGGGTCAGCATTCTTTTTATTATCAGGAAGAACGCGCGCGTAATCGGATGGATACTCAAACTCAAAGGGGCAGTCATCATGGAATACGGAATATTTTTTTTCCGGCAGGTCTATTCTGAAATACGCAAAAGGTCTGGGAGTTGCAATATCGTCTTTATCGGAACCGCATGAAACAACAAGTAGGCAGTAGGCAATAGGCAGTAAACAGTAATAAATGGTTTTGAACTTTAAACTTTGAACTTTAAACTTTAAACTCATATTGCTTCTGCCGGCACTGTAACTTTCACCCGCTTGATTTTCCGGTTATCTGCCGATTCAACGGTGAAGATATAATCTTTAAACTTTGCCTCTTGTCCTTTTTTGGGAATATTTCCGGTTAATTCGATCAGGAATCCGGCAAGAGTATCGGCCTCTCTTCCATTTGCAAGTTCAAATATGCGACTTTCAATGCCGAGTTTACGGGCAAGGTCAGTAAGGGAGATTTTTCCTTCAAACACATAATTGTGATCATCCAGTTTTGAATACACCAGGTCATCGTCATCAAACTCATCGTTTATCTCGCCAACAATTTCTTCAATAACATCTTCCAGTGTAACAATGCCGGAGGTTCCTCCGAACTCATCCACCACCACCGCCATGTGAATTTTTTTGTGCTGGAATTCTTTTAACAGATCATCATTTTTTTTGTTTTCAGGAATGAAGAACGGCTCGCGTATGAGTGACTGCCATTTGAAATCGTCTTCTTTGTCCAGGTAAAGCAACAGGTCTTTTGCATAGAGGATGCCAGCTATTTTATCCATTGTTTCCTTGTAGATCGGAATGCGGGAATATCCCGAGGCAAGAATATCTTCCAAGAGCTTTCTGAAAGGAGTATTAAATTCAAACGCGGTGATATCCATCCGTGGTATCATGATCTGTTTCACATTTACCTGTCCGAACTTCACGATGCCTTTCAGAATCTTTCTTTCAGAGTCAGGCGTGTCGTCAGAAATGGTCAGGTCGAGCGCATGAGAAAGATCTTCCACCGAAATATGCTGGGTTTTTTTCTTCACCTTTTTATCTATGAACGAAGTAGAAGATATGAGAAGAAAAGTCAAAGGGTAAAGCAGTTTTTCCAGAAAGGAAATCGGAAAAGCCATTAAGCGCGCCACGCTGAGCGAATGCTGGTTGGCAAAAACTTTGGGGATTACCTCAGCGAAAAGCAAGATCAAAAATGTTACTGCCACCACTTGTATTAGAAACGCAGTAATGGGATTAGAGATAAAATCAAGTTGCTTTACAGCAATTATTTCTGAAATAAGAACGATGCCGATATTTACCAGATTGCTCGCAATAAGAATAGTTGCCAGTAAAATCTTTGGTTTGTCGTAAACCTGCAGAACGATCTTATCGCGAGAGGAAGAATATTTTCTCAAGTCCTCCCGGTTTTTTGGTGTAAGCGAAAAAAAGGCAACCTCTGATGCCGATATCAAGGCAGATAAACAAAGAAAAACAACAGTTGATATTAAAGCAAAAAGTAGACTCATTTAAAAATATGATTACACCGATTCTTAAAAGCAAAAAGATTACACCGATAAAAGATTCGGTGTAATCCTTCTTTATATCGGTGTAATCGAAGAATTAGAATGGAAGATCAGCTCCGGCATTTTCGGTTGCAGCAGGAGCAGCTTCTGTGGGCGCTCCATCTTCACCAACGCGATCTCTTTTTCTGTTAATGATGGTAAATGTATCTGCAACGATCTCAACGGTGAGGCGTTTGTTCCCTTCTTTATCTTGCCATTGGCGTGTTCTTATTTTTCCTTCAAGATAAACGCGGTCGCCCTTTTTTAGCTCTGATTTCTCAACACTTTCAGCAAGATTGCGCCACGCTACAATGTTGTGCCACTCGGTTTGCTCTCTCTTTTCACCCGAATTTTTGTCTCTGAATGATTCATTTGTGGCTAAGGAAAAACTTGCAACGGTAACTCCACCTTCAAGATGCCTGATGTCAGGGTCTTTTCCTACATGTCCTAAGAGAATTACTTTGTTTACGCCTCCCATGGTTTGATAGATTAATTAAACTGAGTTTTTTGGACTGACAAATGTAATAATTTAATGAGTATTTCAAAATTTTGAGATAGAAAATTAGTTCAGTTTTTGGACGCTTTTGCATCAAAGTACTTTTCGATCAAACGCGGAAAAGGGAATTTATTTAATTGACTTTCACTTATATACACTCCATCATTAATTTCAGTACCATTAACAATAAATTTTTTATGCTCAGATTCTGCAACTTCCCAAAATCGCGCAAAAATCACCTGATGACTGAGGATATGTTTGAAGGATTTAGATACAGAAATAATCGAAACCCCTCCTAACCTCTCAATAAGGGAGGCATCAGAACCTACAAGTTCCATCCGATGGAGAGGTTCCGACAGCAATCGGGATAGCGGAGGCAGTATTTCTTTTTTCGTTTCAATCATCGGAAAGTCGTACAGATTCTTCCAAATGTCATTTTCAATTCTTTTCTTTATTAAAATTTTCCCATTCCTTCTGATTACGAAGTAGTTAAAATATCTTGTCTGGATTTTGTTCTTTTTGGATTTAATCGGCAGAGAAGAAACCATGCTCTTTGCCAATGCCTTACAGGATTTCTTCAGCGGACATTTTTCACAATCAGGATTTTGAGGAACGCATTGCATGGCTCCAAATTCCATAATTGCCTGATTGAATATACCGGGGATTTTTTTGTCGAGAAGTAATTCGGCTTTGCGTGTAAACTCCTTTTTCCCTTCTGTAGAATCTATCTGAGTTGTTATTGCGAAATACCGAGCAATCACGCGAAACACATTCCCATCCACCACAGGATGAGGTTTATTAAAAGCAAAGGAAGCAATTGCTCCGGCTGTGTACTCTCCAATGCCTTTGAGTTTTTTTATCTCGTCAAATTCTTTTGGAAAAATTCCTTTTAGCTCTTTACTGATAAACTTTGCCGAATGATGCAGATTTCGCGCTCGGGAATAGTACCCTAATCCCTGCCAGGTTTTCATCACCACATCTTCCTTTGCTTTGGCAAGGTGATGAACGGTTGGGAATTTTTTAACGAATGTTTCGTAATAAGGAAGTCCTTGCTGCACGCGTGTCTGCTGCAAAATAATCTCCGATAGCCATATCTTGTACGGATCATTTGTATGACGCCATGGCAAGTCCCGTTTATTCTTATTATACCAGCGTATGATTGTTTGTGAAAAATTCATTGGAAACGTGTGCTCCGTAATATTCTAAGTATCAAAAATAGAATACTTTCAGTATAAATTGTATATTTGCGTCAACAACAAAAATATTTTTATGACTAAAGCAGATGTAGTCGCCAAAATATCAGAAAAGACGGGTGTAGAGAAGAAGGAAACGATGGCTATTGTGGAGGCGTTTATGAGCGTTGTAAAGAACGCTATGTACGAAGGCAAAAATGTTTATTTGCGCGGATTTGGTACACTATACATTAAAAGGCGTGCTAGAAAACCAGGCAGGATAATTTCACGCAACACAACCATCATGATACCGGCACATAATATTCCTGCATTCAAGCCGGCAAAATCGTTTGGAAACAAATTGAAAAAAAGTGTTCCTGTTACCGAGTAATCTCCCTTTCCTTTAATGACATTCAGACAAAAACTTGTAATTCTTCTTGCGGTTGTTTTAGCCGTATTAATCTATTTTGCTCCAAAACTGCCTTCTGAGAAACAACAGGAGGCAAAAGAGAGCTCATCCGATTACGCTCCGTTGATCGCTGAAGCAAAGAAAAATCTTACTTCCGAACAAAGATCGGCAGTAGATAAGTTAGAGAGTCAGGCAAGCAATGAAGAAGCAGAAAATAAAAAAGTCGTTCTATATGATTCCATAAGAAAGGTCTGGCTCAACTATAAAAATCCATACATGTATGCGGTTTACGGGCAGTCTGTTGCGGAGATAGAAAATACTGAACAGGCATGGCTAAATACCGGGGATGCTTTCATGAAAGCAGGAAAAATTTCTAATGATTCGAATAAGCCAACTATGTACAAAAGCGCGATTAAAAGCTACGAAAAAGCATTGGCAATTAATCCTTCTAACGTTTCAGCTAAAGTAAAACTCGGAACCTGTTATGTAGAAAGTGCTTCCTTGCTCGGTACTCAGCCGATGACAGGCATTACACTTTTAAGGGAAGTTCTTCAGAAGGATTCTAACAACATTGAGGCAAACTTGCAGCTTGGATTATTTTCTGTAACTTCGCAGCAATATGACAAAGCGATTGCGCGCTTCCAACGGATTCTGAGAATAGACTCCTCGCACATTGATATGTATGTTTATCTTGGAGATACATATCTGTCGATGGGAAAAAGGAAACAAGCGATAGAAAACTACGAGAACTACAAAGAAAGAGTTAAAGACACATTAATAACAAGAAATATTGACGAATACATTAAAAAACTAAAAAATCAACCTTAACTAATGATATGAGCGTGAAATAGGAGAAGAACCTTCTCGACACTAAGATCACAATACTCGTATCCAAAAAATTCAAATCTATGCCAAGCGGAAAAAAAAGAAAGCGCAAAAAAATGAACACCCACAAACGCAAAAAGCGCCTGCGTAAGAATCGTCACAAAAAGAAAGGCAGATAGTACACCTTAAGGTGTGCCGAAATTCTTAAGAAATTTAATGTAAGGATTTGAGAAGCCTTTGCTTCTCTGTTTATTTCCTTGCCTCAATTTCCTTTAATCGTTCCGAAGAATTTCCTCCTTTTGTTCCCATTTCATTTTTCAAATAACTTTGAATGGGATCATTAACTAATTAAAACATTTTACATTGAACAGCGAACTATTTATTAATGCAACCTCCTCGGAGGTTGTTATTGCCCTGTTGCACGATAAACGACTGAAAGAGCTTAACCGCGAAAAGTCGGACGCAGGATTTTCTGTAGGAGATATTCTTCTTGGAAAAGTTAAAAAGATCATGCCCGGACTCAACGCAGCATTTGTGGATGTGGGCTATGAGAAAGATGCTTTTTTGCATTACCTCGACCTTGGTCCTCAATTCGGGTCATTCAACAAATTCACGACTCAGTCGGTGCAGGGACAAAACAACACGCCTCTACTTGCAGATTTTGCTTTTGAAAAAGAGATCAGCAAAACAGGGAAGATCAACAAAGTGTTGAACCACAATCAAAATGTGATTGTGCAGATCATGAAAGAACCCATCTCCAACAAAGGTCCGCGGCTTACTGCGGATGTTTCTTTGCCAGGAAGATTTCTGGTCCTTATTCCTTTTTCGGATAAGATCTCCATCTCCCAAAAAGTTAGGAGACTGGAAGAACGCGACCGCCTTCGCAGATTAGTGCAAAGCATCAAGCCAAAAAATTTCGGGGTCATCATCCGTACAGTTGCGGAAAATCAGAGCGTTGAGGAACTTGATACTGACTTGAAAGATCTGGTAGATAAATGGGAGAAATTATGGAAAGCACTTCAAGGTGCAACTCCTCCGAAGATTATGCTTGGAGAAATGGATCGATCCATTACCATTCTGCGCGACATGCTTAACCCATCGTTCTCTAATATTTATGTGAACGATCTGAAACTTTTTGATAAGATCAAATCGTATCTGCATACCATTGCTCCTGATAAAGAAGGAATTGTGAAATATTATAAAGGAAAAGAACCGCTCTTTGAACATTTCGGAATTGACAAGCAGATAAAATCTTCTTTTGGAAAAATTGTGAACCTGAGATCGGGCGGATATTTAATTGTTGAGCATACCGAAGCGCTGCACGTCATTGACGTGAACAGCGGTCATCGCACACAAACAGGTGGAGATCAGGATGCCAATGCCCTTGCCGTGAACATGGAAGCGGCAGATGAGATTGCACGTCAGTTACGATTGAGAGATATTGGAGGAATCATTGTCTGCGATTTTATTGACATGCGCAATCCCAACAATCGAAAAACACTTTTTGAAAAATTAAAGGACGAGATGAAAACCGATCCTGCCACACATACCATTCTTCCTCCGAGCAAATTCGGACTCGTGCAAATCACACGCGAGCGTGTGCGCCCTCAGGTGAAGGAAAAGACAACGGAGAAATGTCCATCTTGTGGTGGAAGCGGTGAAGTTCAGTCAACCATTTTATTAGTTGATCAGATAGAGAAAGACCTGAACTACTTAGTGAAGGAACAGAACCAGAAAAATGTTACGCTGGCTGTGCACCCTTTCATTGAAGCATATTTTACAAAAGGGCTTCCAAGCAGAAAGCAGAAATGGTTTTTAAAATACGGGAAAAGGATCCGCATAAAACCCGTAACTGCACATCACGTGCTGGAATATCATTTCTATAATAAAGATGAAGAGGAGATAAAGATATAAGAGCAGAAGCCCCTCCTAAATTAGCTTCGCTCGCAAGCTCCGCTTGTCCTTCAGGCAGGACTTAAAATTAACGGTCCACTCTTGCTATCCGAGTATGTGCAGATTGATTTATGCGTGATGTGGCTTCTTAAAGTGTTCCAAAAGTTTTTTTGCTTTTGCTTTCCCAATCACTTCTGCAATTTTCTCTTCCGGAGTTTCTTTTATTATTGAAACAGATTTGAATTCCTGCAAAAGTTTTTCTGCGGTCTTGTCGCTGATGCCTTTTATCTGTGTGAGTTCAGAAAAAATAGTTTCGCGCGATCTTCTTCCTCGATGATGCTTCAGTCCGAAGCGATGTGCTTCATCCCGCATCTGCTGGATCACTTTCAGGGTTTCCGATTTTTTGTTAAGGTAAAGAGGCATGGAATCTCCGGGGTAATACACCTCTTCCAGTTTTTTTGCAATGCCGATAACAGGAATTTTTCCTGCAAGTCCAAGCATTTCCAAGCTTTTAAGTGCAGAACTCACTTGTCCTTTTCCTCCATCTATTACGATCAATTGAGGCAAAGATTGTTTTTCATCCAGCATTCTTTTGTACCTGCGCATAATCACTTCTTCCATGGATGCAAAATCATCCGGTCCTTCCACCGTTTTGATATTGAAAATGCGATAATCGTTTTTTGTCGGTTTTGCATTTCTGAAAACTACACAGGCAGAAACAGGATGAGCACCTTGTATGTTGGAGTTATCGAAACACTCAATATGTATAGGAAGTTCTTTTAAGCGCAAATCATTCATCATCGTTTTCAGAATTCTATCCGATGATTTTTCAGTTGCAGTAAATGCTTGCCTATTCTCTTTTTCTTTTTTATAATATTCCGCATTGCGTTCGGAGAGCTCCATAAGTTTTTTCTTGTCACCACGCTGGGGAATGGTGAATTCCACATCAGGAAATTTTACATCCGGTGCAAACGGTACAATTATTTCTTTTGTCTCGCTGAAAAAGCGTTGCCGTAACTCTGCAATGGCAAGCAGCAATAATTCTTCATTGGTTTCATCTAATTTCTTTTTCATCTCCACGGTATGCGCTTGTACGATTGCACCGTTTATCACCTTGAGATAATTTACATAGCCAAACGCCTCATCCGAAATAATTGAAAACACATCCGCGTCTTCTATAGTTGGGCTTACTACAACAGAACGACTCTGATATTTTTCCAGTGAATCGATTTTCTGCTTCAGCAACTGGGCGTTCTCAAAATCATATTTTTCAGAATACTGCCACATTAATTCTTTCAGCTGCTTGATGACAGAAAAAATATTTCCTTTCAAAATTTGTTTTATCTGTGAAATGCTGTCATTGTAATTTTCTTCTGATTGAAACGCTTCGCAGGGACCTTTACAATTTTTTAAATGATATTCCAGACACACGCGAAATTTCTTTTTTTCAATATTTTCTTTCGAAAGGTTCAACGCGCAGTTTCGGAGTGGATATAATTTTTTTATCAAATCAAGAATAGTATACATCGTGCGCAGCGAAGTGTATGGTCCAAAATACTGTGAGCCATCACGGATAAAATTCCTCGTCTGAAAAACCCGAGGAAACGATTCGTTTTTGATACAGATCCAGGGATATGTTTTATCGTCCTTCAATGCCACATTGTATCGCGGCTGGTATTTTTTGATGAGATTATTTTCAAGTAGCAGTGCATCCAGTTCGGTTTCAACTACAATGTATTTGATGTCGGCAATGCTTGTGACGAGGTACAGCAATTTTCCGTACTCATGTTTTTTAGTGAAGTATGAGGAAACGCGCTTCTTCAAATTCTTTGCCTTGCCAATATAAATTATTTTTCCGTGCTTGTCGAAATACTGGTAAACACCCGGATTATCCGGAAGGGTGTAAACGATGTTTAGAAGGGAGGAAGAAAATAATTTCTTGTTACTCATTGCTATTTTAACGAATCCTGTTTTGTCTGGGCAGAAGTTTTGGCTCTGGAAGAATCGACAGAAATACTTTTTTGCTTTTTACTCTTCGTGCTTTTCTTCGCAGGCGCAGAAGATTTTAAAGAATCTCCGGAAGTTGGAGATGTTGCAACTTTTATTTCTTGCACAGAATGTTTGGATGCAGTATCAATAGAAGGAATCGGAATATTCGTTGTTTTTGCTGAAGAATCTGCAGCTAAAGATTTTGAGTTGTTTTTCTTTTGTTTTTTATCCTGTTTCTGATTGATGACGACAGAATCCACGATTGTATTTTTCTGTACAAGAACAGATGATCCTGTTTGCACTGAATCTGTTGCAAGATCAGCAGGGTTGGAAATCGTTGTTTTCTGAGTGTCAACAGCATTCAAAAAATTCCGAGAGGAATCCGTATTTACGGGAGCACTTTCTTCGGATGATGAGGCATCAAAGTGGATATGAGAAATAATAATTCCGATAACGGCAATCGTTATCACAGAAGCAGAAATTAAAATTGTTTTTTTACCTATGTTTAATTCAAACGGTTTCTGTGCTGGCCCCAACATGGCTTCCATCTCGCTCCAGTCCGATTGCTGATATGTGACATCAAGATCTTTCAGCGTATCGCGCAGGAAATTATCAAGTGGTGAATTAGTATGCGGGTATTTCATTTTCAGATTTTGATCACGCTTTATTTTGAAAACCTCCTTGCGAGATTTGTGCGGATATTAAATTTTGCTTTTGAAAAATTATCGCGTGAGGTGCTTTCGCTGATGTCGAGTAGTTTTGAAATTTCTGCATGAGGATATCCATCCACTTCGTGCATATTATACACTAATCTATAAGAAGCCGATAATTGTTGAACCGCTTGCAGAATAGCATCTGTATCCGCAGCAGCAATAATTTGATCGTCTGTAATTTCTGCAGAGGAAGTTTTTTCAGTTTCTCTTGCATTCACTGTGCTGCTGACCAAATGCCCCCGCTTATTGTTGTGCATATGCTCAATCGCTGCTTCAATCATCAATTTTTTTATCCACTCTTCAAGTGAAATCGCAGGAACATCGTTTTTTCTTTTTGCATTTAGATCCATAAACTGTTTCAGCTTGCTGAATATACTTTTAAATGCATGATGCAAAATTTCTTTTGCTTCATTTAAATTTTTCGCATAGCGGATGCTGACATTCAGCATTTTTCCAAAATACTGTTCATACAGCATGCGCTGACAATTTCTGTCGTGCACTAAACACCCCTGTATGATTTCTTCTGCGGTCATAAAACTTTATTCCGGTAAAATTCTTCCTTATACTCAGTCCCACCGGACAGAACAAAATTACCTATTTTCCTAATTGCAATTTATTATTGGTAATAAAAAAAACCGCCTCAAGTCAATTTTTTGAAGCGGCTATTTTAGATCGTGAGTTGTTTGCATTATTATCGGAGCAATTCAACAAATCCTTTTAATGTTATTGCCGCAAATTTTGAAATGTAATAATAAGTGCCTGCTTTTGCGGGATTGCCTTTCATTGTTGTTCCATCCCAGCATTTTTTAGAATCGGTGGTCTCAAACATTTTGATTCCCCATCTGTCATAAACTTCTAGAATAAGGCAGTCCGTCATTGCTATCTGCTGAGGACAGGGTGTGGTTGGGGTTACTGCCGCAAGGTTACAAATTGCGGGGTGGAAACAATCATTATTATTATCTCCATTAGGAGTAAATACATTTGAAGGCAGCACATCCATAAGTTTCATAATTTCAGAAACTACAAGAGTAGTATCATGCGTGCTTTTGCAGGGGGGATTAAAAGCGGTAGTTGTTATATTATAAGTGCCGTTCAAAGGGTATGAATGAGAACCCGGATCGGTATTAGGCGCATACAAAGTGATACTTGATCCATCGCCAAAGTCCCAGAAAACAGATTGTACATCACTGCTCATAGTTGCTTTCAAAGAAATCATGAAACCATCACAGCTGAGTGTAGGAGTCCAACTGGTAAATTTAACATTGGGAACTGCTTGCACATAAACCGTGGTGCTTGTATTTGCCGTGCATCCATAAGCATCTGTTACACTTACCGTAAAGTTGGTTGTAGTGCCCGGGCTTGCAATCGGATTTTGAACATTGGGATTATTCAGAGCACTTTGCGGATACCAATACCATGAATAAGGTGATTGTCCGCTCTGTACATTTGCCTGAAGTGCTGCAGAATCACCTGCACAAATAGTACTATTGACACTTGCAGATAGAACAGGGATATTATCAACCGTAACTTTTTTTAGTACAGTAGACCCACAGCCATTTGAATTTGCAGCAACAAGCGTATAGGTTGTAGAAGAAGAAGGTTTTACCGTAATACAAGAAGTTGTAGAACCGCCAGGCTGCCATACATACGTGGCACCTCCACTTGCGCAAAGCGTCCGGGTTGTTCCGCTGCAAATGGATAAATCGGGTCCTGCATTAGCTACAGCATTGGGTGATATTGTTATCATTACGCCTGCAGAAGTATCTCTGCAGCTTGCCTGTGAAGTTATGATAACTGAAGCAGAATAAGTTCCGGCAGCCGCATAGCTTACGATAGGATTTTTCCCGGAGTATGAAGAGGGATTTCCTCCCGGGAAACTCCAGTTCCAATTGCTGATTGTGCCACCGGTAATTTTAGTAGTGTCTTTAAAGTAAACCATATTGCAATGAATGGAATCTGAAAAGCCCGGATTAATAATGGTTGGTGTAAGCACATACACCTCATAAAATCCGCAGCCGGAAAGAGGAACTATGTTTAAAGTTAAAGTATCTAGCACTTGTGGATTTACCATAATACTTGTAGTAGTTTGCCCGGTTGACCAGCTATAGCTATAGTCTGTTCCTCCGGCAGGAGGAACGGTAAGCAGCACGGAATCTGCACCCACGCAAAACTGGTGGGTGGTGGTGGCCATGGGTCCACAATTAAAATCCCAGTAAGACTGCGCAAAGTGCCCGCCCCATCCGCAATCTGCATTTGTTATTTTTACAGTCAATGTTTGCCCAAGATAAGGAGCTAAATTAATACCAACAATTGTCCATGGTTTATAATAAGGAATGGATCCTGAGTTTACTACTCGATTTGCAGTATAAAAACCCGGCATGTTGGGTCCGGCAGTATAAGTGAAACATCCGCAAGTACCTATAGAATTTCCACTGGAATCATATATACATAAACTGACAAAAGGTTGGTTACAGCTATCATGCCCCGGATCTTCGATTACTATTGCATAAGCGAAAGTAAAATTAGTATCCTGAGGAATTACAGTAAGAGGATACGTTAATTCTTCTATACAACCCCAGCTACTGCCGCAACCACCTAATGCCCCATTTGTTTCTATCTCACCAATTTGAATGGATGCATTTCCAAAACCCGGACAAACAACGGGGAGTGGTGGATCACCAAGATTTAACCCTGGCGTAAGAGAATCTGTACCGGAACCAATAGTAAGATTAAACTTTGGAGCAAATGGCGAATTAGGTGCTCCATAAAATTCCTGACAACTGCCATATTGCCCTGTTCTTGCAGTCCATGATCCCCATCCGGCTTCTGCTCCCATATCCGAACAAAGCGATTGAACCACAGGATTTTGATCAGATATTTTAATGGAGTTTGTGAGGGGAACAAGGTGTCTTCCTTGAAGAAGAAGCGCTTTTTTTTCTTCCACTAATTTGTCTATGGTGACAGCAGGTATGCCTTTATTTTTCAGTTGTTCTCGATACATACTCTCATCCGGCCAATTCACTCCCGTTTGAGACGTGACAGAAACCTGTTTACTGTCTTTTTGCGCCATTACTGTAAAGGCAGGAAAAATCAAAAAAGCAGAAACAATAATTCTGTTTGCAAAAGCAGCGGATTTTTTCATAAGGAAATGTAAAATCAAATTGCTGTTATAAAGATAAGGTGTTTTATCTGTACTATCAGCGTTTTTGCTCTGAAATCGGTGACTGCCTCCCATATTTTTCAGTTTTTATCGGGCAGTATTTTAAATATCTGCTAAAATCAGATATCTAGAATCGCAAAATACTATTCTGGAATCGTGAAATGCTATTCTAGAATCACAAAATGCTATTCCGGAATCGCGAAACACTAAACTAGAATCGTGAAATGCTATTCTAGAATCACAAAATGCTATTCCGGAATCGCGAAACACTAAACTAGAATCGTGAAATGCTATTCTAGAATCACGAAACACTAAACTAGAATCGTGAAATGCTATTCTAGAATCACAAAATGCTATTCTAGAATCACAAAATGCTATTCCAGAATCGTGAAATGCTATTCCGGAATCGCGAAACACTAAACTAGAATCGAAAAATGCTATTCTATAATCGTCAAATTAGGCATTTTTTCTTCCTGTTATATTACTTTTTTATAAATCCTCAAAAAAGTGTAACAGATCCCTTTCTTGTATAGATCACGCCATCTGTTCCTGTTGCTTGTATAGTATAGAGATATACTGCTTTAGCGGCATCTGTACCATTCTTCATTTTTCCGTCCCATTTTCCGTCAAGAGTTGTCCAAGAATAGGCAGGGGATCCATGGATATCAAAGATGGTTACGTCAATAGAAGAAAGATTTTTTGTATCGAAAGAGAAAAAATCGAAGATGCCATCCCCATTTGGAGTAAAAAAATTGGGGATATAAATCATATCCAGAATGGATTTAACCTCGATGGTTATTTTGTCAGATGCGTTTCCCGCTGAATTTTTTGCAAAAAGTTTCACTATATAACTTCCGGGCTTTACAAAAGTATGAGAAGGTGTATTTTCTGTTGAAGCGGTGCCGTCTCCAAAATCCCAGCTTAAGGAAGAAGTGATTCCCTGATTGCTGAAGGAAACGGTAAGCGGTGCAGTGCCAGCTTCTGCATTGGCAATAATGGCTGCAAGGGGCATTGGTTCCGCATCCGTATTATCGGCAGATGGATTATTATTTTGTGGTTTCGGCTGAGACTTTTGATCTTTATTAGATGTTGGTCCTTCCGGAGTTTTTTTATCAGCATTCTGAGAAGCCGAAGAGGGGTTATCCCGGCTGAATACATCAGATGATTTTTCATTATTTGCATCATCAGAAACAGTTAAAGACTGGGTTTTATTAGTTATTGCTCCCTGTTCGCTTCCAACCCCTAAATGGGAGTTTGAAAGTTCCTTTAAGGGTTTCTGGCTTGCTGTTTCTTCTCCCTTTAGGGTCGGAACATCTTCTTCTGTAGTTCCTAAAATAGTATTCTCCGTTTTATCTTTCAAAACAATTTCGGTCTGATTTTTTTTATCGGATGATAAAGAAATGTTCTTGTTATCATCAGAAGATGTGAAATACCAAATACTTCCAGCAATTGCAGCAACAAAAGCTGTTCCGACAATTATTTTTCCTATGGTAAATTTTGCTGCAGAAGAAACAACTCCTCCGGCAGGAGCAGCATTAATGCCGTGTTGAACATGGCTCCACACTCTTGGATTTACATCCGCTTCAAAGTGTTCAAATTTCTCTTTGAACAATTGCTCTACGTTATCATTGTTCTTCATGATATTTTTTCTGACTTTAGCATATTCTGTAAATGTGCCCTTGCTCTTGAATATTGCGACTTTGATGTTCCTTCCGAAATTCCAAGTTGCTCGGCAATTTCCTTGTGGGAATACCCCTCGATCGCATACATATTAAACACTGTTCGGAATCCTGTAGGCAACTGCCCAATCATTTTCAAAAGATCTTGCTCGTGCATACTTTCGCCTACATGGCTATTTCCGGGAATCATATATTCTGCTCCTTCTATATCTATATTAAACTTCATTGCTTTATTTTTTCTCAGGCAGGTCAGCGATTCATTCACCACAATTTTCCGTATCCACCCTTCCAGCGAACCTGAACCTCTGAAAGTTTCTATTTTCTCAAATACGCGTATAAATCCATTTTGCAGCATGTCATCCGCTTCCTCTGCTCTGTTCGCATACCTCAAACAAACCCCCATCATTTTTCTGCTAAATCGCTCAAATAACAGCTTTTGAGCCGAAGGATTTTTTGCAATGCACCCACTTACTAATTCTTCATCAGTCATCTGACTTTGAGGTTTAGATGCAAAATACTTATAAAAAGTTGCATTTTTTGAACTTATTTATAAATGTTTTTGATTTTGTAACTAATTAAGTGTCAAAATTATAAAATATGTTAAAAAGATTCAAAAAAAACCGTATAAAGTTTGATTTTACTTAAACAAGTATACCTTTGCACCCCTAAATAATTAAAAACCGCCTTTTTACAATAATTTCAAATGAAAGTAGCAATCGTAGGTGCCACAGGTTTAGTTGGCAGCGTGATGGTGAAGGTTCTTGAGGAAAGAACATTTCGTGTAACGGAATTTTTTCCTGTAGCGTCCAAACGCTCCGTAGGAAGAGATGTGAGTTTTCGCGGAAGGACTTATAAGGTAATCGGAATGGATGAAGCCATTGCCGCAAAGCCAAATATTGTTTTGTTTTCAGCAGGATCTGCCACTTCTATGGAATGGGCGCACAAATTTGCCGGAATAGGAGCCGTGGTGATCGACAATTCTTCCGCATGGAGAATGCATCCCGACATCAAACTCGTTATTCCTGAGATCAATGCAAATCAGATCCGCAAGAAAGACCGCATTATTGCTAATCCGAATTGCTCTACTATCCAGATGCTGGTTCCTCTTTATCCTCTCTATAAAAAATACGGAATCAACCGCATTGTGGTTTCTACCTATCAGGCTGTAACCGGAACAGGAATGAAAGCGGTGGAACAATTGATGAACGAACGAAAAAATATTAAATCGGAAACAGTATATCCATTTCCTATCGATCTCAATATAATTCCTCACATAGGTGATTTCAATGAAGAAGGA
Organism: Bacteroidota bacterium; assembly: GCA_016213435.1. Lineage (GTDB taxonomy): Bacteria > Bacteroidota > Bacteroidia > Palsa-948 > Palsa-948 > Palsa-948. The sequence continues at coordinate 21,616 of JACRAL010000099.1, forward strand.
TATACGAAAGAAGAAGTGAAGATGATTGAGGAAACAAAAAAGATATTTGATGACAAAAAAATAAAAGTTACTGCAACCTGCGTGAGAATTCCGGTTGTGGGTGGGCACAGTGAATCCGTGAATGTAGAGTTGAAAAAAGATTTCAAGATCGAAGACGTGCGCAGAATTCTTGCCGATACAAAAGGCATTGTGTTACAGGACGATTTCCGCAATAATAAATACCCTATGCCTATTTATGTTCAGGGAAAAGATGATGTTTTTGTCGGACGTCTTCGCAGAGATAATTCGCAGCCAAAATCACTTAACTTTTGGACTTCTGCAGATAATCTGCGCAAAGGAGCCGCAACGAATGCTGTTCAGATCGCGGAATATATGGTTGCCAAAAAATTGGTTTAGAATATTTGCTTAAAGCCATTAAACAGCCGTACCGACTCTTCGTCAGTATGGCTGTTTTCATTATCTTCGCTCAACTAGTATGAATCCTTACGAAAACAAAGTAATTGATGAATCCCGCCAAGGCGAAGTGCTGGAGATTTCTCCCCTCTCCTTAGGAGAGGGGCAGAGGGTGAGGCGAACCGAAGTCAAAAAATTCTTTCTTGAGAGTTACGGTTGTGCCATGAATTTTTCCGACAGTGAAATTGTAGCATCTATCCTTGCCGGTAAAGGATATTCATCCACAACAAATTTTCACGAAGCCGATTTGATATTGCTAAATACGTGTGCAGTCCGGGATAATGCCGAGCAGCGCGTACGCGGACGATTGAAAGAATACAATATTGCAAAAAGGAAGAACTCAAAATTGATGATTGCTGTTTTGGGTTGTATGGCGGAGCGATTAAAATCTCAACTTTTAGAAGAAGAGAAAATAGTTGATATTGTTGTAGGACCGGATGCTTACCGTGAACTGCCGAACCTCATTGAATCCGTTGAAGGCGGTCAAAAAGCCGTTAATGTTTTGCTTTCACTTGAGGAAACATATGCGGATATCAGCCCTATTCGCTTAGACAGTAATGGAGTTACCGCTTTTATCAGCATCACGCGCGGATGTGATAATATGTGTTCATTCTGTGTGGTGCCATTTACACGAGGAAGAGAAAGAAGCCGTGATCCTGAAAGCATTGTGAACGAAGCTAGAAATTTATTTGAGCATGGATATCGCGAAGTTACTTTGCTCGGACAGAATGTAGATTCGTATATGTGGCATCCTGAACATTCTTCAAAAAAAGAAATAAATAAAGCCTTTGCAGAATCTACTCCCTCTCCTTTGGAGAGGGCTGGGGTGAGGCGGAATGAGGTCACGTTTGCGAATTTGCTTGAAGCAGTCGCTTTAGCTGCTCCCGATCTGAGAGTTCGTTTTTCCACTTCAAATCCCCAGGACATGACAGACGATGTTCTGTACATGATCACGAAACATGAAAATATTTGTGATTATGTTCATCTTCCTGTGCAAAGCGGAAATACAAAAATGCTGGAGCGCATGAATCGTGGATATTCACGCGAAAAATATTTAGAAAGAATTGCAGCTATAAATAAAATAATTCCCAATGCTGGAATTTCTACCGATATCATTACCGGCTTTTGCGGAGAAACAGAGCAGGAATTTGCCGACACGCTTTCCCTGATGAATGAAGTTCGTTTTGATTTTGCGTACATGTTTGCTTATTCTGAAAGACCGGGCACGCTTGCGCATAAAAAATATAAAGACGATGTTCCTGAAGAATTGAAAAAATATCGTCTGCAGGAAGTGATTGCATTGCAACAAAAACATTCTGCCGAAAGAACCAAACAAGGAGTAGGGAAAATTCACCGTGTGCTGATCGAAGGCGTTTCCAAAAAATCCGAAGAAAGACTTTACGGAAGAAATAGTCAGAACACAGTAGTTGTTTTTCCAAGACAGAATTTTAAAAAAGGAGATTACGTGAATGTGCTGACGAAAGAATGTACATTGGCGACTTTGATTGGAGAAGTTGTATAAGAATAAATTCTGGTTAAAAAATCACAATGCACAAATCAGGTTTCGTAAATATCATCGGCAAGCCAAATGTTGGTAAATCCACGCTGATGAATGCATTGGTGGGAGAGAAACTGAGCATCATCACACCCAAAGCACAAACTACGCGCCATCGCATTCGTGGAATTGTAAATGGCGATGATTTTCAAATTGTATTTTCGGATACTCCTGGAATTATTACACCGCATTACAAACTTCACGAAGCGATGATGAATGTGGTTTCCGAGGCTATTTCGGATGCGGAAGTGATATTATTTGTTCTGGAGATTGGCGACCCGAATCCGGCAGATGAAAAAACGCTTGCCATTTTGCAAAAGACAGAAACTCCGGTTCTTGTCGTGATAAATAAAATTGATCTTGGGAACCAGGATATTCTGGTTTTAAAAGTGGAAGAGTTGAGAAAGATCTTACCGAAAGCAGAAATGATCCCCGTTTCCGCCATTCGTAAATTCAATTGTGATCATCTGCTCAAGAGGATCATCGAGCTTATCCCTGAAGCGCCACCTTATTTTTCGAAGGACGATATCACGGATAAATCACAGCGCTTTTTTATTTCAGAAATTATCCGCGAAAAAATATTTTTTACCTATCAGAAAGAAATTCCTTATTCAACCGAGGTGATCATTGAGGAATTCCATGAAGATGCTCCTTTGCGCGATGCTACGAAAGGAAATGGAAAAATCACACGTATTCGTGCTGTTATTTTTGTTATGCGAAAATCCCAGATGGGAATTCTCATAGGCCACGGAGGAAAGGCATTGAAAATTGTTGGCTCTGAAGCAAGAAAAGACATTGAAGAGTTTCTTGAAAAAAAAGTTTTCCTCGAAATGATTGTGAAAGTGGAGAAGGACTGGAGAGACGATGAGAAAAGATTGAAACGATTTGGTTATATAGAATAAGCAACCGAAGTGCGAACTACGATTTTCCCTCCATCTTATTCGTAAATTCGCACCTCACCCCTAACCCCACTCTCAAGAGAGAGGAGCAAAAGACAAGATTTTTTTATGTCAAATATTATCGCAATAGTAGGTCGTCCGAACGTTGGAAAGTCAACTTTCTTCAATCGTTTAACAGGAACGCGCAAAGCCATTGTGGATGAACAACCAGGGGTTACCCGCGACAGGCACTACGGAAAAGGTCACTGGAACGGCATCGACTTTTCTGTGATCGATACTGGCGGTTATGTATTTGGCTCCGAAGATGTTTTTGAAAAACAGATTCGTTTGCAGGTAGAAATTGCATTGCTTGAAGCAGATATCATTCTTTTTATGGTGGATGTTACTGCGGGAATTACCGAGCAGGATGAAAAAGTTGCTTCACTTCTGCGTAAATATCTTTCCTCAAAAAAAACTCCCCTCTCCTCTGACAACCGAGCGAAACGCGAAGGTTGGGAGCGTAGCTCGGGGGCTGGGGGTGAGGTCAAAAAAATAATGCTCGTTGCAAATAAAACGGACACAAGCGAACGCGAACATCAGTCGGGAGAATTTTATAAACTGGGCATGGGCGATATAAGTTGCATTTCATCCATGACCGGAAGAGGAACGGGTGAATTTTTAGATAAAATAGTTGGTGCGCTTGAACAAAAACCAATAGAAACCAATATTGGTATTCCTAAAATTGCAATTGTGGGAAGACCAAATGCGGGAAAATCTTCTTTACTCAATGCTTTACTGGGAGAAGAAAGAGCCATTGTAACCCCAGTTGCCGGCACCACACGTGATGCACTTCACACACACTACAAAAAATACGATCACGAATTTATTTTGATCGATACTGCCGGAATTCGTAAGAAAAGGAAGTACGAAGAGGTGGTGGAATTTTATTCCAACCTACGCGCCATTCGTGCCATTGAAGAATGCGATGTGTGTCTGATCATGTTGGATGCTCGGCTCGGCATGGAAGCACAAGATGTGAATATTTTCCGTCTGGCAGAAAGAAATAAAAAAGGAGTTGTCATTCTTGTAAACAAATGGGATCTGGTAAAAAAGGAAACAGCAACTGCAAAAGAAGTTGAAGAAAAAATAAAACACAAAATGGCTCCATTCAGAGATGTGCCTGTGCTTTTTATCTCCGCTCTCAACAAGCAGCGCATTATGAAAGTGGTGGAAGAAGCCGAAAAAGTTTATCAGAAGAGAAAGAAACGTATTTCCGATGAAGAGTTAAAAGAATTTATTATTCCTGTTGTACAAGCACACTCGCCATCTTCTGAAAAAGGAAATCTGGTGGATATCAGCAGCATGATCCAGATCCCGGCAAATACACCGGTGTTTGCAATTCATGTTAACCTGCCGAAAGCAATTAAGGAATCGTACAAAAGATTTTTAGAAAATCAGCTAAGAGAGAAGTTTGATTTTTGCGGGGTTCCGCTCCAGATTCATTTCAGAAAGAGCTAGAAATTATTGTTTTAGCAAAAACAAAATTTAAGATCGAATAACAGCTCCCACTTTTTCCTGATAGGTGGTGATCAATTTCTGAATTACTTTATCCACTTCTTTATCCGTGAGCGTAGTCTTTTTATCTTGTAAAATGAAACTAAGCGCATACGATTTTTTACCTGATTCGATTTTATCTCCTTCGTAAACATCAAACAGATTTATATCTTTCAGGATATATTTTTCGGCTTGAAAGGCAAGTGATTCAAGTAATTCATATTTCACGCTTTTGTCCACCACCAATGCGAGATCGCGCCTTACTTCCGGAAATTTTGAAATTTCTTTATACCGCACAGAAGTATTTTTTGATAATTCAATGACAACATCCCAATTAAAATCAGCATAAAACACTTCCTGCCTGATGTCAAATTTTTTCAGGAAAGATTTCTTAACGAAACCAAATTGAACGATTATTCGCTCCTCTCCTTTGGGAGAGGAGTTGGGGGTGAGATAAGACAAACCTGAAGAAAGAATTGCAGAGCTCATCTCGGAAACCTGTTCTGCTTCTATTCCAAGTCTTTCCAGAACATTATCAGTAAATGATTTCAAGTGAAAGAAATCAACACTGCCCTGTTGCACGTTCCATCCTTCTGCTTGTTTTCTCCCGCAGAGAAAAAGAGCAAGATGATTTTCTTCCTTAAAAGAGGCTGCTCCCCTCTCATGTGGGAAAGGGGTTGGGGGTGAGGTATATGTTTTCCCAAACTCAAATAGTTTCAAATCCGGATTTTTCCTGTTCTGATTATAGGCAATTGCTTCCAGTCCGCTGAAGATCAGGGAAGGACGTAGAATATTCAGTTCAGGGCTGAGAGGATTCTGCAGTTCAACGGCATTGTCTTTTTCGGAAGATAGCAGATTCAGCAGTTCGGAATTAGTGAGCGAATTGGACATGATCTCCGTAAAACCGCCACCGCATAGCAGATCAGAAATCACATTGCGGATATTTTCTGTGTCAGGTTTTGAAATGAAAGAAAGAGAAGAGCGTACGGATGAAGGAACTTCAATGTTGTTACATCCGTAAATTCTCAAAATATCTTCCACGATATCCTCCTCGCCAACAACATCCGATTTATTTGTAGGAACAGAAACTAAGAGCGCATCCTGTCCGGAAGAAACCACTTCCATTCCCAGCAACTCAAGGATCCGTTTGATGGATGTTCTGTCAATTTGTTTTCCGATGAGGCAGTCGCAATTGTAAAAAGAAAAAGCAACTTCCTTTTTTTCGATGGGTGAAGGATATATATCCACTACCTCGGATGAAATAGTTCCGCCTGCAACTTCTTTTATAAGAAGTGCTGTTCGCTGAAGCGCATACACAGTAATATTCGGATCAGCCCCTCTTTCAAAACGGAACGAAGCATCGGTTTTCAACAAATGATGCTTGGAGGTTTTTCGGATGGTAGTGGGAGAAAAATAAGCACTCTCCAGAAAGATATTTTTTGTTTCGTTTGTTACGCCAGAATGCAATCCGCCAAAAACCCCTGCAATGCACATGGGTTCTTTTGCCGAGCAGATCATTAAGTCATCTGCTGTCAGCGTTCTTTCTACTCCATCCAGCGTGACAAACCTGATTCCTGCCGGAAGTTTTTTAACGATGACTGTATTACCTGCTATTTTATCCGCGTCAAAAGCGTGAAGCGGCTGACCGAGTTCATGCAAAACAAAATTTGTTGCATCCACAATATTATTGATTGGCTTCAGCCCAATTGACTGCAATCTTCTCTTCAGCCAGTCGGGAGATTCTTTCACCTGCACTCCCGAAATTGTAATTCCGGAATAACGCGTACAAGCATCTTTATCTTCAACAACCACTTCGATTTTCGACTTGTTATTTTCTGCCGAGAAACCATCAACAGCCGGAAGCCTCAGTTCATATTTATTTTCCAGCAGATTCCAGTTCAAAACAGCAAACAGATCTTTTGCAACACCGATGTGCGAAGCAGCATCTCCACGATTCGGAGTAAGACCAATCTCCAAAATATAATCCTCTTCTAACTTAAAATAATCTTTTGCAGCGGTTCCGATTTCTGCCGAAGCATCCAGCACGATAATGCCATCGTGAGAATCTCCCATTCCGATTTCGTCTTCCGAGCATATCATTCCTTCAGAAACCGCTCCGCGTATCTTTGCTTTCTTTATCGTGATTGGTTCTCCTTTGTTCGTATAAATAGTTGAGCCAACGGTAGCCACCACCACTTTTTGTCCCGCAGCAATATTATTGGCACCACATACAATATTAAGCAGCGTTCCTGTGCCGATGTCAACAGTTGTTGCATTTAAGCGGTCAGCATCCGGATGTTTTTCCTTTGTCTTTACTTCACCTACAACACAACCGGCCAATCCGCCTTTTATCGTTTCATGTTTCTCCACGTTTTCCACTTCAAGGCCGCAGTCGGTTAAAAGCTCTGCCGTTTTCTCGGGAGAAATGTCAAGAGGAAGGTATTGTTTGAGCCAGTTGAAGGAAATTTTCATACTTTAAAAATAGTTTTGCGAATATACAACTAAACCACTCTGCACTGGAAGTGCAGAGGTTTGAAAAGACAAAGAATGAAATTCTTACTCCAATATAATATTATCAGTATCTGCATTCGATGGTTTGCGATGATGCTCAAGATATTGTTCTACCATCTTATCAGTTA
>JACRAL010000104.1 GCA_016213435.1 Bacteroidota bacterium
ACGTAGCGCTGCTTTTCAGGAATTGAAAACAAGTTTGCTGAAACTGATGAAAAATCCGATGGAGAAAGCAACGATGGAGGAGTTTGATTTTATGAGCTGGGTGGAAAGTAAAATTCAAAATAAAACTTTTGCAGAGGTGGTCCGCCAAAAGGCAGATAAAACGGATATGTAAGGCGAGGGAGAAAGTGAGATAAAAAGTACTTTTGTATTGGAAAACTTACCGATTACTTTTTCTCTTTTTCTTTATCCTTTGAGGATGACCCGGGTTTGTATCCCATTGCTTCCAACACTTCATCGCTTTTGTCGTATTTGGGATTGGCGAAAAGAATATTCAGTTCGGCAGATTTATTGAACATGATTGCTATCATCTGCTTTTCAGCAAGTTCTTTTATTGCGTTGTATACTTTATCCTGTATTGGTTTTACAAGTTCCTGGCGTTTTTTGTAAAGGTCTCCATCCACGCCAAAACGCTGTTTCTGAAGTTCCTTTGCTTCTTTTTCCTTTGTGATAATTTCATCTTCGCGTTTCTTTTTCATGTCTTGAGTAAGGAGTATCTCTTCTGCCTGAAAAGATTTGTAAAGTCGGTCTACGATGGCAAGTTTTCCTTCAATTTCTTTTTGCCATCCCAAAGAGATCTGGTCTAATTGTTCCTGTGCGCTTTTGTATTCGGGAATGTTGGTGAGAATATAATCTAGATCTACGTAAGCTGTCTTCTGGGCAATTGCCTCCCCCCCAACCCCTCTCCAAAAGAGAGGGGAGAGAAATACAGCAGTTAGTATTATTGCTCGGGAATAAAACGATAACTTTTTCATAGGTTTTATTTTATAATGATGAAAGTCGTAAACAGATATTGTGCCAATGAAGTGCTAAAGGTATAAAGGTATATTGAAACAGAGGTGAAAAATAGGAACAAAAGCCCACCCCTCCCCTCCCAAAGACAACCGTAGGTTGCGAGCGTAGTTCGAGATTGCACATGCAGAGTTCCTCCCCTTTGGGGAGGTTAGGAGGGGCTGTTCCTTACAACTCTCCTAAATTATATCCAATGGTAAAGTGGAATTGAGATTTCTGCATGCTGGGCTTGAAAGGTATATCGTCAAATCTCCAGCCGTAGTCAAATCCAAGTAATCCAAACATGGGCAAGAAAAAACGTAATCCTACTCCCGCTGAGCGCTTTACATCAAAGGGATTGAATTCTTTAATGCTTCCCCACGAATTTCCTGCTTCTGTAAACGCAAGTCCGTAAATAGTGGCGCTGGGATTAAGTGAAATGGGATAACGCAGTTCCATGGTGTATTTTAAAATGGATGCAGCGCCCGGATTATTTTGTGGTTGTTGGAAAGAGAAAACTTGTCCGTCATCGTACCCGCGTAAGGAAATGATTTCACGTCCGTCAAGAGGATTGTATCCCGTGAGTCCGCTTCCTCCCAGATAAAACCGTTCAAAGGGTGTAAGTCCAACGGCTTTGTTGTAATAACCAAGAAAACCATAGCCAAGCTTTGTATAAAGAACCAGTTTTCCTGCAAGGCGGGTGTACCATGCCGATGTAAATTTTAGTTTATAATACTCCAGCCATTTATATTTATCCTGAGTCGTAGCTTCTGAGTAATCAAGATTTTGTGTGCCTATAATATATGAAAAAGGACGGTATGACCATGGCGGAGTTATTTGACCTGAAAAGGTAATGTTAGATCCGCTCTTTGGGTAGGTCAGGTCATCCACTGAATTGCGTGATAAGGTGTATTTCAGATTGATATTGTTTGCATACCCGTTTGTAAAGGCAAACACACTTTGGTAATTGTTTAAGGCATAGTATTGGTAATTCATCTCCCATTGTTCCGAGAAGAAATCGTCAGGAATTTTTTTCCTTCTTCCCAATCCTACTGAGGTTCCAAAAATATGCAGTGAGCCGTGTCCGATATCCGATTTTGGACGTCCATTGGTGATGATGTTATAATAAGGAGTAATGCTGAATGAGTTTGGTTTTTTCCCTCCTAGCCAGGGTTCAACGAACGACATATTAAATGACTGGTAATACGATCCGTTTGATTGTGCGCGTATACTGAGTCGTTGACCATCGCCTGATGGAAGCGGTTGCCAGGCAGAACTCTTGAACATATTACGAGCTGAAAAATTATTGAATGAAACGCCAAGCGTTCCAATAACCCTATTCATTCCGAAACCACCGGAAAGTTCCAATTGGTCGGATGATTTTTCTTCTACTTCGTATTCAATGTCAACGGTTCCGTTTTCGGGATGTGGGGTAGGGGTAACGCCTAATTTTTCTGCGTTGAAATATCCAAGCATAGAAAGTTCACGCTGTGATCGGATGATGTCGCTTCGTTTGAAAAGCTGACCGGGGCGTGTGCGTATCTCGCGCATGATAACATGGTCATTCGTCTTTGTATTTCCTTTTACGGTTACTTTATTTATTGTTGCCTGTTTTCCTTCGTATATCCTGATCTCCATGTCAATGGAATCAGTTTCTACCAGCACTTCTACGGGAGTTGCCTGAAAGAACAGATAACCATCATCCATGTACAGAGAACTTATGTCTGTGCCATTCGGATTCATGAATAAACGGGATTCGAGAACGGATTGATTATATATATCTCCTTTCTTTATGCTGAGAACTTTATCCAAATCTTTGGAGGAATATTTTGAGTTGCCTACCCAAGAGATATTTCGGAAATAATATTTTTTTCCTTCGCTTACATAAATGTCAATGGCGAGGCGATCTTCGCTGACCTTATAAACAGTGTCTCTGATGATTTTTGCATCCCGGTATCCATGCGATTGGTATTTCTCTACCACTTTGTTTTTGTCCTTTTCAAAATCGGATTCAATAAATTCCGCTGAGGTAAAGATGGAATACCATTTTTTCTGTTTCGTATCTTTCATTAAGTGCCTCAATTTTCTGTCTTTCAATTCAGTATTTCCATGAAAATCAATTTGCCGAATACGTACTTTTTTTCCTTTGTCCACGGAGATGAAAAGAATTACACTGTTGAGAAGCGAGCTGTCTTTTTTTTGAGTCACTAAAACTTTTGCATTCAGGTATCCTTTTTTTACAAAGTGATCAAGCACTTCGTTTTTTGAATTGATCAGGAGGTTTTCAGTAACCACCTTCCCTCTATTTAGTTTTAGTTTATCGCGCAAATCATCAGCTTCATGATTTTTTACTCCTTTGAAAGAGAATTTGGAAAGTCTTGGACGTTCTTTCACTTGTATTTCCAGGAAAATATTTTTTCCCTGAATTTTGGTGGAAATAATCTTTAGATCTTCAAAAAAACCTTCTTTCCATAAATTTTTTATGGCCGTGGAAATGGCATCGCCCGGAATTTTTATTTTGTCTCCTACTATCAGTCCTGAAATTGAAAGCAACACGTTTTGATCAAGCGTGCCGGATCCACTTATGGTTACTCCTCCGATTTCATACTCGATGGGTTGTGCATAATTGAAAATAACAGAATCGGAGGAAATGAGTTGCTGGGAGAAAGAAGCAATACATAATAGACAACAGACAATAGACAATAAATAGTATTTTTTTATAAAAGTCATCCTAAGTGTTTTTTAATTGGTTGCAGAGCGGTTGCGTAACGATATATTTTTTTGTTTATTGTTATGTCTTCTTTATTGTTTATTGTTTACTTTAATTTGTTCACTTGTTTTTCCAAAACGCCTTTCCCTGTTCTGGAAATCACAAATAGCCTCAAAAAAATCTTCTTTGTGAAAGTCGGGCCAGAGTTTTTCGGTGAAATAAAGCTCTGAATATGCGATCTGCCACAGCAGAAAATTACTAATGCGTTGTTCTCCGCTTGTACGGATCAGCAATTCCGGGTCAGGAATTCCGTTTGTGCATAATGATGACGCAAACATTTTTTCGTCAATTTCTTTAGTAGATATTTCGTTCTTCTTAGCCTTTTCCGAAATTTTTTTCACCGCATCAATAATTTCCCATTTAGCGCTGTAGCTCAAAGCAAGCACAAGAGTAAGGCGGGTATTTTTTGAAGTTTGCTGAATTGCGTCCATTAGCTCGTTGTAGCAGTTTGCGGGAAGTGATTTCAGATTTCCTATTGCCCAAAGGCGGATTTTATTTTTGTTCAGAGTTTCTACTTCGCTATGAATGGTGCTGACTAGTAGTCCCATCAGTGCATCTACTTCTGCTTTCGGGCGGTTCCAGTTTTCAGTGGAGAAAGCATAGAGTGTAAGGTAGTTTATTCCAATCTCGGCAGCGGCTTCCGTTACTTCCCGCACAGAAGAAACTCCATTTTGATGACCAAAAATTCTTTCTTTATTATGCTGTTGAGCCCAGCGCCCGTTGCCATCCATAATGATTGCAACGTGGTTTGGTAATTTATTTTTATCTATGTCTGAAATGGATGCCATAACAAAGTTGCAAAAGTAATGTAAATTGCCTGCCAGACATCTATTAAAATAGATATCGATAATTTTATGTGCTTGAATATCCGTAACCCTGCTAATATTCTATAACTCAAGCATTTTTGCTTTGGGCGAAAGCTGTTTTTCCAACGGTGAAATTTTTATTACTTTTACACCTTTAAATTAAATACTCTAAAATAAATTCCGGTATTTAAATTCATAATACTTCAACTAAAAATGAGTAAAAAAAACGGCAGAGACGAAATTCTTGTTCCCATAGATTTTAAAGAGCAATCTCTTATTGCTTTGGGACAATCCTATAATCTTGCAAAAGAATACAATGCAGAATTGGTTCTGCTGCATGTAATAGATGATGGCAATATCATATCATCTTTAATGACAGGGAAACAGCAAACCGAGATGAAGAAAAATGTTCAGAAAAAACTAGATGCGCTTGCCTTAGACATAGAAAAGAAAAAGGGAGTTAAGGTTGATACCATGATTGCAAAGGGAAAGCCGTATGAGAAAATTATTGAAGTGGCGGATATGCTTGGTGCTATTATGATTATCATGGGGCATAACAGCCGTAAAAAACTTAGTGTGCGATTCATTGGTTCTAATGCCTTACGGGTTGTGCGTGAAGCGGAATGTCCGGTTATCACCATTAAAGGCAAGCACCATCGTCAGGGATGTAAAAATATTGTGCTTCCACTTGATCTTACCAAAGAAACTAAAGACAAGGTTCGTCAGGCTGTAGCAGTGGCGCAACTTGGCGGTAGTAATAACCAGGCAGCTATACGGGTTGTTTCTGTGCTGCAAAGTTCGGATGAATTTATTGTGAACCGTCTTACTCGTCAATTAGAACAGGTGAGAAATTTCATTCAAAAAAAAGGCATAGAATGTTCTGCAGAAATAATTAAAACAGTGAAAGGTGAAGATTCACCTGCTCAATGTATTGTGGATTACGCCCATAAAGTAGAAGGGGATCTCCTAATCATTATGACTCAACAGGAAGCAAACTTTACGCGTATGTTTATCGGTTCTACTGCTCAGGAAGTTGTAAACACTTCTGATATTCCGGTAATGAGCATTATTCCAGGAGCACACAAATACAAGAGTGCTGAACAGGCAGCAACTCGTTATTAATTATTTACTTCCGAAAACTTTTTGAAGAATATCTGATACCCGAGCCCTCGGATCGGTGCGGATTTTCTTTTCCTCTCCGGCAATCAGTTTAAAAATTCCGTCCAACGCTCTTGCTGTAATGTATTTTTCAAGATTAGGATTTTGTTTTTGAACACCGGGTATTTTATTGTATTTAGTGATAATAGGATTCCAGTATCTTGTTACTTGCACTTTTTGAATGGCGTTTTTAATGATAGGCAGGAATCTGACAGTAAGATCGTTAGAAGTTTTATTTTTCAGGTAATTGGTTGCGGCATTATCAGCGCCTTTCAAAATGGAGAACCCATCTTGTATGGTCATAGCTTTAATAGCGTCAAGAAAAACAGGTGCAGCAGTTTTAGCAGCTTCCTCCGCAGCGCGATTTATGCTCATCTCAAAATCCTGTACTTGTTTTTTCATTCCTAAACTTACAGCGGTGTTTTTGATCTTCTGCGTTTCAGGAGGAAAAGGAATAAAGATGAGAGGGTTTTTATAGAAGCCGTCTAGCTTTGAGGCTAAAGCTGTTGAATTGTTTGTTCCTACGTTAAGAGCTTCTCTTAATCCTCTAACTACCTCATCGTTGGTAAGTGGCTTGTTTCCGCTCTTTAATTGATTTAAATTCTTAGTGGCATCATTCAATGCTTTATTCAGATTGCTTTGTCCGCTTGTGTAGCAGAAAAATAAAAAAATAGATAAAAGTGTAAATGAAATGGGATAAATCGTTTTCATAGGGAAAGTTTTTTGTGAAAGAATTACATCGTCACAAACTTACAAATACTTTGCCAAATGTATTAACACGTGTTAAGAAACTTCAAAATAGAGGTTGGAAACTATTTGTACTTTAGCGAATCAAGATTTGCATATGCACAAAATTAAATTTGGAACAGATGGCTGGCGTGCTATCATAGCGAAAGAGTTTACTACCGAAAACGTAGCACGTGTTGCCGAAGGAACTGCGCTTTGGCTAAAACCTCCCCTCTCCCAAGGGAGAGAGGCTCGGGGTGAGGTATCTGTTGTTCTTGGCCATGACTGTCGCTTTGGCGGAGAGCTTTTTGCCGAAACGGTTGCTAAAGTACTGGCACATCACGGCATAAAAGTTTTTCTTGCAAATGCTGCATCCCCCACCCAAGTTATGGGTGGATTTGTTTCCACGCCTATGATTTCTCTGGGAACTTTGAAATATAAAGCAAATCTCGGTATCATTATTACCGCGAGTCATAATCCGCCATCGTATAATGGATTCAAGTTGAAAGGGAATTATGGAGGACCTCTTCTTCCGGATCAGGTTTCGGAAATTGAAAACCTGATCCCCGAAAAATGTTCTGTTGACATTGATGCTGTTGCTTTACCTCATCCACTTGTCAAATCGGTTGATTTGGAATCTCTCTATTGTAAACATATTGAAAAGCACTTTGATTTGGAAGTGATAAAAAAGTCAGGAATGACTTTGGCATACGATGCCATGTTTGGCGCGGGGCAGAATGTCATCAGGAGATTACTCCCCGAAACGACCATGTTGCATTGCGAAAATAATCCTGCCTTCAATGGAACTGCTCCCGAGCCAATTGCTAAAAACTTGCATGAGATTTCAGCTGTTGTTAGAGACTCCCGCAAGAAAAAAGGAAAAAATAAAATTAACTGCGCACTGGCTACAGACGGAGATGCAGACAGATTGGGTTTGTTCGACAGTAAAGGAGATTTTATCGATTCGCATCATATTATTCTTCTATTAATGCATTACCTGTGCAAATACAAAAAGATGAAAGGGCAAGTGGTGGTTGCATTTTCTGTTACTCCGCGTATTAAAAAAATGTGTGCGCATTACGGATTACAATATCAGGTTACGAAAATTGGATTTAAATATATCTGCGATATAATGATCAAAGGGAATGTGCTTATTGGCGGAGAAGAATCGGGAGGCATTGCTATCAAAGGACATATCCCTGAACGCGATGGCATCTGGATTGGCCTTACTCTCTGGGAGTTTATGGCGAAATCTGGGAAGTCGCTGGAAGAACTGATAGAAGAAGTGTATGCTATTACGGGAAGTTTTGCATTTGAGAGAAACGATATGCACCTTTCTGAAGAACTCAAAAACAGCATCGTTAAAAATTGCAAACAGGGCAACTATTCTGCATTTGGAAAATATAAAGTTCAGCGCATGGATGATCTGGATGGATGGAAATATTTCTTCAATGAAAATGAATGGGTGATGATCCGTGCTTCTGGTACAGAACCTGTTCTAAGAATCTATGCTGAATCTTCTTCTCAGAAAAAGGCACTAGATATTTTAAGCGCAGTCAAGAAGACATTATTAGAATAATAAAATCAGAATAGGATGAAAGTATTGAAAGTCTTCGTTGTGTTTATTTTATGTTCTGCTGTCTACTGTCTGCTGCCTACTTCCTTACATGCTCAGGCACCTAAATCCTTCTCATCTGATTCGGTAAAATTTCTCAACGAGATGGATGATTGGTTCAGTTCGGTGAAGGGAAAAGAAAAAGAGGGACACGATTTTATCAAAGAACAATTCAAGTCTTTTTGGTTTGGCGGATATCTGTCGGATGAGAAAAGGAAATTTGTTTACGTTGCCAGTAATACCATGCTTCAGAAAAAATTTCGTCCCTATCCTGATTATAACAACTTCTTCATGGCGATGATTAATTTTTATAATGTCGCAAAACTTCAGGAAAGCAGTTTTCTTTCATGGAAAGCAAGTATAGAGAAATTGCTGTGGACTTCCAGTGCAAAAAAACTTTCCGATTTTCTGGAATTCTCCGCGGACTTATTCGCTTCTAACACGCTTTATAGGTCAAATTATGTGGAATGGTTTTCCGGAAGCAACAACTACTCATTTGAATATGATTCATTGCCGAAAATTATTTTTTCTGAAACAAATATTTTCTGTGCCGTAAAAGCTGATACGGCATCCATTTTTGGTACATCAGGAACGTATTATCCGACTGAGAAAAAATGGGTGGGCAAAGGAGGCAAAGTTACCTGGGAGCGCGATGGCATTGATGCAAAACTAATTCACGCTGAACTGGGCAGATACACCGTCATTTTAACCAAGCAAAGCTATATTGCCGACTCAGTAAAATTCACCAACGAAATTTATTTCAAGACTCCAATCCTCGGTAAGTTGGAAGAGAAAGCAGTTCCTGACGCAACTCCTGAAAATGCAATCTATCCACGCTTTGAATCTTACAGTACGCGTTTCGAAATAAAAAATATTGCACAAGGTAAAGTAGATTTCTCCGGTGGATTTTCCCTTAGAGGCAGCAGGTTTATAGGCTCCGGAAATAAAACAGCTGATGCGTATCTTATTTTCAAACGCAACAATCAATCGATGATAAAAGCCTCCGGGAAAACATTTATTTTTAAGAAGGACAGAATTTCTTCTGATGACGCTGCCATCACTATGTATCTTGAAAAAGATTCTATTTATCACCCCTCCATCAAAGTAAAATTTGATATTGACACCAAAGAACTCGTATTGATCCGAATACTTGAAGGCATATCAAAAACTCCATATTTTAATACGTTTCACAAAGTGGATATGTATGTAGAAGAAATTGACTGGAAGCTAGATTCTGCCAATATGTATTTTAAAACGCTTCTCGGAAGTTCTCAGGGCATTGCGGAATTTGCTTCGGCTAGTTACTTCCGTGCTGAGGTTTTTTACCAGCTCTTGGGAATTGATCAGGTCCATCCGCTCAGTGCACTAAAAAGTTGCGCAGAACAGTTAAAGAGAAAAGAATTTACAGTCGAGGAATTTTCCAAGTGCAGGCGTCTTGATCCGAATGCAATCCGTCCTTCACTTATTGCTATTGCTAATCTTGGATTTATTATCTATAAACCGGAAGAAGATATGATTATCATGCAGGACAGACTGTATCAATTCCTGAAAGCAAAAGCAGGTGCGGTGGACTATGATGTGATAGGAATTCATTCAGATGTGCATGGCGGATCAACTAACGCGGTGCTTAATCTTCTTAATTACGATTTGAAAATTTTTGGTGTCTCTGAGATATTTCTTAGTGATTCGCAAAATGTATTTCTTTATCCGTCAAAAAAACAAATTGTACTCAAGAAAAATCGCGACTTTGCTTTTGGCGGAGTGATGAATGCCGGTCGATTTACCATATTTGGCAAAGATTTCGTATTCAATTACGATCAGTTTAAGATTAAAATAAACAATGCTGACTCGCTTCGGTTCTCGGTGCGCAGATTGACTCCGGATGCTTTTGGAAATTCTCCCAATGTGCCTGTGAAGTCTGTTATAGAAGAAGTGCAGGGGGAGTTATTTATTGATCGTCCGAGCAATAAATCAGGCAGGATGTCTTTTCATCAATATCCGATTTTTAACTCATCTAAAGAATCGTTTGTTTATTACAGTAAGCGGTCAATACAAAGAGGCGTTTACAAGCGCGATAAATTTTATTTCAAGATAGATCCTTATTCGCTTGACAGCTTAGATGACTTTAAAACTGAAGCGTTGAAACTAAAAGGAACACTTGCTTCTGCAGGAATTTTTCCCGATTTTGTTGACACGCTTTCTATTCAGCCTGATTACTCGCTTGGGTTCATTCGCCCTGCACCCCAAGGGGGATTTGCTGCTTATGGAAATAAAGGGAAGTTTAATAATAAAATCAAACTCAGTAATGAGGGATTGCGCGGAGACGGCACCATTGAGTATCTGACTTCTACTGCAAAATCTAGCAATGTGATTTTCTTTCCCGATTCAATGAATGGGTTGGCCGAAACATTTGAAGTGCAGGAACAGAAAGCAGAAAAAACAGAATACCCTCATGTGAAAGGCGACAGCGTTTATATTCATTGGACTCCCAAAAAAGATTTAATGCAGGTCTATTCCCAAATTAAACCTATGGATTTTTATAATGGACAAGCACAGATGAAAGGCAGAGTAGATTATTCTTCCAATGAAATGGCAGGCAACGGGAAATTGACTTTTTCGAGTGCAAGTATGTCTGCTAGTCTTATGAAATTTAAAAACACAAAAGTTTTGTCAGATACGGCAAACTTTAGTCTGAAATCACTACAAAGTTCACAATTTGCTTTCTCTACAAAGAATGTAAATGCCATTGTTGATTTTGAAAAGAGAACAGGAGATTTTGCATCGAACGGAAAAGGTTCTATTGTGGAGTTTCCTGTCAACCAGTATATCTGCTATATGGATAATTTTAAATGGTACATGGATAATGGCGACATTGAGATGACTTCACGTGATGCAAAAAAACCAAAAGCCGATCAACTGCTTGAACTTTCAGGTCCGGAATTTATTTCAACCAATCCTAAACAGGATTCTTTACGATTTAATGCGCCAAAGGCAAAATTTGATTTTAAGAACTATATTATTTCAGCACAGGATGTGGCATGGATAAATGTTGCAGATGCAAAAATTTATCCGGACAGTGGTAAAGTGACCATCCTTAAAGCTGCTGAGATGAAAACTTTCTCCAATGCGAAAATAGTAGCTAACAGCGTCACGGCTTATCACTCTATTTACAAGGCAAATGTGAATATATTCGCAAGAAAAAACTATTCTGCATCGGGATATTATGATTATGTGGATGAAATGAAAAATAAACAGCCCCTTTATCTGGCAAATATTCGTGTAGATACTACTTATCAAACAATTGCTGAAGCAATCATTCCTGATTCATTACATTTCATGCTTAGTCCGAATTATGAATTCAGAGGAAAAATGAATCTTGCTTCTAATAATCAGTTTATGGTATTTACTGGATCTGCTAAGATTACTCATACCTGTGCCGCACTTGGAGAAGGAAAAACATGGTTCCAATTCTCCTCTCAAATTAATCCGGAGAAGATATTAATCCCAATCACCGATAAGCTAGACGATGATAAAGGCAAAACTCTTGGAGCTGCCATCATGGTGGCTGCGGACACATCGGGAATTTATTCAGCATTTCTCACAAAGAAAATACGTAAAACAGACTTTGAGGTTCTTGCGGCAACAGGATTTTTATTTTACGACAGGCAATCAAAAGAGTACCGCATTGCTTCGAAAGAAAAACTTAATGAACCATCTCTTGCCGGGAATTATTTGAGCCTAAAGTCAAATTCATGCACGGTGTATGGAGAAGGGAAGATGGGAACACTTGGTCTTGATTTCGGGCAGGTGAAGATTGATGTGGTGGGAAATGCTTCTCACGATCTAAAAATTGATTCTGCAGAATTTAACATGATGATAGCGCTTGATTTCTTTTTTGAAAATCCAGCGCTTGAAAAAATGTCAGACCTTATTTTAAACAACACCACCTTAACAGGAGTAGCTGTTGGTACCACGTTTGAAAAAGGATTACACGAACTTTTGGGGAAAGAAAAAGCCGACAAGCTTATTTCTGAAGTAAATCTCTATGGAAAGTTCAAGCGATTCCCTGAAGAACTGGAACACAGTATTTTTTTTACAGATGTACACATGGTTTGGGATGATAAGAACAACGCGTATGTTTCTGATAAAACAATAGGTATTGGGTTCATTCGTAAAAATCAGATTAATAAATATGTGCAAGGAAAAATAGCGATGACAAAGAAAAGATCAGGAGATGTTCTCGATATCTATCTTGAGATTGATAATAACAATTGGTATTATTTCCGCTATACAAAAGGATTACTTACAGCCATTGCAAGTGATCAGGAGTTCAATAAATCTATTCAGGAACTGAAATCAGATAAACGTTCATTAAAAACTGAGCGAGGACAAACTCCTTATACATTTTCTATTGGGTCTGACCAGCAAAAAAAACTTTTTCTGAGAAAATTTAAGAACGTAGAAGATTAATTTTTCAATATATGTCCAAGGATTTAATGGAAACACAGCAAATGGTAAGAAATTTTTACCTTCGCTTTTAATAATGCAAATACCTCTACATATTTTTATTTTGCTTACCGCATATCTGCTGGGATCACTTCCTTCGGCTGTGTGGATAGGAAAGTTCTTTTATGGCATAGATGTGCGACACCACGGAAGCGGTAATGCAGGTGCTACCAATACGTTTCGCGTACTTGGAAAGAAGGCGGCCATTCCTGTTTTATTTTTTGATATTCTGAAAGGATGGGCTGCTGTTAAGGTCAGTTATTTTGTAGCTGATATGTTGGGGCGCGAAGAGTTCAACAGTTTAGAATTAACACTTGGAGCTGCAGCCATCATTGGACATATATACCCTATATTTGCCGGATTTAAAGGAGGAAAAGGAGTGGCCACACTTCTTGGAGTTACAGCTGCCATTCATCCGCTTTCTGCACTGGTCGGCATTGGTGTATTTGTGTTTGTGTTATTGATTACTCATTATGTTTCACTCAGCTCTATTCTGGCTGGTTTGAGCTTTCCTATTTCTATTCTCATTCTTTTTCCATCATCTTCTCCTACTCTTATTTTGTTTTCACTGCTTACTCCTGCTCTCTTGCTCGTTACTCATCAAAAGAACATTGAGCGTTTGTTAAAGAAAGAAGAATCCAGAATTTATATTTTTAAGAAAAAAGTTGTTTAGGCAGAATTATTATCTTTTGATATATTGACAGTTCAACTGAAAAATTCTGATTAAAAATATTCAATCTCTCTCTCAACAACAACAATTGGTTTCTTATATTGATCGAATTCTATCCTTTTTATCCAATTTATATTTTTTCCATATTCATATTTGAAAGTGGATGTATATGCAATGCTCCCGTTAGGGTTGTGCTTGTTCTCTTCAGTTTTATTGCTATTATCATCATATTTGAAGGTTGATTTATCAGCAATACTTCCGTCTGCAATGAACCTGTTTTCCTCAATTTCATTGCTATTGTTATCATATTTGTAAGTAAATTTCTCCGTAATACTTCCATCTGGTTTGTAAGCATTCTTTTCAATCTTATTCCCTTTGTCGTCATATTTGTAAATGAACTTACGAAATAGTTTTCCGTCTGGTTTATACATGGTTTCTTCAGTACAATTCCCATTATTGTCCAGCGTGAAAGTGGATCTGCGGAATAGGATTCCGTTGGTGTATCTATTCTGTTCTATCTTGTTTCCATTTCCGTCATAGGTGCAGGTGAAATTACTGAAAAGAGTTCCGTCAGGGTTGTAAATACTCTGTTCGATCATATTTCCTATTTCATTAAAAACATACCTTTCGCTTCCTGTGCTTGCACCTTTTTTTACTTTGTGTGCATTCTGAACTGCATTATATTCATTCTCGCTGATTGATTTAACTTTTCCTCTTAGATTTTGTAATACCCAATCATTTTTTGTATTTTTTTCAAAATTATGAAATGCAAATAACAGAAAGCTGAGAAACAGAATAATTGTTTTTGGCATTTTGTTTATAATAATTATAAGAAACTCATAGAAGAGTATATAAAAAGGCGTTGGAATAAAGAGAGCGTCTGTACGACCACTTTTTACTGCATATACACAATTTTGTTTGATATCAATTGCTTCATTACAACTTCCTGTTCGGATTGACAGCGCAAATTTAAGTTATCTGAGTTAAAGACCTGCCAACTATTTTGAGCATGTTATCAAGACTGTGATATAAGATAGATGGTGGTTTTAAACCAAAACCCCTGAACGATCGAATGTCTGAGTTCTGTCAGGCCCAACCGATATAATGCTTACAGGGACTTTTATTTCCTGTTCAATGAACCGGATATAATTTTCAAGCGCAGCAGGGATAGTGTCCGCAGACATTTTTTGCAGATTGGTTTTCCATCCTTTAAAATCTTTGTAGAGAGGAGTTAGTGGGAAAGCAGTAAGGTCGTAAGGAAGAAAATCTATTTTCTCTCCGTTATAATTATAGTGGGTGCAAACTTTAATTGTATCCAGATCGGAAAGCACATCGGCTTTCATCATGATGAGTTCTGTAACACCGCTTATTGTAACGGCATATCGGAGTGCGGGAAGGTCCAGCCATCCGCATCTTCTTGGTCTACCTGTAGTAGAACCAAATTCATTTCCTGCTTTGCGGAGAGCTTCACCGGTGGCATCGTTCAATTCAGTAGGAAAAGGTCCGCTTCCAACACGTGTACAATACGCTTTGAAGATACCAATCACTTTTCCTATGCTGTTTGGTGCAATTCCTAAGCCGGTGCAGGCGCCTGCACAAACGGTATTGGAAGAGGTCACAAAGGGATAAGAACCAAAATCAATATCAAGCAAGGAACCTTGCGCGCCTTCTGCCAAAATGGTTTTCTTTTCGGCAAAAGCATCGTTGAGGTATTTTTCACTCTCAATGCATTTGAACTGTTTGATGGTTTCAATACCATCAAACCAGCTTGGCTCGTGCTCTTTCAGATCGTATTGAAAATTATATAGTGCCAGAAGTTGTTTGTGTTTCTCTGTCAGAAAATCATATTTCTTTTTGAAATCCGGAGAAAAGATATCGCCAATGCGCAATCCGTTTCTTCCTGTTTTGTCCATGTAAGCAGGACCAATTCCGCGAAGTGTGGAGCCGATCTTTTCTTTTCCCTTTGCCGCTTCGCTTGCTGCATCGAGCAAACGATGAGTGGGAAGGATCAAATGGGCGCGTTTTGAAATGAAAAGGTTTTTTCTCGGATTAACACCAAGTTTTTCAAGAGCCAAGATTTCTCTCTTGAAAACCATGGGATCTATTACCACACCATTACCGATGATGTTTATGATATGCTCGTGAAAAATTCCTGATGGGATAAGATGAAGCACGTGTTTCAGTCCGTTGAATTCGAGCGTATGCCCGGCATTGGGTCCACCCTGAAAACGGGCAATAATATCATACTTCGGAGCGATAACATCGACAATTTTCCCTTTGCCTTCGTCACCCCATTGTAATCCTAAAAGGACATCTGCTTTCATGTTTGAAAAATTAAAAACCTTACCTAAATCCTCCCCGTTCGGGAGGACGTAATAAAAACTTACTTATTCTAAGTAAGATGTATTATTTCTCCCTTCCCACTTGGAAGGGTAGGGGATGGACTTTCTGCTCTTACGCTTCTTTGCGAGTTGCGCGAATCTCCTGCACTTCATCACGCATGTCTTGACAAGCGCGTTTCAGATCC
The DNA here is from genome assembly GCA_016213435.1 of Bacteroidota bacterium. GTDB lineage: Bacteria > Bacteroidota > Bacteroidia > Palsa-948 > Palsa-948 > Palsa-948. Next base: position 15,607 of record JACRAL010000104.1, read on the forward strand.
TGAAGGTGCTTGCGAACGCGTGTTCCGGCAGCATTGTTGCCGTTGTAGAATTTTTGAACATCTGCTTCCATTCCTGCAATGATTGTTTTGAGTGCTTCGTACTTTTGCATGGTTTTAGGGTTTTAGGGTTAGAGTTTTTGATTATTAGTATTTAGTTAAATGCCGCAACTTTTTCTGTTTGATATTCTCCTTTTTCAAGTTTTACTTTAATTTTCGAAAAACATTCAAGCGTGTAATTTACGTCTTCCAGCGTGTGGACCGCTGTTGGGATCAGTCTCAAGATCATCATTCCTTTTGGGATGATAGGGTACACAACGATAGAACAGAAAATATTGTAGTTTTCCCGCAGATCAAAAACAATATTTGTTGCTTCAGGAACCGTACCTTTCATGTAAACAGGTGTTACGCATGTGTTTGTATCTCCAATATCGAATCCCGCTTTTTTAAGTCCGTTTTGAAGTGCATTTGTAATTGTGAGCAGTTTTTCTCTGTATTCAGGATGATTGCGCATGAGTTCTAGGCGTTTTAATCCTCCTATCACAAGCGGCATTGGCATTGATTTAGCGTATATCTGTGAGCGCATATTATAGCGGAGGAATTCAATAATACTTTCCTCGCTTGCAATGAAGCCGCCTATCATTGCAAATGCTTTTGCAAATGTTCCGAAGTAAATATCAATTCCATCCTGGCATCCTTGCTCTTCACCGGTTCCTCCGCCATTTTTTCCCATAATGCCAACTCCATGAGCATCATCCACAAATAAACGGAAAGAATATTTCTTTTTAAGAGCAACTATCTCTTTCAGTTTTCCTTGGTCACCGCGCATACCGAAAACACCTTCAGTAATAACAAGAATTCCTCCACCTGTTACTTCCACAATTTTTTTAGCATGCTCTAGTTGTTTTTCCAAACTCTGAATATCATTATGCAGGAAGGCGAATCTTTTTCCAATATGCAAACGTACTCCGTCAACAATGCAGGCATGAGATTCTGCATCATATACTATGACATCGCGCCTGTCAACCAAACAGTCAATTGCTGAAACCATTGCCTGATATCCGAAATTGACAAGAATGGCATCCGGTTTTTTCACATAAATAGCGAGTTCACTTTCAAACTGTTCATGAAAATTTGAATTGCCCGACATCATGCGTGCACCCATCGGAAGGGCTAGTCCGTATTTTTCAGCAGCTTCCTTATCTGTTTTTCTCACATCAGGATGATTTGCCAAGCCTAAATAATTATTCAAACTCCAGATAAGTTGTTTTTTTCCTCTAAAAATCATGTGGCTGCTTATTTCCCCTTCTAATTTTGGAAAAGCAAAATATCCATGCGCCACTTTTGCGTATTGACCAAGTTGACCTCGGTTTTCTTTTATTTTATCAAATAAATCTCTCATAGGTGAGTTTGTAGATGTTAAAATTATACAGAATTTTAAAAGTAAATGTAAGAATTTTTGAAATATTGCGAACAAATTAACAATCAACAATAAATAACTATATTTGCGACCCATTTTATTAACGGTGAAAAAACTCAAGAACTCAGTTGGTTTGTTTTTGCTTTGTGCAATTATAATTCTGTCATCTTGCAGTGATTATAACAAATTACTTAAGAGCAGCGATTACACCAAAAAATATGATGCGGCAGTTGCATATTACAACAAAGGAGAATATTCAAAGGCACTTGCTCTGTTGGAAGAACTTGTAAGTGTTTATAGAGGAACAGACAAGGCAGAAAAAATTATGTATTACTATGCTTACGCTACTTATTTGTCGGGAGATTATCTGCTTGCCGGATATCATTTCAGTAATTATGTAAAATCTTTTCCTGCCAGTGCCCGTGCGGAAGAATGTGCATTCCTGTACGCCTATTGTTTTTATGAGGAATCCCCAAGATATAGCTTGGATCAGACCGATACAAAAAATGCAATTAAAGAATTGCAGTTGTTCATAAATAAGTATCCGGGCAGTCAAAAAGTAAGTGAATCCAATGATTTGATTGCAAAACTCAGATCAAAACTTGAGATGAAGTATTATGAAATTTCCAAGCAGTATTATTTTCTTTTGGATTACAAGGCAGCCATTGTTTCATTCGAAAACGTGTTGAAAGAATTTCCGGACTCCAAATACAGGGAAGATGCCATGTTCATGATTGTGAAATCGCATTATAGCTATGCGGAAAAAAGCGTTGAGAAGAAAAAAACAGAAAGATACAAGTCAACGATTGATTCGTATAATAAGTTTATCAGCTACTATCCTGATAACAGCCGATTTAATAAAGAAGCAGAGGGATATTTTTCCAGTGCAAAAAAACAACTTGAAATTTTAAACAAACAATAAATAAACAATACCATGGATTACAAAAAGTCAACTGCAGAGACAAACACGGTTACACGCGACCTCAGAGAATTTGAAGCAAAAACAGGAAATTTGTATGAATCTGCTGTAGTGGTGGCAAAACGCGCCAACCAGATCAATCAGGAAGTGAAAGAAGAACTCACAAACAAACTGGCCGAGTTTGCTTCACACACCGATAACCTCGAAGAGATATTTGAGAACCGCGAGCAGATCGAAGTGTCAAAATACTACGAGCGTCAGCCTAAACCGCACGCAATTGCTATTCAGGAATTCATGGAGGATAAAATTTACTTCAGAAATCCAGCGAAAGGTTCGAAGAGCTTCTAAAAAGGTTTCTGTTTACGGTTTACAGTTTCCGGTTGTATTAACTGTAAACTGTAAACTATAAACTGTAAACAGACCATGCTTTCAGGAAAAAATATTCTACTTGGAATCACCGGCAGCATCGCTGCATACAAAAGTGCTTTTCTTACCCGATTACTTGTAAAGGCAGGAGCAAACGTTAAAGTAGTGATGACTTCTGCGGCAAAAGAGTTTATTACACCGCTTACGCTTTCTACGCTTTCAAGAAATCCTGTTTACTCCCAATTTACATCCGGAGATCAAGGAGAGTGGAACAATCATGTTGAACTTGCTCTCTGGGCAGATTACATGCTGATTGCTCCTGCTACCGCAGATGTTATTGCTAAAATGGCAAATGGTATTTGTGATAATCTGTTGCTGGCGGTTTATCTTTCTGCGAAATGCGAAGTGTTAGCTGCTCCTGCAATGGATGTGGATATGTTTCAACACCCGGCTACGAAAGAAAATTTAGTAAAAATAAAATCATTTGGGGATATTATTATTTCTCCTGATAACGGAGAACTTGCCAGCGGATTAGTTGGAGAAGGTAGAATGGTGGAGCCGGAAGCGATTGTTCAGTTTCTTTCTGATTATATAAAAAAAAAGTCTCCGTTAAACGGTAAGAAAGCATTGGTTACTGCGGGTCCCACTTACGAAGCAATTGACCCTGTTCGTTTTATTGGCAATTACTCATCTGGAAAAATGGGATTTTCTGTTGCGGAAGAATTAGCCAATCAAGGCGCGGAGGTCGCGCTCATCTGCGGACCGAATACACTATCTGTAAAAAATAATTCCATAAAACGAATTGATGTTATCTCTTCCGATGAAATGTATGAGGAATGCATGAAACAGTCAAAGTATTCTGACATTATTGTAATGTCCGCTGCGGTGGCAGATTTCAAGCCCAATAAAAATGAAAAATTAAAAATTAAAAAGGAAAAAGGGCTCGCTGAAATAAAACTTGTGCACACGAGGGATATTCTTTCCGAACTCGGAAAAAGAAAAAAAGGAAACATGCTCGTTGGTTTTGCGCTGGAAACAGAAAATGAAATTCAAAACGCAAAAAAGAAGTTGCACAATAAAAACCTCGACTTCATCGTTCTCAACTCCCTGAAGGATTCCGGAAGTGGTTTTGGGTTTGATACAAATAAAATCACCATCGTTGATAAGAAATATGAAAAGCAGTTTAAACTGATGAGTAAAAAAGATGCAGCAAAGAATATTGTAAATGAAATAATAAAGAAAATGAAATGATCAGAAGAATAATTTTTGTATTTGTTTTTACATCAGCTCTCTATCCTCTTGCGTCTTCCATTTCCGCTCAGGAACTCAATTGTACCGTTCAGGTGGTGGCTCCTGCTCTTCAGGCATCTGCGGATAAGCAAATTCTTCAGACTCTCCAGCAGACGATATATGAATTTATGAATCAAAAAAAGTGGACGAATGATGTATTTGCGCAGGACGAAAGGATCGAATGCAGTATAGTAATAACTGTAACGAGCAGACCTTCCTCTGAACAATTTGTAGCATCACTGCAGGTTCAATCGCGCAGACCCATTTTTAAAACTTCGTATAACTCTCTTTTATTTAATTACATCGATCAGAATTGCTTCTTTAATTATACACCATCACAGCCGTTTGAGTATAACGATAATACATACACATCTAATCTTACTTCTATTCTTTCGTTTTATGCATACTATATTATTGGATTGGATTACGACAGTTATTCTCTGGAAGGCGGGACTTTTTATTTCCAAAAGGCACAGCAAGTGGTTACGAACGCACAAGTTTCTCCTGAAAAAGGATGGCAATCATCTCAGGATACCCGTAACCGTTACTGGCTTTCAGAAAATATTCTGAATAATACGTTCAAGCCCTTGCGGGAGTGTATTTATAAATACCATCGGCTTGGATTTGATGTGATGGCGGAAGATCTGAATAGCGGAAGAACGGCAGTAATGCAATCAATGGATTTGGCGAAACAAGTTTTTGATAACAAACCAAATGCGTTCAATCTGCAAATGTTTTTTTTGGCGAAAGCAGATGAACTAGTGAATCTTTTTTCACAGTTAGAGCCGACAGATAAGCAAAAGATGGTTGACCTTCTGAACCAAATAGATCCTGGCAATACCACCAAGTACAATAAAACCTCTCAGAGCAGTCCTCAATAAAAAAGTCAAAAAGGAATCAATACCATTGCAAAAAAATACGAAAATGAATTTACTTTCGTATTTTTTTTATCGCTTCGCTTTTCGAAGGTTAGTGTACTCCATGCATCCTTTTCTCCAGCCATCGGTACATACCAAATAGGACAACTGCTGCCCCACTACTCAGCGCGATAAACACGCAGAAGAAAACAAATAAATTGCTGATCTCAATTCCCATAAACGATGGGATAGGCGCACCCGCAACGGCTGGCGTTTCACCTGCACCCGGTGGAATTAAGGCAGAAAGTATTCCGGCCAGTTTATTAGCAATAGCATTTGCTATAAACCATGTTCCCATAAGCAAGGAAGAGAACTTTAATGGAGAAAGTTTTGCAACCATGCTTAATCCGATAGGAGATAAACACAATTCACCCAGCGTATGTATTACATATAAAGCCCATAACCACCACATGGTTATTTTGGTTTGAGAATCCACTCCGTGTACCGCAAAAGCGATAACTACATATCCAAGCGCTACTAATAATAATCCGAAAGCCATTTTCAGGGGCGAAGAAGGTTCAATATTTCTTTTACTTAATGCATTCCAGAACATGGTAAAGAAAGGTGCAAGAATAATTATTCCCAGCGGATTTATGGATTGAAACCAGGAAGCTGGAAATTCATTTATGGAGTAGTCTTTTATGTATCCCAATACTAATAAAGATATTAAAGCTACGCCCGTAATTACCTGAATAATGATTTGCAATTTATTTTTCCAGTCAAAGAACCATCCAAGAGCTTTAACAAGAAAGTACTCCAAAGCCAACCCTGCAGCAAGGATAATATACCCGGGAATGAAAATTGCGATATCTCTTTTCACCTGTGTATCGGCAAACAACGTGAGGGAAGCGCCTGCCTGCTCAAAACATGCCCAGAAGAATATTACAAATAAAATAAGTATAAAGATTACTGAAACCCGTTGTTTCTCTTCTCTATTGAGTGCTTTATCCGTAAAAATAATAATAGCCATAACGAGCAAAGCGGCAAGGAATAAATAGAAAATAATATCAAATGAAGCCAGCTTACTTGCAAAACTGTTTACGTCCGACAAAGCCTCTGAACCTGCAAACATCCCAATGATTTTTTGGTAATTAAGAAGACCAAATATTAAAGCGATAGAACCTAAAATAACTCCGTAGGTCTTTAAATCCATCTTCATTTTTGGCATGCCGACAGGCTCGCCCTCAGGAGAACGCAGATGTTTGTTCTTCAGCAGTTCAAAGGAAATCGTACTTATTACCATTCCTATAGCAGCAGCTAAAAATCCCCAGCGGAAATCGTGAATATTACCTGTGTCGCCTAAACCACCGCAAATAAGAGGGGAAAAAAATGCCCCGAGATTGATTCCCATGTAGAAGATGGTAAATGCTCCATCAATGCGATGGTCGCCTTTCGGATAAAGTTGTCCTACCATCGTTGAAATATTTGGTTTGAAAAATCCGTTGCCGATGATAAGGAAGGTCAAACCAATCCACATCATGGAAACAGCCGATGCGCTCTGAACGCCATCCGTAACAATGTTTCCGCTGAAAAACATCAGAAACTGTCCAAGCGCCATTAACAAACCTCCAACAAGAATGCTTCTGCGATTTCCCCAATAACGATCGCTGATATAACCGCCAAGTAAGGGCGTGAGATACACAAGCCCTGTATAGCTGCCATACACATTAGATGCATCCGCAGCGCTCATGTACAAAGCTTTTGTCATGAACAATATAAAGATGGCTCTCATACCGTAGTAGGAGAATCGTTCCCACATTTCTGTGGCGAAGAGCAGGTAAAGTCCTTTTGGATGTCCTTGTTTAATCTCAGTCATGGTGATTTGGATTTATAAAAGGCGAAGATAGAAAAAATCAGTTCCGGCAATCTTTCTTAAAAACGCAATAAGATGGTTGCTGATTTAAGTTTCAAAGTGCTGCACTTTGTATTTAATATTCTTGTATATTCGCAATCCAAAATTTAAAACTATGTCACAGATTTGCCAAATAACAGGAAAAAGAGTAATGGTTGGAAATAACGTATCGCATGCTAATAACAAGCGCAAGCGCGTTTTCCTTCCTAACCTCAAGGTTAAACGTTTCTTTCTTCCTGAAGAAAACAAGTGGATTACTTTAAAAGTTTCTGCGCATGGAATGAAGGTGATCAACAAAAAAGGGTTGAATGCATGCTTAAAAGTTTCGAGAGAAAAAGGACTAGTAAAAAGATAATTATAGAAATGTTTTTTATTCTAAATAAGACCCCGAAATTTTTCGGGGTTTTTTTATTTCTGACTTTCTTTCCTCATTTTGGGAGATTACTCCCCTCTCCTTTGGGAGAAGGGCTGGGGGGTAGGTCGGGTGAGGCAAAAGCACAATCTCTTTACGATAATGACCTGCTCAGCAAAGATTTTCATGCCGGCAGAAGAGATGCTTTGCGCAAGCTGATGGCGGATAGTTCGGTGGCTGTTCTCTTTTCTTCTTCTGAAATAACCCGTTCCAATGATATAGAATATGAGTTTCATCAGAACCCCAATTTTTATTACCTCACCGGATTGAATGAGCCGGAAGCGGTGCTTCTTGTTTTTAAGAATGATATTCAGGTGGATAATGTGAGCGGAAACGAAATTGTTTTTTTGCAAGACAAAGACAATAAATCGGAGCGATGGACAGGAAAACTGCTCGGCACGGAAGGCGCGAAAAGTATATTAGGAATTCAGACTATTTTTTCGGCAGCCTCTTTTTCTGATTATAAAATTAATTTTTCTTCCTTCAAGAAAGTGTATTTGATTGAGCAGAAAAATGAAAATGCAAGCGCTTTGTCAAAACAATTCTTGTTAAAGCTTTCTATATCTAAAGCTGAAACAGATATCTATGAACTGAAAGAAATGATGGAAAAGCTCCGCGAGGTAAAATTAAAAGAAGAGTTGGATTTGATGCGTAAGGCAATTAATATTACCTGCGATGGAATCAAAGAAGCAATGAAAGCTCTTGAGCCTGGAATGTATGAATATGATGTGGAAGCAATTGTTGAATATGTTTTTAAAAGCAAAGGAGCTGAAGACGCAGGTTATCCGAGCATTGTTGGCGGAGGAGAGAATGCGTGCATTCTTCACTACGAAACGAATCGCAAAAAACTTGTCGCGAAAGATATGCTTGTCTGCGATGTGGGAGCAGAATATCACGGATACAGTGCAGACATTACGCGCACATATCCTGTCAGCGGAAAATTTTCAGAGGAGCAAAAAGTTATTTACAGCATAGTGCTTGATGCGCAGACCGCAGGAATAGCAAAGTGTAAGCCCGGAGAAGATTTTCGGGCACCGCATAAAGCGGCTATGGAAGTGATTCAGAAAAGGTTGATGGAGCTCGGGATCATTAAAGTTCCCAATGAAGTAATGAATTATTTTTTTCACGGCACGTCACATTATCTGGGATTGGATGTACACGATGCAGGGACTCATGGCAGACTTTTGCCCAACAGTGTTATTACTGTTGAGCCCGGAATTTACATTCCTTCCAGATCTGATTGCGATGAAAAATGGTGGGGAATAGGTATCCGCATAGAAGATGATGTGCTTATCACTGAAATGGATCCTGAAGTGCTTTCTGCCTGCGTGCCTAAAACCATGGAAGAAATAGAAGCTCTTATGAAGAAGGAAAGTTTGTTTAACCTGATGAAGAAGTAAATTTGGTAATGATATATTGATTTACACCAAATAGTCATTTTAATAGGGGTATTTAGCCCTTATATTGTTTTATCTCTTTTCAGATGGTAGAGGAACACTTAGTATTCCTTTGAGGGTTTTATCAAAGTCATTCGGCTTATCAATCTTTTTGGTTTCAACTTTATCCTCTAAATCCTGAAAGGGGATTTCTTTTTGTCCATATTTTTCTTCCATTAATTTTAAAAATTGTCTTTTTGTTTCAGCTATTGAAGCAAGTGCTTCAACGGAATAAATTACTTTCTTTAAAGTTTCTCTTCCCTTTTCAGGTGTTAAAGATTGATGTAGTCTATATTTATAATTCCCTCCAGATGTACGAGGTGTTTTTTCTTTTAGTTTATCCAAAACAAAAGTTCCTTTCGGAAGATTTTCATATACAAATTTGTTCGTTAAGTGTCCTATAAATTGAGGTTTTCTATTGATATTTTTTTGAGTGAAAGGAATATTCCATAATCTAAAAATTTCTTTATAAAAACTCAAATGAAATGCTTCTTGCCATTTTAATATTTCATCTGAAATTAATTCTTTTAAAACTGCCTGTAATTCAAACTTTTCTCTTTCATATTGGTATCCTGTGGCTTCATCCACAAGTGCAATAATTCCAACTTTAGCAAATGAACGCATCAGTATTTCACATTCTTTCGCTATTATTTCTTGTCTCGTAGATAAATGAATATTTCTTCTTGCCTCTAAAAATCCATCGCATATATCAACAAGTATTGTGGCTTCATATCCGTGAATTTTTGTATCTCCTTTAAAGCAAATTAATGGCTTAAAGTGGTCCAGGTCTTTGTCCTTGAAAATGAATGGGTTAAGTGTCTTTTGGCTCAAATGTCGGGTCAATCTTGTCCCTGCTGTTTGTTTGCCTTCTTCCTCATCAACCATCTTTAAAGCTGTTTGCATTGCACGACTAGACAAAACTCTTGTTCCGTCATTCAATACATAGCAAGGAATAGTATTCCCGCCTAATGGCAATTCTCCTTCGTATTTTACAATTCTATCTTTACTCATGACTTGTAAGTTGTTTATAGGTTATTTTTTTTGACACTGAATTTAATAATAAGTTGAATCTAACTTCTTGCGTTAAAGTACGAGTATTGTAACGATATGAAAATTCATCTATGTACTTTTGCAAATGCTTCTTGCTTGTGTAGTGGTATATGCCAATTATTCCACGCTTGAATAAACTCCAGAAATTTTCAATACTGTTAATGTGCGTGTTTCCATCTACATATTCGCCTCCTGCATGGTTTATACTAAGATGAGTGTAGTTCTTTTTAAGTGGACGATAAGATTTTAATTCATCTGACATTATAGTTGAGCCAGTTTGCACAATGTTGTTAATGATAGGTAAAAGTGTTTTGCTATTTCTTTCGCTTATTGTTTGTGCTTGAACATCGCCACCTCTTTCAAGTGCGCCAAATACTATTGCTTTATTTGCTCCGCCCTGGGAACCTTTTATCTTTTTGTTGCTATGTTTATTGGTTTCCTTTCCACCTACAAATGTTTCATCTACTTCAATCGTTCCTTTCATTTCTTTTTTAAAGTTCTCATGTCCGAAAGCATAACGAACTCTATGTAGAACAAACCAAGCAGATTTTTGAGTGATAGATAAGTCCCTTGCTAATTGATGGGAAGATATTCCCTTCTTGTGATTTGCTATAAGGTAGATGGCAATAAACCATTTCTGCAAAGGAATTTTTGTATCATCAAAAATTGTTCCTGTGCGAACATTAAAATACTTCCCTGTGATTTTACACTTGTACTTTCCTCCAGCACATTTGTAAACTTTGGAATCTTTGTTGAATGGAGAAACGATTTGTCCGTTCCATCTCATTGCCTCTAAATGTTCATTACATTTTTGCTCAGTAGAAAAGTTTCTAACGAGTTCGAGGACGTTTTTGAATGCTGTTATTTGAAGTTCCATATCTTCGTGTTTCGTATTTATACAACAAAGATAGTAATAAAGTTACACCAAATACATTAATTAGTGTAAATAAGTATATCGTTACCGTAAATTTTGCCAGTAGAACATTTATACTTACTTTCGCGTCCCTAAAATTTAAAACATGGCAAAGAAGAGAGGAAATAGAATACAAGTTATTCTGGAATGTACGGAGCACGCAGCAAGCGGAAAACCAGGTACTTCGCGTTACATCACTGTTAAGAACAGAAAGAACGATCCTGAAAGAATGGAGATTAAAAAATTTAATCCTATTCTCAGAAAAATGACAATTCATAAAGAAATTAAATAATCGTAAAACCATAATACAATGGCAAAGAAAGTAGTTGCGACATTAAAAACAGGGAAAGGCAAGGACTTTACCCGAGTTATTAAAATGGTAAGATCTCCAAAGACAGGCTCTTATACATTCAAAGAACAAATGGTGCACTCATCGCACGTAGTGGATTTTTTGAAGGAAAAATAATGTAATTGCCCCAACCTAAGAAGGTGAGGCAGAGAACATAGGAGTCAATTTAGTTTGATTCCTATTTTAATTTTACGCCCTTCAGTTCTCTCTCGTTTAGGAGAGAGTTAGGGTGAGGCAATATGGGACTCTTCGATATCTTCTCCAAAAAAAAACTCGATAGCGGGCTTCTCCGAACCAGAGAAGGATTTCTTTCCCGTCTCGGAAAGGTTATTACTGGAAAAGCTATAGTTGATGATGAAGTGTTGGACAATCTGGAGGAAACGCTCATCACTGCCGATGTAGGCACCGAGACCACACTCAAAATAATTTCAGGCATACAAAAGCGTATTGAAAAAGAAAAGAAAATTGGCACAGAGCGCTTGAATGAAATTCTTAAAGAAGAAATTTCTTCCCTGCTGATTGACAATCCGTTTACCGATTTTACTCACCCCTCTCCTGTGGGAGAGGGGAAGGGAGTGGGGGTGCCGTATGTAATTCTTGTTGTTGGTGTGAATGGCGTAGGGAAGACCACCACGATCGGAAAGTTAGCGCGCAATTTTAAGAATGCAGGCAAGAGTGTTGTACTTGGAGCCGCAGATACTTTTCGTGCAGCTGCAGTGGAGCAACTTGGAATTTGGGCGAACCGTGCCGAGGCGCAAATTATTTCTCAAGGTGCAAATGCCGATCCTGCCGCTGTTGCATTTGATACTGTGAGTTCCGCTGTTGCGAAAAACATGGATGTGGTAATTATTGACACAGCCGGAAGATTGCACAACAAAATCAATTTGATGAGTGAACTTAGCAAGATAAAGCGTGTGATTCAAAAAGTAATTCCGGATGCTCCCCACGAAGTACTTCTTATCTTGGATGCTTCCACCGGACAAAATGCAGTTGAGCAATGCAAGCAATTTACAGAAGTTACTCAGGTTACTGCACTTGCCCTTACAAAACTGGACGGCACAGCCAAAGGCGGAGTGGTAATTGGCATCAGCGACCAATTTAAAATTCCGGTAAAGTTTATAGGAGTAGGCGAGGGAATGGATGATCTGCAGATATTTAATAAGCAGGAGTTTGTAAATTCATTATTTAGTCAGAGTAATTAACTTAGCATTAATTATCGCGGTCATTCACTATGTACAATACCATTGATTCTCATTGAATCTATAATACCAAATTTGATTATACTTGCACAAAATTTATGTTGAATAGGTGGTATATTCGATATATTTCATTTATTGTTTAAATCGGTCCTGTAGCTCAGCTGGATAGAGCAACGGTTTTCTAAACCGTAGGTCCCTGGTTCGAATCCAGGCGGGACTACTCTAATAATCACTAAGCCATTGTAAATTAATAACTTACAATGGTTATTTTTTTGCTGTTGTCGGTACTGTTGTCGTTTCAAATGAATATCTACCTTTGTTGCACACATTTGTAATAAATAACCAATGGCACTTTCCCGCACCCCTTCCAACTTAGTCAATGAAGTAGCCAAGCAGAACAGGGAACTTTTAACCGTTGTAGGTAGTATTATTGAATATTATAAGAAATCAGAAGGAATCAGCGATTACACCATTGCAAGCAGGGCGGGTTGTAGCCGGAGCATGATATATCAACTAAGAAAGGGAACGGTTGGATATTGTGGCATTAGTACGATCACCAAGATAGCAGCGTCATTTAATTGTAATCTTCTTGAATGGTTGAGAAGTGTGCCACCACAGGAACAATAAGTTATTTCCTTTCTCAAAACCTGTAAAAAGAAATATGATTATACATATATTCTCTCCCCCAGAAATCATTAAAATTAAAGGTGCTTAATACTAATTTACTACCAAGAACTACAGGAGTGTTTTTAACACCACCGCAAGTTACATATACTATATGTTTATTATCTCCAACATTCTGTTCTGCTATTATTATAGTACTATCGTTTATTACTTTATAAACTATTGCAACATGATTTCTATTAATGATATTTCCTTTCTTATCTTTTGCATCAGAAAATAGAATCATGTCCCCTTCCTGAATATGTTTTTTGCTTATTTGGTGTTCCATGAAATATTTACATTTAATTGTGTAGCATACCATTCTTTAAGCAATACAAAACTTCCAGTAGGGCGTCCGGGCAAAGAGAAATAGGGAATATCATTTTGTTCATAATAAAAACCAAATTTTTTTTCCGCCTCATGCTGGTCTTTTATTACTTGATACTCTTTTCCGTTTTTGCCTTCAATAACATTATGAATTTCTAAATTAAATTCCGGTCTGAATTTTTCATTATTGGGGTTGGGATATTTTCTCCTGATTTTTTCTATTGAGTTACCATCCTTAGTAGCATAAATAACATAACGCATCTTTGTAATGCACCATTCCTGTACCTGTATCAAATAAACGATGGGATAATTATCAATATGCTCATAGGAAGATTTTTTTTCAAATCTCCACAAAGAATAATCAGGGAGTTTTTCTATTTGTTTTTTCATTACTTGCGGTTTAAATATTTGAACTATTGTGTAAATGCTTGTACTTACTACCTTGTTTTTGAGTGGCGCAAGTTTTAAAAAAACCACCCCTACCCCTATTTTTTTTCCTTATCAGGTAATTTGTACCCTATCGGTTTGCGTTCAGGTTTTGGAGGTTCGGGAGGAGAGTGAGTTGAAAAGAATGTTACTTTTTAAACCCTATTCGTTCCCTTTCTTCCCATTTTTTTTCAGCAGCTTTTTCATCTAATAAATTTTCTATCGCTTCGTATATATGTGAAATCTGTAAATCATGGCTTCCGATTCGTTTCTTTATTTCCTGTAACTGCTTTTTAATATCCCTGTGGCTTAATGCTATTTTCCTTACCTCGACAAACGCTCTCATTATGGCTATATTCATTTTTATTGCCTTATCGGAATTTAAAACACCGCTTAACATGGCTACTCCCTGCTCTGTAAAGGCAAAGGGTAAATATTTATCTGTTCGGTTTTGTGGTAAAACCATCATCACAGTTTGTGATGATGAACTTTTTTTAATTGCTTCAACTTGAAATTTTATGCTTTCAAATTCATTAGGTTTAAGCTGAAACATGAAATCTTCAGGGAAACGGTCAATATTGCGTTTTACCGCTTGGTTCAAAACTCTTGTTTCAACTTCGTAAAGGGCTGCTAAATCAAAATCGAGCATTACTCTTTCGCCCCTAAGTTCATATATCCTGCTTTGAACGCTTTTAATAATTTTCATTTTATTGAGTTTGATTTATAGATGTAATTTGAAACTTCAATTAAACCGCCTGCAATTTGTGTTTTTTTTGCCAATGCAGTTGCAATATTTTTGCACTTTCATTTGGAGTAATTTTAATGTAACGCATAAATGCTTTTTCGGTTTTGTGTCCGGTTATTTTCATTATTGTAATTGGGGGCACACCGTCTAAATAAAGATTTGAAGCGAAACTCCTTCGTGCTGTGTGCATTGTAATTAATTCAAACTTTTTATTATTTGTTGTAATGTTTACTCCCCCTTTTGTAATACTTGTAGGGGTTTGAGCATGAAGACTTTTTGTTGTTTTTTCCAACTCCTTAATTTCGCCTAACTCCTTAATGTATTCGTTCATCTTTACATTTGAAATTGCAGGAGGTAATGAGTTAGGGTATTTCCCTTTGTACTTTTTCATTGTTTGTTTAACTGTCCAATGAATAGGAATAGAAACTGGTTCGGCAGTTTTTTTTGTTTCAATCTCGATAAAATCTCCTTTGATGTTTTCGGGTTTTATATTTGAGAAATCGGAAAACCGTAAACCAGTCCAGCAACCTACTAAAAACAAGTCCCGCACACGATCTAAGCGTGAATTGTTGCTCAAATCTAATTTATATATTGCCTCCAGTTCTTTTTCGTTGAGGTAAATACTATCTGTTTCCTCTGTAATTACTTTGAAACGCTTGCTTTTATAGGCGAGGTTTGTATTGATTCCTCTTTCAGTTGCTTCATTTAAAAAGGTTTTAATTCTTTTAATGTGTCCTCCTATTGTGTTATTTGCAAACCCAATTTCTTTAGTCAGGTACTCTGAGAAATCGTGATAAAAGTCGAGGTCTATGGTATTGAAGTCAATTCGTTTCCCTTTTTTCTTTTTGAAATCATGCAAAAGACGCAAGGTATTTTTGTAAGCATGAATTATTCCTGCTGAATACATCCTGCCTGTTTTATCATTAATCCTGCTTTTTGATTCTTCAATAAACTTTTCTATAAACGAAAACAAATCCTTTTTTTTGATATTGGAAGATGGGTTAAATTTATTATAGAGCAACTCTCTCAACTCCTCAACTGTGGGTTGCCTATGTTCATTGTCGTTTTCAAACCTCCTAAAAATATCTTTTGCATCCCCTTTTATTTTATCTAACTTGGCGTTAAATTCAGGGTATGTAGGGAACTGTTTTGTTTCAGTTGCACGTTGAAAGTTTCGTTTCTCTTTGTCTGTTTCCCAAAACTTTGGGTTAATTCTTTCTTTAGTTGGAAATACTAAGCGGTTATTGTTCCACCTAACAACGAGGTGTACTGCCGTTTCCCCTTCGCTTTCCGGCTCTCGTAAATTGAAATTGAATTTTGCCATGTGTATAAAAGCTGTAAGTTTGAATATGGTAAAGATAAAAAGATTCGTTCTGTTGTCGGTTTTGTTGTCGGTTTTATTTTATTTCTCTTACTTTTCCTTAATCTTCCTTTTTCATAAAATCTTAATTTACCTATGAGTTTAAGGATGAGAACAGGAAAAATCAGAAAAATGGGAAATTAAAGGTAACAGTCCAGGCGGGACTACCAGAATTCTTTAACATATTCTCTTCCCTATGTTACTATAGTAACAAATCGCAAAGAACCTTTGTGTTATCAATGATTAAACTAAAACAATGAACGAGAAACTAATTGCTTTTGAGCGTCTGCTTACCATCATGGATGAGCTGAGGGAGAAGTGCCCCTGGGATAAAAAACAGACGATAGAATCCATTCGTCATTTAACCATTGAAGAAACATATGAGCTTTCGGATGCCATTCTTGAAAAAGATTCCAGCAATATGAAAGCAAGTATGGATAAAATAAAAAAAGAGTTGGGCGATCTTTTGCTTCATATTGTTTTCTATTCCCGTATCGCTTCCGAGACAAAAGAATTCACTATAGCAGATGTTTGTAATTCTCTCTGTGAAAAACTGGTACACCGTCATCCTCACATTTACGGTGATGTAAAAGTGAATGATGAGCACGATGTGAAAAGGAATTGGGAGAAACTAAAGTTGCTGGAGGGAGATTCCAAAATCCAAAATCCAAAATCTGCTCTTGATGGAGTTCCTATTTCCCTCCCAGCTATGATAAAAGCACACCGCATTCAGGAAAAAGCAAGGGGAGTGGGTTTTGATTGGGAAAAGCCCGAACAGGTTTTAGATAAGGTTCATGAAGAACTGGGTGAATTGAAAGTGGAAGTGGAACAAAACGGGAAAGTAGAGGAGGAGTTTGGCGATCTGCTTTTTTCTCTTATCAATTACGCCCGTTTTATAGGAGTGAATCCGGAAGATGCTCTTGAAAAGACAAACCGTAAATTTATCAAGCGCTTTCAATATCTGGAAAAGGAATCAGCAAAAGATGGCAAGCAATTAAGCAGCATGACTCTGAGTGAAATGGATGAATATTGGAATAAGGCAAAGAAATTATAAATTAAATATCTATGAAGAAACAGATAATTCTTTTTTTGTTTTTTTCTTTTTCTGTTATCGGTTATTCTCAGATCCTCAAAAAGAAAATACCTGATAACCTGGTTGTGCTGACTTTCGATGATGCTACAGCAAGCCAATATTCGGTGGTGGCTCCTTTGTTAAAGCAATATGGATTTGGTGCTACTTTTTTTGTTTGTGAGTTCCCCACTCATTTTAAGGATAGTTCGAAATACATGAATTGGCGGCAGATCAAAGAACTGGATAGAATGGGATTTGAAGTAGCCAATCACACCCACACACATGCAAATGTCAGCAAGCTGAGCAAGGAGCAGTTCATTGCTCAGCTAAAGTATATTGAAGATAAGTGTGATTCACTGCATGTTGAGAAGCCATCCAACTTTGCATATCCCGGATATGGTCTCAGCCCTTCCGTTATAGAAACGCTTCTGGAAACAGATTATAAATTCGCCCGTGCTGGAGGCAGCAGGGCCTATGACCCGCTGAACGATTCTCCTCTTCTGCTGCCAAGCTGGGCTACGAATTCGGAAAACAAAGATCAGATAATGCAGGCATTTAAGGAAGCTCAAAATAGAAAGATTGTCATCTTGACTATTCACGGAGTGCCTGATGTGGAGCACGAATGGGTAAATACCCCGCCTGAATTGTTCAAGGAGTATTTGCAATATCTAACCAATAATCATTTCACGGTTATTTCACTCCGGGAACTTGAGAATTATATTGATGTGAAAGTCGCAAAGAAATGGATTGCGCCCGATTTTAGCAAGAAGCTATCGAATTAAAAGAGAATGAAGTTCTATTTTACTTTTTGAAGACAAAAAACACAGCAAGCACTAAGAATACAAATCCCACAAGGTGATTCCATTTTAGTGCTTCGTTTTTGAAAACAAGGAACATGAATCCTGAAAAGATAACGAGCGTTATTACTTCCTGAATCACTTTTAATTCTACGAGGTTAAAAGGTCCGCCATTGCCCTCGTAGCCGATTCGGTTTGCAGGAACTTGAAAAAAATATTCGAACAGTGCGATTCCCCAACAGATAAGAACAATGGTGATGAGGCCAGCGTTCTGAAACCAGTTCAGTTCCTTGAACTTCAGGTGCCCGTACCACGCAAGTGTCATAAATGTGTTGGAAAGAATAAGAAGTCCGATAGTATAAAATGCTTTCTTAGTTTTGTTGTTTGATTGAAATCAAAGGTAATAACTAACTTTGCAAGCGATGTACAAACTATTTATCCGCCCGATTCTCTTTCTGTTTCCTCCTGAAATCTCTCATCGCATTGTTGTTGTGTTACTGAAAATTCCCGGTATAAGTTTCTTGCTTGGCGTTTTTTATAAGTATGAAGATGTGCGTCTTGAGAAAAATGTTTTAGGATTAAAGTTTCCAAATCCTGTGGGACTTGCAGCCGGTTTTGATAAGGAGGCAACTTTTTTTGACGAGATATCAAACTGTGGTTTCGGATTTATTGAAGTAGGCACCGTTACACCAAAACCTCAGCAGGGCAACAACAAACCGCGTTTGTTCCGTCTTAAAGAAGATGAAGCATTGATCAACCGAATGGGTTTCAATAATGATGGAGTGGAGGCAATGGTGGAACGGTTGAAGTGTAGAAAAAATTTCAAAGTAATTATCGGAGGCAATATCGGCAAGAATAAAGTTACTCTGAATGAAAATGCGATAGCGGATTATGAATATTGTTTTGAGAAATTATACGACTATGTAGATTATTTTGTGGTGAATGTAAGTTCTCCCAACACTCCGAATCTTCGGGTATTGCAGGAGAAAGAGCCGTTGAAGAACATCTTGCACAGATTAATGGAATTGAGAGAAGCGAAAAGCCATGAGTCAACAGCGATAAGTAAAAAATCTATCCTTTTAAAAATTGCTCCTGATCTGACGAATGAACAGTTGGATGATATTGTAGAAATTATCCGCGAAACAAAAATTGACGGAGTTGTGGCAACCAATACGACCATCTCAAGAGAAAATCTCCTAACTCCCAAATCCACACTCCAAACCATTGGTGCCGGAGGTTTGAGCGGAAAGCCATTGACAAAACGCGCCACCGAAGTGATAAAATATCTTTCTGAGAAATCAGGAAGAAGTTTCTCCATCATTGCTTCCGGAGGAATTCACACTGCAGAAGATGCGATTGAAAAATTAAATGCTGGGGCTTCGCTGGTGCAGGTTTACACGGGGTTTATTTATGAAGGACCTGCAATTGTAAAAAGAATTTTCAAAGGGCTGTTAGAGGAAAACTAAAACGCAGCAATCGTTTTAAAAATCTTTAATAGATTTTTGATTCCATCATATTCATCAGGCCCGGTGCTGTCAAAAGTAACTCTGTGAATTTTTCCGGCATAATTAAGTTCTATCCACTCTGTATTTTCTTCGTCAACGCCCGGATTTCCGATCTTTTCAGGAATTGAGAAAAAGGAATTTATTTCAATGGAGTTTATCAGCATACTCCACTGAGTGGGTGTTGTTTGTGCAGTATCCATTTTTGCAGGATAATTTTTTTCTGCCTGAAGGGATTTTCTTAAAGTGACAATATGGATTGAATCAACAGTAGCTTCATGAAAACAATAACCGGTGCACTTTGTTGAATTTTTCCCGTATTTTATATAGTAAACAGAGTCTTGTTTACTTAAGGGGTGAGATTGAATTTCTTTGACTGCATCCCTTTTTTCTTTTTTTTTGTTTTGAAAGATATTAAAAGTATCTATCTTGCTTCTTTGAGAAAAGGAAAGAAGCGATGCAGATATAAACAGAGTAAACAATAGTATGTGTTTCATGAAACAAACTTACACATATTTGTTTTTCATAGTTGTTTGAGAATATCTAAAATAGTCGGATAGGAAAAGACAAGTTTTGCAATGCAATAAAATTTCAGGGATGTCCCCAAAGTGATAATGAGTATCCTATGGGAGCAAAAGCTACTCCACCTGCTAAAGCACTATAGAATTGATCCGATCGAGGTGCAGAAGGGTGAGCGTTAAAATTAACAGCAAAAAAACCAAACACAGCTCCTGCCAAACCTACAATTATAGCACCTTCACCACCTCTGATTTTCAACTTTAGCTTAGCCGGATATCTTAACGATTTAATGTTAATCATTGGTGTTTTTGTGTGATTTTTATTAGCAAGTAGTTGGTAGCGGCTGATTTTATCACTCGTTGCCATATTTTGCGTTTCAGATGCGGAGAAATGTAAAGAATTGGAATTGTTTGAAAAGGTAGAATTGTTATTTGCCGCTAAGAGCTCATAGGTTTGCTGTGCCGTTATTTTTGCGAAAGGGAAACAAAATACAAATAGACAAAGTAAAACTTTTGGTGTTATTTGTTTAAACTTCTTCATAGCATTATCTTCTGGCAGTGATATATTAAGGAGGAATTTCTTCAGGCAAATATACAAATCATCTGTTATGTGCAATATTAGAAAGGAGAACAATAAAAAAGGGTAAGCTTGCTGCAGCGCACCGCTCAACCATTTTATCCTTGCTACCTTCCGATCCTGGGGAAGTTCAACAGGAGCTGGTCGTACAGGGCTTACCCGTGGCGAAGATAAAACGAATATCGAATGATGAACAAGAAATTTTGAATGTCGAGATATTTTGAATGATTGGATATTCGCTATAAAGATTAACTATTAACTTTGCTTTCCATGAATCTCTCCCTCGTCATACCTCTTCTCAACGAAGAAGAATCTTTGCCGGAGCTTTCCGACTGGATTGTGCGTGTTTGCAATGCAAATAACGTGTCTTACGAAATTATTTTTGTAGACGATGGCAGCAACGATGGTTCATGGAAAAAAATCGAGCACTTGTCCGGGAAAAACCCGAATGTGAAAGGTGTCCGCATGAGGAGAAATTATGGTAAATCTGCTGCGCTTCAAACCGGTTTCGAAGCTGCTCAGGGAGATGTGGTTATCACAATGGATGCTGACCTTCAGGACTCTCCCGATGAAATTCCTGATCTGTACAAATTGATCTCTCTGGATGGATTCGATCTGATTTCCGGATGGAAGAAAAAGCGTTATGATCCGATTACTAAAACACTTCCTACCAAACTTTTTAACTGGGCAACAAGAAAAATGTCGGGCATACAGCTTCACGATTTCAACTGCGGACTGAAAGCATATAAAAAGGAAGTGGTGAAAAATATAGATGTGTATGGAGAAATGCATCGCTATATTCCGGTACTGGCCGGATGGGCAGGTTTTCGCAAGATAGGGGAGATGGAAGTTCATCACCAGAAAAGAAAATACGGCACAACAAAATTTGGACTGGAAAGATTTATCAACGGATTTCTTGATCTGCTTTCCATAGGTTTTGTTACCAAGTTTGGCAAACGCCCCATGCATTTGTTTGGCTTGCTTGGTACTGTTATTTTTTTCTTCGGTTTTGTAATTGCATGTCACCTTGCTTATTTGAAATTTGCGCTGCATATTCCAAAAATGACAGATCGTCCCTTGTTTTATTTTGGTTTGCTGGCCATGATTGTAGGCACGCAGTTATTTCTTACCGGATTTATTGCAGAACTTATTGTTCGACATTCTTCGGATAAGCATAAATATCAAATTGAAAAGAGAGTTGGACTATGAAGGTAAACGAAATAAAATTTGACTGCAAGTATTTCAAAGGGGAAATCCCCTGTATCCCAAATAAACTGCGCGATAAGGTTTGTTCTTCCTGTGATGAATATGAAGAAATAGAAACTCGTATTCTGATTATTAAGCTTGGGGCTATTGGCGATGTGATACGCTCCACGCCTTTGCTTCTGCGGTTTAAAAAAGATTTCCCTTCTCCGCACATTACATGGATTACTCACACGCCAGAAATTCTTCCGAAAGAATATATAAATGATATTTATCGTTTTGATTTTACTTCTGTTTATAAAGTAAGCAATACGGAATATGATATTGCAATTAATCTTGATAAGGACAAAGAAGCATGTATGTTGCTGCAGAATGTGAAAGCAAAAAGAAAGTTTGGTTTTATCTGGAAGGATAATCATGTTTCTATTGCCACTCCGCATGCAGAGCATAAATTGATCACCGGAGTTTTTGATAACATTTCCAAGCAGAACACAAAAAACTATCTCGAAGAAATTTTCGAGATATGCGATATGAAGTTTGAAGATGAACCTTACTTGCTGAACTTCGATTCAAAACTTTCCGAGAAATTCAAATTCATAAAAGAGAAAGCAGGAAGTAAAAAAATCATCGGACTGAATACAGGATGCGGAAAGCGCTGGCAAACCCGCCTATGGCCTGAAATATATTGGATTGAATTAATTAAAAAACTACAATCACAAAATTATTTCCCCCTCTTGCTTGGCGGACCCGATGAAGACGAGATGAATAAAAAATATTCTACAGCTACAGGAGCATTTTACCCCGGCACTTTTTCCTTGCCTGAGTTTATAGCGCTCACTTCGGTTTGTCATTGTGTTTTAACTGCCGTTTCCATGATGATGCACATTGCTATCGGGTTAAAGAAACCGCTTGTGCTATTCAATAATATTTTCAATAAACATGAGTTTTATTTATACAATAACGGTGTGATCGTTGAGCCGGCTACAGGATGTGATTGCTATTATGGAAATTCCTGCAAGCGAGGAGAGAAGCACTGTATGAAAGATATTTCGGTTGAACAGGTGTTTTCTTCCATTAAGAAGTTTGTTTAACATATAACTCGAAACTTTCCAACTTGAAACTCGCTTATCTTTCTACTTTCTATCCCTTCCGCGGTGGCATCGCGCAGTTCAATGCTTCCCTTTACCGTGCATTTGAAAAAGAACAGAGCATAAAAGCTTTTACGTTCACACGCCAGTATCCTGATTTTCTTTTTCCGGGAGAAACACAAATGGTAACGGAAAAAGATAATGCGGATAAGATTCTTACTGAAAGAATCTTAGACACCATGAATCCATTGAGTTATTATTCATCAGCAAACAAGATTCGTCAATTTTCTCCCGATATTCTGCTGATGAAATACTGGATGTCCTATATGGCTCCTTCGCTGGGAACGGTTGCAAAAAAACTCAAGAAACAATCCAAGGTGATCACTATTCTTGATAATGTAATTCCGCATGAGAAACGATTTTTTGATGAGGCATTCACAAAATATTTTCTTAAACAAAATCATGGATTTGTAGTGATGAGCGATTCTGTAAAGAACGATCTGCTCAAATTTATTCCGGATGCGAAATATATTTCGCACCAACATCCTTTGTATGATCACTTTGGGAAAAGGGTAGATGCTGCTGAGGCAAAAAAAAAGTTAGATATTCCCGAAGGCAAAAAAGTGATCTTATTTTTCGGTTTCATTCGTGATTACAAAGGACTTGATCTGCTCATTGATGCCATGACAAAACTTAACGATGAATATGCTCTTGTAATTGCAGGAGAAGTGTATGGTTCGTTTGATAAATACAATCAGCAAATAGAAAAACTTGGAGTTAAAAATAAAATCTCTCTTCATATTCGTTACATCAGCGATGACGAAGTGCCTTTGTTTTTTTCTTCTGCGGATGTTTGCGTGCTTCCTTATAAATCTGCCACGCAAAGTGGAATCACCTCTATTTCCTACCATTTTGATCTTCCTTTAATTGCTACTGATACAGGAGGGCTAAAAGAAAGTATACTGCACAATCAAACCGGACTCATCGTTGATTCTCCTGATGCAACTCTTCTTGCAAAAGCAGTAGAAAATTATTTCTCTCGGAATCTGAAACCAAAATTTCAGGAGGAGATCAGATTGCTAAAAACTAAGTTATCATGGAGTAATTTGGCGAGCGCGATAATTGATTTTAGTAAATCGTTGTAATTCATTAAAAGTGAAACCATTCTAAAAATACGAACAAATATATTTCGTATTTTTAGTGCAATCCCGATAGCTATCGGGACGTTTTTTGAAGGTTTATTTCTTCGTATCTTCGTTAAATATGAATAAAGCTATATTATTACTTTTATTTATTCTATCTTCTGTTGTCTTGTTTGGACAATCTTCGTCATTGAACCAAATAGATAAGAATGGAAAAAAGCAAGGACATTGGATTAAGAAAGATGAGCATGATAGGCCGATTTATGAAGGTGATTTCAAAGATAATAAGCCGATTGGAGAGTTTAAATATTACTATGATACGGGTGAATTGAAAACAATATCTGATTTCTCAAAAGACGGCTTTGTTTGCAGAACCAGGCATTATTTTCCCGGAAATATTTTGATGGCGGAAGGGAAGTATGTGAATGAAAAGAGAGATAGTGTTTGGAAATTCTATAATGCACCCAATGCCCTTGTCTCTGAAGAGTCGTATAAGAATGGGAAGAAAGATGGGGTGGAAAAAAATTACAGTCCTCAGGGAAAACTTGTAGAAGAAAAAAACTGGAAGGATAGTATTTTGAATGGCACATGGAAACAATACTACGAGGATGGTGGCATTAAAACAGAGGGCGCATACAATGCCGGATTCCTTGAAGGGGAAATCAAATATTATTATCCCGGAAAAATTATTTCCACTGTGGGGCATTATCAGCATTCGCTCAAGCATGGCAAGTGGATTTATTATGACAGACGCGGATTGGTTGTTATTGGTAGAGAAAATTATAGTCTGGAAAAATTGGAAGGGGAATTTGGTGAGTGGTATGAAAAAGACGGTAAGCCTAAAGTAAAGGGGAAATATCTGAACGGAATGGAAGAAGGGAAATGGGAATATTGGGATGAAAACGGAAATATTCAGAAAGAAGCCAATTATTCTTTCGGACGATTGCACGGATATTACCTTGAGTATTATGAAGACGCTAAGAAGAAAGCAGAAGGAAATTATTATTACGATAACAAAACAGGGAAATGGATGGAGTGGGATGAGGAAGGGAAAGTTACATTGGATAAAACATTCGATTCAGTGGATGTTTTGAAAAAACACATGCTTGAAAGAAGTAAAGAACAACAAAAGAAAGAAAAGAAGTGAAAAAAAAGGGAAGAGTGTTAGTGGCAATGAGCGGAGGAATTGATAGTTCCATGGCAGCGCTTTTTCTTCACGAACAAGGATATGAAGTTATTGGCATTACCATGAAAACATGGGATTATGCTACTGCGGGAGGATCGAAAAAGGAAACCGGTTGCTGCAGCTTGGATTCTATCAACGATGCTCGAATGCTTGCTGTTGCGAATGGATTTCCTCATTATGTATTGGATCTGAGGGAGGAATTCGGGGATGCTATCATCAATAATTTTGTGGATGAATATCTTGCAGGCAGAACCCCAAACCCCTGTGTGCTTTGCAACACTTATATTAAATGGGATGCGTTACTTAAACGAGCGGATCAGCTTGACTGCGAATTCATCGCCACGGGGCATTACGCATGTATTCGCTATGAAAATGGAAGATATGTGTTATCAAAAGGATTGGATGAGACAAAAGACCAATCTTATGTATTGTGGGGATTGACTCAGGAAAGTTTGAAGCGCACCATTTTTCCCCTTGCGGCCATGACTAAAAAAGAAGTAAGAAAGATAGCGGTGGAAAGAGGTTTTTCTGAACTTGCGAATAAAAGCGAGAGTTATGAAATTTGTTTTATCCCGGATAATGATTACCGTGGATTCCTTAGAAGAAAAGTAAAAAACATCGATACACAAGCAGGAGAAGGAGATTTTGTTTTGACGGATGGAACAATTATTGGAAAACATAAAGGATATCCTTTCTATACCATTGGCCAACGTAAGGGATTGGAAATTGCAGTAGGGGAACCATTGTTTGTGACAAAAATAAATGCTGAAACGAATACAGTGACGCTTGGAACATTGGAAGAGGTAAAGCAGCAAAAAATGAATGTGCAAAAAATAAATTTGATCAAATACGATAGGCTTCCGGAGAATTTTCAGTCACTCACTAGAATTCGTCATAAAGATGTGGGTACGATGAGTACTGTGAACCAAGAAGATGATAATTCGATGAATATATTTTTTCACACTAGAGTTTCTGCCATTGCGCCCGGACAATCGGCTGTGTTTTATGAAGGAGACGATGTGGTTGGCGGAGGAATAATTGAAAAAGTTTTACTATGAAAATTCTAAAAAACATAATCACCTTCTTGCTTTTTTTGGGATTGACTTTTTTTTCCTGTAAAAGAGATAAAGACCCTCATCCAACTGACTTTGGTTATAATTATTTTCCGATTAATATTGGGCATTATGTGATTTATCAGGTTGATTCCATTTGGCAGGACGATCTATCAAAAATAGATACAACTTACAGCTATCAGCTTAAAGAATTAATTGCTGCATCTTTTCTGGATAATTCCAACAGACCAACTTTGCGTATCGAGAGATATTATAAATTTTACAATAAGAATATTCCGTACGATTCCATGCAATGGTCTGTTCCGAAAATTTGGTACGCCAACAGAACAACATCAACTGCTGAAAGAGTAGAAGCAAATATTCGTTACCTCAAACTTATATTTCCTGTTCAGCAAGGGAAGCAATGGGATGGTAATGTGTATAACATGTTTGGTTATAAGAAATATAAAATCATCTCTGCCGATCAGCCCGAATCAGTGGGGGCAATGCACTTTGATTCCGTGGTAACTGTAACTCAGGCGAATGATAAAAATTTTGTTTTGTCGCAAGTTGAGCAGGAAAAGTTCGCACGCAATGTGGGTTTGATATATAAACAAAATGACAGTTTAACAATGCAGGGGGGGGGTAATTTTTCCGATACTGTCGGTTACCGATTTTCAATGAAGGTTATTGAGTTTGGGAAATAATTCCGTATGAAAAATAAAGTACTGATTTTTAATTTTTTGTTTTTCACTCGAATTAAATTCTTTATTTGTTTTTTATTGCTTGCCGCCAATTGTCTGTTTTCATTTTCTTCTTTTGCCCAGTCCACTAAATACTGGATTCAGTTCGCGGATAAAAATAATAGCCCATACAGTATCCTGGCTCCTTCTGCATTTTTATCTTCAAGAGCGCTTCAGCGCAGAGCAAAACAGGGAATAGCAGTTGTTCAGAATGATCTGCCTGTCAATCCTGTTTACATAGACAGCATCAGAAAGATTCCAAATGTAACCGTTCTTAATCACTCGAAATGGTTCAATGGTATTGTTATTTACACAACCGATACGAATGCCGTGAATCAGATAAAAAAAATTTCCTTTGTTGCGAATTCTGTTTCGGTGAAAAAGATTAAAAGTAATCAGCAGTCAGCAGTCAGCAGTCAGCAGTTTGAGGTAGAAAATTATAACGTTTCTAAAATCCCCATTTCTTCAAACACTAAACTTCAAACTCCGAATTCTAATTTTTCTTCGGGGTACAATTACGGACCTTCGTTCAATCAAATAAATATGCTTAATGGTATTTGTTTGCATGATAAAGGATTTCACGGAGAAGGAATGATCATAGCAATGATGGATGCCGGTTTTTGGAGGGTTGATTCGCTGACGGCTTTTGATTCGCTTCGGATGAACAAACAAATTATTGCCAAGTGGAATTTTGTTGATAATGATTCGCTCGTCTATGGTTCACATAAGCACGGAGAAAGAACACTTTCCACGATGGGAGCGAATCTTCCGGGTCAACTGGTGGGCACTGCTCCAAAAGCACAATATTTGCTTTTCATTACTGAAGAAACCCCAAGCGAAAGTATCATTGAAGAATATAACTGGGCCTCGGCTGCTGAGTTTGCCGACAGCGCTGGGGCGGATATATTTAATACTTCACTGGGTTACACTCTTTTTGATTCTGTGAAGATAGATAGTGTAATGGTAGTGAATCCTGCCGATCATTCATATGCTGATATGAATGGCCATACCACACCCATTGCCATTGCCACCAACATTGCAGCGAGTAAAGGTATTTTGCCGGTGTGCAGTGCAGGAAATATGGGCGGATCTCCCTGGCATTTTATTGGCACTCCTGCCGATGCAGATGGCGCTTTGACAGTGGGTGCGGTAGATTCCATGGGAAACAGTGCGGGTTTCAGTTCACGAGGTCCGAGTTATGATGGAAGGATCAAGCCGAATGTTGTTGCGCAGGGACAAGATGTTGTTATTTCAAATCCGGACACGACAGCTATTGAATATTCAAGCGGAACCTCATTTGCATCTCCTATCCTGGCAGGAATGGCTGCCTGCTTATGGCAGGCGCATCCAACATCTGCAAACGTACAATTACTATACGCCATTCAACAAAGCGCAAGCCAATACGGTAAAAATCCTGATTCGCAGGTTGGTTATGGTATTCCGGATTTTTGTTTGGCAGATGTGTTGCTTGGTATCAATGATTTTTCTGCCGGTAGAGAGGATGTGATTAGTGTTTATCCCAATCCTTTTAGTGACGAGCTTAACATTTCATTTGTAGACTGGATAGGAGAAAAAGTTATTTTTTCTTTATCTGATATTACAGGAAGGAAAATACTTGATCGGGAAATCAACATGGAGTCGAATGTTTCTACTTTTGAAATAAATGATACGGATTGGATACAATCGGGTGTGTATATCCTTACCGCCCAGACTGAAAAACAGAAGATTTCTATTAAAGTGATTAAGTATTAGTGCCGGCAGAGTGCAGTGTTCGTCTTTCAGCAAACCGGATAAAATAATTCCAAAGAGGGTACGGGCTCGGACAAAAAGTTTCCATGACGAAAACCCATATTGCCGGTTTGAAAAGTTATTTTATATTTACCTTGTGAACGCAAAACACAATACAATGGCACTCACTCATATAATAAGGACAATAATTTACAGCAAAGCCCGGTACATATTTATGTGCGGGGCTTTTTTTCAACCCAATGTTTCTTAGCCAACCAATAACCATCACTAAAATTTACATTTCCATGAAAATAAATCTCCGCATCAGCATCCCAATAGGGATGGGGGCAATGGCATTGCTTCTTTTCTTTAACACTCAAAGTTTTTCGCAAGCGCTATGGCAGGCAAACGGAAGCGGCATTACCTATACCAACCGCTGGGTAGGAATCGGAACAACTACTCCAACACAAAAGTTAGATGTTGCAGGAAGAATGCATGCATCAGGCAATGCGTATTTTGATTCGCTTGCACAGGTACTATCACTGAAAGCGGGGAACATAAGCATCAACTCCAACCTTATTACATCCTCCACCGGAGCAATTTCTTTCGGAAACAATAACCTGAGCACTGCCGGAAATATTTCGGGAGCAAATATCACAGCTTCAGGAGGATTGCAAGGAACAACGCTCACAGTAACAAACAATGCGGCTGTAAGCGGACAGTTAACAACAAGCAGCATCACTTCTCCCTCCGGAACAGTTGATTTTGCAGGAAACAATCTGATTACCACCGGAAATGTTACGGCAGCTTCCATTAAATTCTCTGACGGAACAGTGCAAACCACAGCCATTACCAACCAACCGTCTTTTGATAACGTATTTGTTATAAACAGAATTAAAGTCGGCAGCCAATCTTTATATCTTGGAACAGGTTCTCTTGGAACCTCAAATAGTTTGTGGACAGATAATGGACCTCTGACTATTCAAAGTGAATCAGGAAATAATAACAATACAATTATCAACGCTTCTGCCGGCACTTTAGCCATTGGCACAGCCACTCCCAATACCCTTTACAAACTCCATGTATCGGGAGGGAGCATACGCTTAGACCAAGGAGGCATTGCGGTGGTGGCATCCAATACCCAATTTCCAATAGCTGGCGTTACTTCCACTTCCAACACCTTCTTTTTAGTGAGCAATACCGGTCAAACGGCAGCGGGTGTATACATGATCGGAGGAGGAACAGGCACCAAAGGCGTTATCATTCATGCCACAGGACCCGGAAACTACCAAGGCGCCAGCAAACTTGTTTTCCGCACCACAGACTCAACAGATATTTATTGCCAGCTGCTGGATGGGGCAGGCAAAGGGAATCTCGGATTGGGCACTCTGAATCCTTTAGAAAAATTAGATGTGAATGGGAATGCATTATTCAGCGGCAGTGTGGGGATAGGATCTGAAACTATTCCTATCGGTGTAAAGCTGGCTGTTTGCGGAACCATACAATCTACAGAATGGATAGTAACAACACCTTGGTGCGATTTTAAATTTGAACCAACTTATCAGCGCATGACATGGCAGGAAAAGCTTGCTTACATTAAAACAAACAAACACCTGCCCGAAATTGAATCCGGAAAAGAAATAGAAATAAATGGATTGCAAGCAGGAAAAACCATGCGCGGATTTATATGGAACATTGAAGACAACACCCTTGACATTATTGATTTGCAGAAAGAAAACGAAATGTTGAAAAATAAAAATTCAGAACTTGAAAAAAGAATTGAAGCACTGGAGAAAAACTAAACCACTATGCAATGGAAGTGCATAGGTTGTAAACAGCGAGAATAAAATTCTCGCTGTATGGCTTGAAAAAAATACTTGACGTAGGATGACTAAATATAAATTCATAGAACCTGAAAGGCTTGCGCTGAAAGCGCATAGTTTCAACTAACGGCTGAGACCAATGAAAATTTATTAATGAAAATAAATGCTTTATTTATTATTTTCATTTTTTTATTGCCTATGTATAGTAAAGCACAAGGTAATTGGACACAAAAAGCAGCTTGTCCGGGGCTTTCAAGACATTCTGCTGTTGCATTTACGATTGGGAATAAAGGATATTTAGGAACTGGTTTATGTTATATGACAGCTATTCTTGAAGACTTCTGGGAATACGACCCTGCAAATAACACATGGACGCAAAAAGCAAATTTTGGCGGAGGCAAAAGATTTGAAGCAGTAGGTTTCTCTATCGGCAATTATGGATATGTTGGAACAGGAGAAACTAACAATGCTGCATATCTTTTTAATGATTTTTGGAAATATGACCCATCTACAAATACTTGGGTGCAGGTTGCCAACTTTGGCGGAGTAAAAAGAAAACAGGCAGTAGGTTTTGCAATAGGTGGCAAAGGATATGTGGGAACAGGTACAAATGGTTATTACATGTATGGAGACTTTTGGGAATACAACCCCGCAACTGATACATGGCAGCAGGTAGCAAACTTTTTTCCAGGAAAAAGAAAAGATATTGACCGCGCTGTTTTTGTTATTGATAGCAAGGCGTATTTAGGAACAGGATGGGATACAATAACCCACTTTAATGATTTATGGGAATATAATTCTGCAAATAATGCATGGGCACAAAAGGCAAATCTACCCGGAGTAGGTAGGCGCGGAGCCACAGGCTTTAGTTTATGTGGATATGGTTTTCTTGGATTAGGATCCATGGATAAATACGATGACATTTTAAATGATTTTTGGATGTATGACCCTATTGCAAATACATGGAGTCAAAGTGACTCTTTCCCCGGATTAAAACGATTTGATCAGCCGTCATTTATAATAAACAATAAAGCATACATTGGTTCGGGTTTATACACTTATGGATGGGGAAACGCACAAAGCATTAAAGATTTATGGGAATATTCTTTATTACCACTAATTGCGAATATTTCTGCTAATACTTCTATTTGCATTGGAAGCACTGCTTCTCTTTTTGCAACAGGCGGAATAAATTATTTATGGAGTACGGGAGAAACGACTAACGCAATAAATGTTTCTCCTGCTTCAACCACAACGTATTCTGTAACAGTTGCTGCTTTTTGTGATTCGAAAACTTTAACTTCAGAAGTTACAGTTATTAATAATAGCCATGCATTGTTTACTTATGAGTATAACCCTTGCAAAGACAATTGCGTAAATTTTACCGATCAATCAGTCAATGCCTTAACATGGGAATGGGATTTCGGTGATGGAAGCAATAACTCTTTAAAGCATTCCTGCCATCACTACAATGATTCCGCTGACTATAATGTGTCGCTGATAATAAATAAATCTACAAACTGCAAGGATATTGCGTTGTTATCCATTCCATATGTTTCGCATGACACCTCTGCATTCGTCTACATTCCCAATGCTTTTAGCCCGAATGCTGATGGGCAGAACGATGTGCTGAAATTTTATAGAAAGGATAATGTCTGCGTAAAAGAATTTAAAATAACAATTTATGACCGATGGGGTGAAAAAGTTTTTGAAACTAATAATATAAATGATGTATGGGATGGCACTTTCAACGGATTGCCTCTTAACGATGGGGTATATACTTTTTTTTGCAAGGTGATTACTCTCATTGACACTTATGAGAAAAAAGGAAACATTTCAATCATCAGATAATTAATGAAATATTTTTTTCAAATAGTATTTTTTGTTTTGGTTTCTCTTGTTGGGTTTGCACAGAATTTTTCTGATGTAAAAAAAGATACTTTACCAAAAGAAAAAATAAGGAGATGGGCAGTTGGAATTTCTGCAGGGCACATATATGCATTTAATACCTATAACTTCTCGAGCGCAAATTATGATTTCGAAAAAAAAGTAAAATGGGGGTATGGATCAGGCATTGCATTTTCATATAAAGTACTTCATTTTTTTGATCTCTCATCGGGTATATCATATAATAAATTGGGATATAAATATCTGGTAACATTTCCACCAGTACCGAAATTTTCCCGTGTTGATAATTATGACTATTCGTTATTGAGTATTTCTTTGGAACCCAAATGGTCTTTCGGACATAATAAGATTAAGTATCAATTAGGAACAGGAATAGAATTAAGTTATTTAGAAAACAACTCTTGTAATTGTGGTGGGATAGACCAGGTACTTTTTAAAAATGGATCAATGATATATCTTGTACTATTAAATATGAAAATTCTCTATGCTTTGAACAAAAGTATTGCCGTTTTTATAGAGCCAAAATATCATCATGCAATTACGCCACTTATCCATGATTCAAAGTATTATCCTGGAGAATTTACAATGAATTATTTAAAATTTATCAATACCAATTTTGGATTTTCATATAACTTTAAAAAATGAAAAAAATATTCATCATATTATTTTCTGTGTCATGTCAATTATACGCCCAGACATATCGAAGCGGTTTTGATTGGTATGAATTTAACGGAGGTGCACAAGGACAGGGTTTTTCTTATGATTGTAATGCAGAGAGAACCTTGAGTAATAATGAATATGCATACATAGAATCTTATATCAATATGTTCCGCGCAACAAAGGATAAGAAATACTTGGAAAAATTCATTATCCATGTTAAAAGAATACAGGAAAGAAGGGATGATAACGTTGCAAATGTTACGATTACTAATCCAACGGACTGCCAAAACCCATCTTCCCCACTTGACAATACGAGTAAAGCTTGGTCTACGGACGATGATGCTAGTGAATGTGATGGCTGGTTAAACAGAGTTTTACATTCTGCTGTTATAACATATCCAATGGCGGAGTTTGTTTATTTTATGCAAAATGATCAGGACTTTATGAATCTTTCGGGAGAAATTGTGCCTCTCGAAACGCAAGGAAGTTATTTAGGCGGGACGAACATTATTACTTTTAGTGATTTTGCAAATTGGCTCAGAGGCAGGATAAATGAAACATTGCAGTATCATGATTCTAACTGGTGCAGTTTTGATGTTGCGTATCATCACAAAAGAAATGATTGCAGTTCGGGAAAAGACGAAATAAATATGCAATGCGCCATGGGAAAAACATTGTCATTAATGTATCTTGTGGAGTCTGATGCCGGTAATTCTTCTTACGCTTCAACCTATTGGAATCATATCTCAAATATTGCAACTACTTTGCACGGAAATATTTTGCAGCTAAATGCAAATGATAACACCTCTTACACATGGTGCCATACTTATGATTGCTCATGTATTGAAGATATTGATCACGCCTATCTGGTAATGGAATTCGCAAATATATGTTATAAGTATAACATACAGGATTATTATAATGTAATAAATCCTCTTTTTAATTTAAACGATATGCAGAGATTTGCAAATACTTTTGCAAAGCATGTTTACCAGGCCCCTTTAACTTTTGCGCAAAATACTTTTGGAACAAATACCGATGTATGCAACAGCGGTACATCAATTGGTCATTATATTTTCCTCTCTCAATATAATCCGTATATTTATCAGCAAATATCAGATGTTGTTTCCGAACAAGCCATCTATCATACAAGCAGTAGTTTGGTAGCACTCTCTGAACTTTCAATGGCTCAAAGCCATGATATATTGTGGAACACGCCCAATAATTCCAACTACAAATTTAATCCCATTGCAGTGCGCAGAGGGCATAGCCCCGGCAGCAATGTATATTATTTAGCCAGTGGCGATTTTGATAATAATGGAATGAAAGATTTTGTTTCTATGGATTTCAGCAACGGCACTTTTTATACATACACGCCCGATATCTGCGATAATCCTAATATTTTTCCTGATAATTGCTGGGTAGTGGCAAACAGTGCCGGTCATACACCTTATGAGATATGGAAAGGGATAGCCGGAGGAGATTTTGATTATGACGGCAATCCCGCACATCATCAGGGTGATGAAGTAATTGCATTAAGCAATACATTCAACAAAACACCGCCAGGAAAGATTTACCTGCTCAAACAAAACGGAACAACATTTAATGAAGAATCTGTTTCCTCATCTGTTACATGGGCCGGGTTAACTTCGGGAGATTTTGATCCAACTAATCCGGGAGATGAAGCGATAGCAGTAGCCGCTAATGGTGATGCTTATATGATAAAATATAACGGCAGCATACAGCAGCCGGTATTTATTTCCAATTTAGGAATCAGTAATGCAGTTGGAATTACATCCGGAAATTTTGACGGCACAAACATTCCGCAGATAGCAGTGGTTGATAATACTCCGGGCAACATAACTATTTTCAAATATCAAAGCGGAACTTTTACCCAAGCATATCAATATACAGGGGCGGGGTGCTGCAACTCATGGAACGGTATTACAGCGGGAAGTTTTGACGGTGATGGAATAGATGATATTGCGGTACACCGTGATGCGGACGGACAAATTTTAATTTACAAAGTAAAGAGCGGTGCAATTACACCTGTGTATGGTGAATATTTTCCAATCTTTCCTCCTGATCAAAATCAATCTATCCGCGCTATGGGTACAGGAAAATATAAACTCTCAACTGACAAAGATGCATTAATTGTTTTCAGAAACTATGACGGTCAAATTACCATCTTCAATATGGATGGACAATGCCCTAATGCGTATGTAAATAACACAACTGTTAATGATGATTATACAATTAATAATACGTATACAAACACAAATAATAATTACACGGTAGATTATCATGCAAACAATACTTTATACGCAAGCAGTTTTAAAGTGGGGGATATATCAGGTTCAGATAACAGCAAGGTAACTTTTACTGCCGGCAAAAAAATAGTTATAACGCCCGGGGCAAATGGCTCTGTTGCATATTCAGGCAGTAGTTTTCATGCTTATATTGATCCATCAATAGGTTGTGATGATCATACTTATTTCCGCAAAGCGCAACAGCATAGTTCTGTTCCCGATGCACCTATAGCGTTGAATGAACCTGCAAAACCAAAAACAACAAGTACTCTTAATGCTGATATTTCTCCCAACCCAAATGAGGGAAGATTCACCTTGCAGTTAAAAGAACAAAGCAATGCAGGCGCATCGGAGGCGTTCATTTACAACCCCCTCGGTCAGCTTATTTATCAATCATCAATAATAAATAATCAATCCACAATTGATCTATCCGCTCAACCCAGAGGCATCTACTTTGTAAAAGTGCAGAGTGCAGGTAAAATTTATACGGAGAAGGTGGTAGTGCAGTAAAATCCT
>JACRAL010000101.1 GCA_016213435.1 Bacteroidota bacterium
CATCTCACCATACAGCACTTACAGGATCATCTCGACAAAACCATACAGGAGCAGATCACTATAAAGAGAATAAAATCATTAACCTCTTACAAACTATATTTGTCGGCTTATAGGACTAATTTATAATTCTAAATGGTATAAGAGGTGGTTTGATCCGGAGTTGCTGTTGGATTTTGACAAATAGTACAACTTAATCCATTAGCCGGACTCCATGTATATGCACCTGTTCCACCGGATGCACTTATATTTAGAACTACACATACATTTATAATCAATAATTAGTACAATCATGAAAAAGTAAGGCGCTGAACTTTTCAAATTGATTCATGCACTCGCCATGGCTGAAAAGAAGTATTTCAAGATGGTTTCTTCTTTTCTAAACGGTGATAAAAGCTATCTGAAATCATACAATGTAATAGCAAAACAACACAGGTATAATAAGAATGCTATTCGTGCAGCATGTCGCGGACAAATTTTATCAGCATTGTTCTGCCGCCAATACTCGTTCTTCCGTTGTATGACCAACGTAATAGATATGCAGTTTAGTAGGAGGGAAAAATATGTAAAACCAAGCAGGCAAAAAAAAATCCGGCACTAGACCGGATTTCTGTGGGAGCCGAGGGGCTCGAACCCCCGACCCTCTCGGTGTAAACGAGATGCTCTGAACCAACTGAGCTAGGCTCCCATATTGTATTTTTTCATTTCGGACTCTGAACCATCCCGATAGCTATCGGGAGAGCTAGGCTCTCCAAAAAGAGTGCAAATATAGATAGTTTGAAATAACGAGGAAATCTTTTTTATCTCTATTCCTTATATATTTTTACTTCGCTCTTTCCGTCTTTGTTCATGCAAGCACGATACATGCCTGCAGTATTGAAAGGCATTGCAATATTTCCCTTTGTGTCAATGGCAATGAGCCCGCCTTCTCCGCCCTGTGGTTTCAGTTTATTCATCACCACTTCGTGTGTTGCCTGTTCCAATGTCATGCCTTTGTATTCCATCAATGCAGAAACATCGTAGGCAACTACATTACGGATGAAATATTCCCCATGACCGGTGCAGCTCACCGCACAGGTTTTGTTATTCGCATACGTTCCGGACCCGATAATAGGAGAATCGCCCACGCGTCCCCATTTCTTGTTTGTCATTCCTCCGGTGGAAGTTCCCGCAGCAAGGTTTCCTTTTTTATCGAGCGCTGCGCAGCCCACTGTGCCGAATTTTTTGCCTGCCCCGATAGAATCATCGGGGGCGTGAAGAAACTCTGCATCTTTAGGATGAACCCAGCCGGGTGTTCCGGATGAATGATCGAGCGTAATTTTTTCCTGATCTTTAATCTGTTGCAACTGCTGCCATCTTTTTTCATCGTAGAAATAAGCCGGCTCTTCCATTTTCAGCCCTTGCTCTCTCGCGAAAGTGTCGGCTCCCTCTCCCGAAAACATCACATGAGGAGATTTTTCCATTACCACGCGCGCGCCATCAATCGGGTTGCGGATGGCACGGGCACCCGCCACAGCACCTGCCATGAGCGTTTTGCCATCCATGATGGATGCATCCATTTCATTTTTTCCTTCGTGATTGAACACGGAACCTTTCCCTGCATTGAATAAAGGAGAATCTTCCAGCACCTTTATGGATGCTGCCACTGCATCCAGCGCAGTACCGCCTTTGCTGAGAATATCATATCCTGCTTTCACCGACTCGCTGAGTTTGGCTTTATATTGTTTTTCCAGTTCGGGGCTCATGCTGTCCCTGAGAATAGTTCCGGCACCTCCGTGAATTACGATTGCAAAGTTTTCCATAGAATTGTTGTGAGCAGCTATTTTGTTTCCTGTTGTTCTCTATAAGCGAGAAGAAAATCAAAGAGAGTCAAAGTTAAAGATGATGTTTGTTTTTATTTGCCCAAAAGTAGAAATTTTCAGTTATGGACTTCATGAATTACTAATTTCGTCTTGTGAAATCTATTTTATTCTTCATAAAATACATTCAGTATCTGCTCACTGCAAAGACTCCTCACGGAATCCATTCGCCATTTGTATTTGAGCTGGTTAATGAAGTGATAAACAAAAAAGGCAGTTACTATGCTTTTAACAATATTGAAAAGCTGAGAAGAAAAATGCTGTTCTCCTTAAGAGAAATTGAAGTGACTGATCTGGGTACAGGCAAATCCGGCAAAAGAACCATCAGCGCAATTGCAGAACTCTCGCTTAAGAGCGCAAAATACGGACAACTTCTTTTTCGGCTGGTGAATCATTTCAAGCCAAACAGTATTTTGGAACTCGGAACTTCGCTCGGCATCAGCACAGCATATCTTGCTTCTGCAAATCCAAATGCGAAAGTAATCACCATTGAAGGTTGCCCGAACATTGCCGCTGAAGCAAGAAAAAACTTTGAATCACTCAGTTTAGATAATATTGAAACAGTTGTTGGAGATTTTGATGTTGTACTGACTTCTAATATCCAACATCTAATATCCAAGGGCAAATTGGATTTTATCTTCTTCGATGGCAATCATCGCAAAGAGCCTACTTTACAATACTTCACCCAATGCTTGGAGCATGCAGGCAATGATTCCGTCTTTATTTTTGACGATATACACTGGTCAGATGAAATGGAAAGCGCCTGGGAAGAAATAAAATCTCATCCTCAGGTTAGGGTAAGCATTGATCTGTTCTTTCTCGGATTGGTATTCTTCCGCAAAGAACAGGCGAAGGAAAATTTTATTGTTCGTTTCTGATAGTTGCGCTCTCCCCCTTGAAAAGGGGGAGTCCCGCAGGGGAGGGGGATTTCAACCACCCCAACCCCTCCTTTCTAAGGAGGGGAGCTAACAGCCTAGCCGAAATAAATACCTTTGCCTTGCAATGAAAACAATCATTCAACTGAAAGACATCGGTCGTTCTTATAAAGTAGGAACAGAAGTGATCTATGCGCTTCGTTCCGTTACGCTGGATATTTACAAGAACGAATATGTTGCGCTGATGGGTCCTTCGGGTTCGGGGAAATCTACCTTGATGAATGTGCTCGGCTGCCTGGATACTCCTTCAAAAGGAGAATATATTCTGAACGGAAATTCCGTTGCGCGCATGAGTGATAACCAGCTGGCGGAAGTGCGCAACAAGGAAATTGGTTTTGTGTTTCAAACATTTAACCTGATGCCCCGCCTTTCCGCTTTAGAGAATGTTACCGTTCCTCTTGTTTATGCGGGAGTAAATAAAAAAGACCGCATTCAACTTGCCATGCAGGCACTGGAGCATGTGGGTCTTGGCGACCGCGTGAAGCACAAACCGAACGAACTTTCAGGCGGGCAAAAACAGCGTGTGGCAGTGGCGCGCGCGCTGGTGAACAAGCCCTCCATCATTCATGCCGATGAGCCCACCGGGAACCTCGACTCAAAAACTTCGGAAGAGATCATGGGATTGTTTGAAGAAATTCACAAGCAGGGCAACACCATCATTTTGGTTACGCATGAAGAAGATATTGCCCAGCACGCTCACCGCATTGTGCGCCTGAAAGACGGGCTGATTGAATCCGACACGCAAAACACACACATCCTTACTGTTTCGAAAGCAAGCCCGATGGATATGGGGAGGCAGTAAGCATCAAGTAGGTTAATCCAAACCACTTTTTTGCATTCTTTTGGCGTTTTGTCGTATTTCATGGTTGCTCCATGATGTGTGCGTGCCTTAGTATGATATCATACTGCTATGATATGGCATCATATTGCCATGGTATGGTATCATACTGCTGTTGTATGGTATCATACTGCCATGATATGGTATCATACTACTATAGTATGGCATCATACTGCTGTTGTATGGCATCATACTGCCATGATATGGTATCATACTACTATAGTATGGTATCATACTGCCATGATATGGTATCATGCTGCTATAGTATGGCATCATACTGCTGTAGTATGATATTGCACTGCCTCTCCGCAATGTCATACTGCCGTAGTATGACATTGTATTACTACTGAAAGATATTGTTCTGCTTGGATGCAATACCTTATTATTATAGTATGATGCTGTGCTTATGCTTCTCAACACTTCACAGCCCCTTGCCGGCACGATGAAAGGGCTGTGCAATGTGAGGCGGCTGCGGTGATATGTGAGCAAATGGTTTAAGGGTTTTGTTTTATTATGCTGTGGTGTTTCTTCCCTTATAACGAACATACCTGAGCCATAGTATTAGGCCTTACGCAGTTTGGACTAAAGTCCTTATTGTATTGCATTATTTGCCACGACCTTAAGGTCGTGGCTATTGAAGAAAAATACATTGGGCTTTAGCCGAAATAAATAACTTTTTCTTTGGGATGAGTACTTTGCGCTGATGGTTTTCTTCTGGTTAGGCATGAAGAAGATATTGCGCAAATGGGTGCAAACACCAATAATTAAATGATGTATCACTTTGGCGGGTACAAGCAGAAGAATGAAAAATAAATCAGGGCTGTTGTAAGAATGGTTTTTCCCCGAACAGAGAAGTGCTGTAATGGATAAAATGGTTTATGTTTGCATTCTCTGCACCAAACAAGAAAAAAAATAAGCAATAGTTTCTCGCTTCATGGACAGGTACGTAGGTAGCGGACAAAGTATCGGTAATTCTATGACGACATCAACAGATAAAATAATACAAACAATATTAAAAACGAAAAAATGTTTTTCAGAACATTCTGTTTATTCAGACAACCCTGGACTTTATGCATTCATCTTGACAGACAAATCTAACTTGAAACAATTCGG
This sequence comes from Bacteroidota bacterium, assembly GCA_016213435.1. Lineage (GTDB taxonomy): Bacteria > Bacteroidota > Bacteroidia > Palsa-948 > Palsa-948 > Palsa-948. The sequence goes on from JACRAL010000101.1 coordinate 4,743, forward strand.
TAAAGGCGGACAAATAATTTATGTAGGCAAAGCAGAAGACAGCCTGAAAAAACGAGATTTTAAAACACATTTCAATGACAAAAGATCAGGAAACTCAACTCTTAGACGTTCTATTGGTGCTATATTCAAAACAAAATTTAATTCTACAGCTTTTACACGCAATGGCACTTTAGACAAGATTGCAATTGACAACTATAAATTTGACATTGAGAGCGAAAGTAAATTAACCTCATGGATGAAACAAAATTTAGAAATCGGATATTGGGAATTTGATTCATTAAAAGAAAATGAAATACTTTATGATATTGAAGAAAAAATAATAATAAAACTACGACCAACTCTTGACTTGGACAAAAGGACAAAAAAGTATAATATTTTTGCTAACAAGTTAAGCGCCCTCAGACAAATTTGTAAAAATGAAGCTCGGCACAATGCTATGGAAAACAGAGCAACCCGTTAATACCAACTTTATGAAAGACAAAAAGAAACCCCAAACGACTCTTTACATACTTATTGCTTTAGGAGTTATTTTATTAATAGCTTTTTTTCAAAAGGGATCAAATTACTCGAAAGATAATACTATTGACCCATGCACAGCCCGAAGAGAGACAATCAGTAAATCTCTGACAGAAATGGACAATATGGTTTCTGATTTATTTGCAAAATATAATTCTTTGAGCGAAATGGAATTTGGAAAATATATCAGCAAGTGGAATCAAAAAACTCAACAGATGTACAAAGAACGACCTGATGACTTAACTATAAGCTGCCCCCCAACCCTTGATTGGGAATGTGCTATGGGCAATATGCAATCGTTGGGTATATCTTTTGCATTTAATAATAAAAAGGATATCAAATCTTTTTCTGAACGATTTGCAAATAATATTTCCTTAGCAAGAGAGGCACTTACTAAACCTCAAAATGTGGTTTATGAAGAACCATCATTCGATTTCAAAGAAATCATTTCAAGTACCGAGACTACTCCAACAAGACAGATGAGAATATGGGCATCCAAGTATGCTGACGGAAATATTTCATATAATATTGGAATCTTTGATATTAGTGGAAATGGTTGTAAATGGATTAGTGGACAGTTGATAGTAAAAATTTTCGATAAAGAAAATAACGAATTAATAGTGCACAAGAAAAAATTCTCTTCAACATATAATGAAAGCGATTGTATGGATAGGGCGGAATGGAATGACATCAATCTTGGTTCTAAAATTAATGACGCTATTGGGTTAGATGCTGAATACATTGCAACAAATGGACAACACTATTTTCATAAGAATGTAGCATTGGACGAACTAATGAATAGCGAACAAGAGGATGATAAAAATAGTTCTTCTATAAAAAACTCCCGTACAACAGACCCAGACTGGATTCGCCCAGCAGGAAAAGATTATAATTTAGGCAAAGACAAAAACACCTTGCGATTATGGCAAAATCAACAAGAATATGAAAAAGAACATCGCTAATTTTGTGCCCTTAAAAACTATACAAGGACTTTGAAACACATATTAATCCTTCTGCTATTACCTACCCTTGCTTGTGGTCAATTAAATGAAAAAACACTTAGGTCTAACATTGATTCGAGTATGTTGTTTTGGTTATTTAACTATAGGATTGAAACTCCAGAGTATGTACCCCTTCCACAGGAATATTGGGATAGTGTTAGTATAGTTCAATCTCAGTATAGGCTTTGTAACCCAGACAGCCTTTCTATCCTTACTAACCTTTATAATATGGACATAGATTCCACAACTATGAAATATGATCCCCTAACCGGAGAAGGGACACCAGTTAGTCTCCCATGCTCACGGAAGATTCTTAAATTACAATACAATTTAAGAAAATTAAATTCCTTACTTGGGACTGAACTAAAATTTGCTTTATTCTTAGACAGTATAAATTATAAACGCCCCGAAGATGTAATTCACGGGGATACACTTTACATAAATCATTAGCAGACAGTAATGCCCGTGTGGTACGACTGCCAATGTGAAAACCGACAAAAAGATAATCAATATAATGTATTTAAAAATCCGTATAATCTTTATTTAGAATGAAAATCTATACAAAGAAAGGCGACAAAGGCGAGACCTCACTCTTGGGAGGAACAAGGGTTAAGAAATCCCATATCCGCATAGAATCTTACGGAACGGTGGATGAACTCAATTCATGGATAGGATTGATTCGTGATCAGAATATAGATAAACACTCAAAAGAAATCCTTATATACATTCAGGATCGGCTGTTCACCATAGGTTCTCATCTTGCTTCCGACCCGGCAAAAAGCGGAATAAAAATTCCTGATATAAAAGAAGAAGACATCACTGCATTGGAAAAAGAAATGGATGCGATGAACGAAGCGTTGCCCGAGATGCGCTCCTTCATTCTTCCGGGCGGGCATAGCACCGTTTCGTATTGCCACATTGCGCGCTGCGTTTGCCGCAGAGCCGAACGTTGCGCTGTGCATCTGGCAAGCGAAGAAAAAGTGGATGATCTTATCATTAAATATCTCAATCGTCTTTCCGATTATCTCTTTGTGCTTTCCCGCAAACTTTCTCATGACCTGAAGGCGGAAGAAATTCCCTGGCAAGCAAAGATGTGATTTGTAATAAATGCGTCTGTCATTCCGAGCGGAGTCGAGGAATCTATTTGGAGATGCTTACCCGCTCAGCATGACAAAAAGGGCTGCTAAAAGTCCTTCGTATTTCCTCATAAAGTTTTCTCACATTTTTTTTGCTCGGTAACGGAAATTTTTACCTTTGCGCAACTTTTGAAGAAAGACAAAAAACTCAGAATCCTTTTCAATAATTAATAAAACCCCAAACAATGTACTGGACACTTGAATTAGCATCCTACCTCGAAGACGCTCCTTGGCCTGCAACCAAAGACGAATTAGTTGATTTCGGGCTCCGCACAGGTGCACCCATGGAAGTAATTGAGAACCTTCAGGAAATTGAAGATGATGAGGAAGTGTTTGAATCCATTGACGATATCTGGCCCGATTACCCTACCAAAGAGGATTTCTTCTTTAATGAGGATGAATACTAAAATAAGTCCCAAGATCCAAGCCTCAAATCCCAAATTCCACGTTTGGAATCTTACCTCCCTCTCTTTGAAATAAAGTATTAATGCTTGGGACTTGGAGCTTAAGACTTTGGGCTTCTGCCTTAGTTATCCCTCAAATCCACCACTTCCACGCCTTTATAATCCGCTTTGCTGAAGGTGAACATCGTATCCGGCATATCTGAATTGGGAGTGAAGTTTTTTACAGTGATAGTACTGGATGTTCCGTTCTTGTTAATGATCTTTACTGCGATGATCTGTTTTTTTTCTCTGTCAATGGTGAGCCGTATGGTGTGATAGGTTTTTTTAGCGGCATCCAAAGGATAAAGGTTCACGATGTCCACTTTTACTCCACTTACAACATCTTCCTTTTCATATTTGTACTTGTACCCTTTTTCGTAGAGGGTAAAAATGTTTACAGGATTGATGTTGTCGGTCTCCTTGGGATCAGGAGCATTGTTCACCTGCACTTCGTTTGATTCCTTTATATATGTCCACTGGGTTTTGCTGTCGCAGAAAATAGTTTGTCCTTTAAATTCCAGCTTGTACTTTGTTCCTTTTAGTTGAAGCGTTCCGGTTTGTGTATCCGTAACTTTTGATTTGGCATTGGTTTCTTGCTTTTCCGTTACATTAGTAAATTCCGCTTTGATGGACGTATATGTTTTTGTCTTTGCTGCCACTTCATCCAGTATTCCTTTTGCTTTTGCATCAACCACCTCTTTCGGTTGTTGGGCATGAACAGAAGTAAGGAGTAAGAAGTAAAAAGTAGAAAGTAAAAAGTAAACGCTTGCGACTTGTGAGTTAAACTTCCGGATATTCATTGAAATCATAATCTTTATTTTTTCTGAAGGTTATACGATTGGTTCACCATCACCCATGCCATCTACGCTTCGGTCTGCTTTAGACAATAACTGTTCCAAAGTAGCGGGATCTTTTATAAGTACTTCGCGCGCCTTGCTTCCTTTAAATGGTCCGATGATTCCTGCCGATTCCAGCTGGTCAACAATTCTTCCTGCGCGGTTATACCCGAGCTTGAGTTTTCGCTGGAGTAGTGATGCGGATCCTTGCTGGTGAGTAACCACAATCCGGGCAGCTTCCTGAAAAAAAGAATCACGCTCCGAAGGATCCATATCATCCATTCCCTCTGCATCTTCATCAATATATTCAGGCAGCTTGAATGCTTCGGGATAGCCGCGCTGGTTACCGATGAAGCTTGTTACGCTATCTACTTCCGGTGTATCTACAAATGGACACTGCAAACGAATCAACTCGCTTCCCAATGAAAACAGCATATCTCCTTTACCAATCAATTGATCGGCACCGCCTGAATCGAGAATAGTTCTTGAATCTATCTTTGATTGAACGCGGAAAGCAATTCGTGCAGGGAAATTTGCTTTAATAAGTCCTGTCACTACGTTCACTGAAGGACGCTGAGTAGCAATGATCAAATGGATTCCGGTTGCCCTCGCAACTGCAGCAAGGCGCGTTAAAGGAGTTTCTATTTCTTTTCCTGCCTGTGCGATCAGATCGCCAAACTCATCCACCACCACTACTATATAAGGAAGGAATTTGTGTCCTTTTTTCGGATTTAAATTTCTGGCAATGAACTTCGTGTTGTATTCCTTAATATTTCTAACCATTGCTGTGTTGAACAGGGTCAAACGATCGTCCATTTCCATGCAAAGCGACTTGAGCGTATGAATCACTTTGGTTGTGTCGGTAATGATTGCATCTTCCGAGTTTGGAAGTTTGGCAAGGAAATGTCTTTCGATCTTATTGAAGAGTGTTAGTTCCACCCGCTTCGGATCGATCAAAACAAATTTTACCTGTGCAGGATGTTTTTTGTAAAGAAGAGAAGTGAGTATCACGTTCAGACCTACAGATTTTCCCTGCCCTGTTGTTCCTGCAATCAACAAGTGAGGCATCTTAGTTAAATCCGCAATGAAAGTTTCATTCGAAATAGTTTTCCCTAAGCCGAAGGGCAATTCAAACGTAGTATTCTGAAATTTTTCCGAAGCGATGATGGATCGCATGGAAACTATTTCAGGATTACTGTTCGGAACTTCAATTCCAATAGTTCCTTTTCCGGGCATGGGCGCGATGATGCGGATGCCCAGCGCTGCGAGTGAAAGCGCGATATCATCTTCCAGATTTTTAATCTTGGAAATACGCACGCCTTCAGCGGGAATGATCTCGTACAAGGTAACTGTAGGACCAACCGTAGCTTTTATTTTTGCAATCTCTATTCCGAAATTTTTGAGCGTGCTGATAATTCTATCCTTATTTGCATGCAGCTCTTCCTGATTTACATTTATCTCGTTGCTGCCATATTCTTTCAGCAGGTCAATAGAAGGTTTCTGGTAATCTGAAAGCTCAAGTGTAGGGTCAAACTCACCGAATGAAGTAAGGTCGTCTTCAGTTTCTTCTACCACAACTTCCTCCTTGGTTGGCGCAACCACAAACGCAACATTTTCATCTTCACTCTTGTCAGTTTCTTTTTCTTTCTCTTCCGTTTCAGCCGTCATTTCAAAAGTTAAAGACTTTTCAGCTTCCTGTTCAGCATGAATGGATTCTTCTACAGGAAGTTCAATAGATGCTTCAGTTTTATTTTCCAAAATAGGTTGTACAGTAATCACCTCCATATCAATATTGTCTGAAGGGAGATTTTCTGTTTTTGCCATTGTGTCGAGTGATTCCATTTGTTGCTCGGATTCTTTGCTGCGCATCCAGTCAAATGCATAATTGAAAGATACCGCCATGAATCCGAAGAAAGAAAATACCATCAGGAATCCGGTGCCGATAATGCCCAGCGTTTTATTCAGCCACAAACTTGTTTGATAACCGAAAGTCCCCCCAATAAAAAAGTAATCGTTGTGGAAAATATATCCAAGCGCAACGGAACTCCAGAACATGATAAACAGAGAGCGCTTAAAAAATATTCTCAGCGGGAAAAGAGATGTTTTGAAAAGTATTCTGAACCCGGCAAGAAAAGAAAACACCACAAAAAAGTAAGAAGCGACTCCAAATCCTTTATGAATGAACAGGTGTGAAACTACTGCCCCTAGTTTCCCGAGCCAGTTGTCAATGCCGGTTGCAATTAAGGCAGGATTCACTTCATCGCTGGGGAAAAATAATTGCCACCAGGACCCCATCACTTTATCCTGATCGGTTTTCCAGGTGAAAAGAAAGGAGGTGAATGCTACGAGTAAATAGATGGAAGTTAAAATCAGCGCAAGGCCGACAACTCTGTGCAGCCGTTCGTCTTTGAAAAAACTAATTACCGGCTGCAAAGGGTTTACTTTTTCTTTCGGAATCTTTCTTTTCCTTTTTGGTGCGGGTGTTTCGTCATTATCTTCTGTCTTCTCCGAGTGGCTTTTTCGTGCAGAATCTTTTCCACTAACTTCTTCAGAGGATGCTTCCTCAGCAAGGTCTTCTATTGAATGTTCATCGTCTTCATTCACTTCTCGGGATTTACGGAAATTATTTCGTGCTGTTTTAAATTTATTGCCGGTGATTAGTTCTTCTTCTTCAGCCATGGGTAAGGTATAAAGGGGTATGAGGTATAGGGCGTATTTCCTTATACCTTATTTCTATGTTATTCAAAAATAGGTATGAAGATCCCTATTAACCTTCGTGCAGACAATAACTTGTTAACTCAATGATGTTAAAAAAATGAAAATCAATAAAACGGGAAGCGCTTTGGATATAACTAATGAGAAAAAAGAAATGCTTTATCTTAATTAGCGGCTGGGTTCAACTCCTGTAAAATTTTTTCTAATTCAGCGAATGGTATTTTTTTGTGATCCTCAGGAATATTAAAAGCTGTATCATCAATCGTCTGTGAGAAAACTGATTTTGCTTTCAGGTGCATCGCGAGCCCATAGCGTTCCATTTGAAAATCCATTAGCACTCCATCAATTTTTGTATACGGATTTGACCAATTCGGGTTTGTAATTCCAATATCATTGGTGTAATATACGTGAGTGGTTTCACCATTTTGTAATGTAACAATTGCTTCTTTGCATTTGAATCCGGCAATTTCTTGAGTATTTTTTCCATGTTCAATACTGCTCAGAAAGGAATCATTCATCTTCTTCATTTCTTCTTCAGAAATGTCTGAAACATATTTTTTATTGATTAGCGTGAGCGTTTGCGCTACTTTTTTGTTTGTTTGGTCTGAAATGTATGTAATACTGATGAGCCCCATCATGCCCGACATATCATTCACCATGTTATTGTTCTTGAATCGAAGGAATGCCTTACTTGGCAACCCGGAAACCATCATGCTGTTAGGGTCGACTTTTGGATAAGTCACATCGTATTCAATTACTCCTTCTTGTATTGCTTTTCCTCGAATCAATTTTTTAAATAAGTTGCCTCCATTATAGAAATACAAAAAAGAACCTGTGCCGATCACAATTAAAAGAATAAGAAGAATATATGCTGCTCGCTTCATCATCAAGTTTTAAAGAAGCGACAAATATAAACTCATAATTTCATCAAGACCCAATTTTTTTATAATAAAATACTTGCCAATACTTGCAAATCTTCATTTAATTTCTATCTTTGGATTCTTGAACCATAAATAATAATTTTATGAAACTACATTTACTCGTATTCATTATTTCAGGAGCATCCGTTTGCACGTTTGCGCAGCCCACAATGGATTTTGAAACATGGACAACTATGAACAATGGAACACTAGCAACTCCTGAAGAACCTACAGGATGGATAACAGGAAATCAGTTAGTCACTTTCGTTTCCCCTGGCAACAGTATTTCCGTTACAAAGGTTACGGGCACGGAAGCACATGGCGGTCTTTATGCAATGAAAATAGTTACTGTAGATGTAGTGAACGATCCTTCCGGGGGGCAATTGCCTGACCCTACAGGAGTTGCTTTCGTAGGAAAGGTCCAGATTTCTCCTTTAAAACTCATTAATGGATTTCCATATACTGCCAAACCTGCCACTTGTGAGTTTTGGTATAAATACACACCGCAAACAGGTGACAGTGCATCTTGCGGGCTAGCATTAACGAAATGGAACGGTATAAAAACAGATACTATTGCAACAGGTAATATATTTATTAAAAATACGGCTGCTTTCTACGTTCAGGCAACGTTTAATCTGATTTATAATCCTCTTTTCTCTGCTGTACAGCCTGATACCATGCGGATCGGATTTAGTGCAACCTGTATTGCTTCGAAAACTTGCGGAGTAGTTGGAAGTACCTTATGGGTGGATGATATTACTTTTACAGGAACAACAGGGATGAACCAACTTTCATCTTTCAATGATGTTGAATTATATCCGAATCCGTGCAATCAATCTCTAAATATTTCTGCTGGAACAGGAGAAGCAGTATCTGTAGTTGTATTGGATGTTATAGGAAAAATAGTTGCTTCTGCTCCTCTTACCCTTTCTGCAAATGGAATGAAAGAGACCGGAGCGATTAATACTTCAGGTTTTGCAATGGGATTATATTCTTATTCCATTCTTGATAAAAGTGGGAATCCCATGCGCGCAGGAAAATTTAATGTAGTGAGATAAGCAAATAATATATTTCTTCCCCGAGACCCTCTTCGGAAAACCGGAGAGGGTTTTTATTTACTAATTTTTAAAACATGGAGTGAAACAATAAAGGCGCCCCGATAATCACCGGGACGCCTTTAACAGTAAACTTTTAAAAGATTACTTCTTGAGATGTTTGCTAACCAATTTGGTCATTTCAAACATGCTGACAGTTTTCTTTCCGCCAAAGATCGCTTTGAGAGTGTCATCAGCGTTAATGTTGCGTCTGTTTTTTGAATCTTGAAGTTTGTGCTTCTTGATGTAAGCCCAAAGTTTTTTTGCAACTTCAGTGCGTGGAAGTGCTTTACTTCCTGTTACTGCTGCAAGATGCGCGCTTGGTGTCAGCGGTGCCATGAATGCCGCATTTGGTTTTCTTTTTGTTGCCATTGTGTTTTTTGTTTTAAAAGTTTAACTTATTTGTTAACTTCATAGCGAAGATAGGACGTTTTAAGTAGCTTTTCATATGGTAAAAACGATTGTTGATAAGTTTTCATAGGGGAAATTTGAAATCCTCCTATGAAGAATCATTTTTTTCTTGCAATCATGAGCCCGTCTCTAAGTGGAAGAAGCAGATTTTCTACTCTAGAATCATCCTGAATTTTTCGGCTGTAATCAAAAAGAGATTTTGTCTCAAAGTCCATTTTCATAGCGGAATTAAGGATTTTTCCGCTCCAGAGCACATTGTCAGCAATGATATAACCACCTTGCTTTACCTTTGGAAAGACCATGTCATAATAGGTACTGTAATTTTCCTTATCGGCATCAATAAATACAAGGTCAAACTCTTCTTTTAGGGCAGGAATGATATTAACAGCGGGGCCTATGTGGAGCATTATTTTCTCCTGTAAGCCTGCTTCCTTGATATAACGCAGAATCATCTCTTGAAACTCCTCATTCACATCAATGGTGTGAAGTTTTCCTCCTTCCTGCAATCCTGAAGCAAGACAAATGGCGGAATACCCGGTGAAGGTTCCTATCTCGAGAATATTTTTTGGACGGATCATTTTACTGAACATCTGAAGCATGAGTCCCTGCATATGTCCCGAAAGCATTTGAGGCATCGTCATCTTCAAATGCGTTTCGCGATTTAATTTTTTTAGTGCGTCAGATTCCGCATCTGAATTTTTCAAAGCATAGTCTTCTATTTCCTGTGGGAGAAAATTCATAGTAATAAATTTTAATTTTCGGCTAAATGGAATTTATGAAGAAAGCGGTGCAAAACAGGAGCAAGCACAATCGACATGATGGTCAGCAATGCTAATCCGCTGAATAAGGCATAGAACGAGGCGAACAGTTTTCCTGTAGGTGTTCTCAGAACATCCACAGGTCCCATTCCTCCGAGGATCATGGACGCGTTCAGCAAAGAATCAATCCATCCTAAATGCTCGGTGAAGTGATAGCCGAGAATTCCAATTAGAAGAGAAACGGAAACAATTATCGCAGACCAAAAGAAACTCCTGAGTAATCGAATATAAAATGCTTTCCGAGGGATGAGTGGCTTCTTGTGATGTTCGAACATGGCGATTTGTTTAATTTTATTTATTTGAAACTAAAGCAATTTTTTTTCCATCCGGACTCAGAGTGATACGAGTGATTTTCATAATTCCGTAGGAATCAAGGTTCATAATTCTATTACTGCCTATTTTATTATTCATATATCCTGAAACAATTGTATTTTCTGAGCAAGACCATATTTGATTTCCGTAAAAGCAATAATCTTCACTTTCGATTGCTCCTTTCGCAGTGATTTTTTTTGTTTTCAAATTATATTCATACACATTATGAAAGTGGTTGACTTTTGTTGTAAACCAAAGTGTACCCTCTTTCATCCTCATGCATCTTCCTATGCTGTCGGCAATGACCTGTGTTTTTTGAGAATTGATATTTGCAAGCTGCAGGGTGAAAGAAGGTTTGGTCAAAACAAAGATTGCCACGCTATCCTTATTAATCCAGCAATGATAGCCAACTGAATCGACAGTTTGCATAATGCAGGCACATCCCCCGCACTGCATGTTGCCCGCTTTCAAGGGGGACAAAGAAAATTTCCACAACCGCTGGGCAGAATCTTTTTCAACCATGACCACTGAAATATTTTTTCCGTCAGGTATAAAAGTGGGAGAATATTCGCTGGTTGGTGTATGAGTGAATTGAGTTATTTTTTTGGTTGCAAGTTCATATTTATAAATATCTGTTTGGCCTGCGCTGTCATGTTGTGAAGAAAACAAAATATATTTTCCATCAGGAGAGAAAGCCGGTTGGTTGTCATACCCTTTTCTGCTTGTAATGTTCACTGGGTTGTGGAATGAAATTCGTCCAACACTATCTTTGATATCGAGAAGCCAGATGTCGCAATCGGGAAGCTGACAAAACAAGTAGGAAGACACAAGTAAGAAGGGGGATGTGAATATCAATTTCATGAATCAATATTACAAAGAAAATCTATCTTCGATTAAACTTTCATAACTAAACCACTCTGCACTGGAAGTGCAGAGGTTTGAAAAGACAAAGAATGAAATTCTTACTCCAATATAATATTATCAGTATCTGCATTCGATGGTTTGCGATGATGCTCAAGATATTGTTCTACCATCTTATCAGTTA
>JACRAL010000100.1 GCA_016213435.1 Bacteroidota bacterium
TGGAAGAAGCATTAGAAAGCAAAAAGCAGGTGAAGTACTATGCCGGAATGTTGGGTGACATCCTTGAAAGTATCGGAATTAAAAAAGATAAGCTACGCAAACCTTTAGCTGAACTGATGGGATTGGATGACAATGAAGACAAAGACGAAAAAAAGAAACTTACCTCAAAACAAGACAATTCCGGTATTGTGGATGAAAACAAATCACAGAATACCACACAGGAGCAAAGCAGTTCTGAAAACACATCCGGTAACAATGCCACATCACAGGCTATGAGTGAAGATGAACAGAAACGTTCTGAAATCATTGCTCTTATCAGTCAATATCTGACTAATGTCAACAATCAATTGCTGGGTGAAATCTTTACCATTTTCTCAGAGATTGAATCTGACAAAACTCTTGCACCGAATATCATTGAATACATCACAAAACTAAAAGAATTCGCATCATGAACTCATTTGAATTTAAAGTCAAGATAGAAGCAAACAGCAACGAAGAAGCCAAAGAAGTTCTTCAGGCAATGTTTGATTTAATGAAGACCACAAGACAGGAACTTTCCACTAAGGACTTCATTGATTTTGCAAAGAAAATTAAGAATAAACCCAGCCTTGTAAGAAAGGCTAAAATGTTTATCTGATGGAAAATCAAAAAATACTTCAAGACCCTGCAAAATCCAAAATGGAGCGTGCAATGGATTATGTTACGGAACATCCGTTACGTGTTCTGGTAGGTGGAGTTGTTGTCGGTACAGGCAGTTTCATTCTATACAAGGTAATCCGAAAAATTATTGCCAAAGCAAGGCAGGGAAATACAGAGAAAAAACTCGATGACAGCCCCGAAGTACGTCAGGCAAGTGTTTTACGCAATGCCATGAACCCATCGGGTATTTCATGGATGATGTCTTTTGATAACACAAGCACGGATGTTATTCTCGATACGGCAAAAAACATCAAGAACCTTGATGAAGTAATGACTTCTTACAAGAAATTATACGATTCCGATTTGCTCGAAGATTTACAAAAAGAACTCAGCACAGAAGAATACCAGAAGTTCACAACCCTTATTGAATCCAATACAGGAAAAAAAGGTGCAGCACCAACCGTATTCGTAAAGAAAAATCAGATGGTAGTTGCAAAAAAAGCAATCCGTGTCCGTAGTACACCGGATGCAACATTTACCGATGGAGTTTTTCAGAGTGGAAGTGATAACAACATTCTGCTTACAACAAAGCCGGGTGACTTTATCGGCTATGCTACCGGAAAGCAGGAATTTGATTCCAAGAACAATGTGAAGTTTATACAGGTAGGTTATCTGGTAAAAAAAGAAGGTCTTCCCGAATCCGTAAAGAAATATGCCGGAAAATCCTATACCATGTGGGTATCATCGAGCAAGGATTACATTGACACGTTTGATTTCTTCAATCTCATGTTCGAGCAATATCCCAATACCAAAGCTATTGTTGCCTTCAAAAAACCTTTGAACTACTACGACAAACCTGTCAAGGGACTTCCTTCAAGGGCTGTGGTAAGTATAGCTAATACTGACGTATTGAATGAAAAACTACAGTATTACACTCAGGTAGAAAAACAGGTATTGCTGGGTGAATACTTAGGCAGCCTGAACACTGGAAAAAGAAAGTTTATCAAATTCCGCACGATTGATAACACTATACGCTGGGCAGATGCAACAACAATCAAAATAATTGAGAAATGATACTTACAAATGAAATAAAATCTAACAGGGGTGAGAGCAGGGATGCTTTTGTAGCAAAAGTAGCCTCTATTTCTGCAAAGCTCGGAATCAACCCGAACTGGTTGATGGTTGTCATGCACAACGAAAGCGGAATAAACGCACAGATTGTAAACAAACAAAAAGGCGACAGTCCTGATCCATATACTCGTTCAGCATATCGGGCAACAGGTCTCATTCAATTTATGCCTACAACCGCCATCTGGTTGGGAACTTCAACACAGGCACTTTATAAAATGACCAATCTTGAACAGCTTGATTATGTGTACAAGTACTACAAGGGCTTTGCCGGAAAAATCAAGAGTTATTTTGATTTGTATATGATTACTTTCTTTCCGGTTGCTGTCGGTAAATCAGATGATTTTGTTATACAATCAAAATCTGTATCTGCTTCAACCATTGCAAGACAAAATCCTTCATTTGACATCAACAAAGATTTTAAAGTAACCGTAGGTGAAGCAAAGAAGATAATGGCTAAAGCAATTCCGGCAGCATTTCTTGATGAAGTCATAACACAGGCTGAAAAAAAAAGTTTCGGCTTGGCTTGTTAGGATTCATTGCTCTGGGAATCGGAACGCTGTTCCTTGTCAGAAGTTTCAGAAAAAGAAAAAAGTTAAAAGTAGAAAGTCGTAAAGTGAAAAGATAAAAATTGAAAGAAAAAGGTTAATAGTTATTGTGTTATTAAGAAAATCACAAAGCTGTTAACTCAATAACAAATAACTTAATAACTATTAATAAACTAAAAAAATGGCACAAGAAACTCCTTTATCGGACATTGAATTAGGCTTTGTCCGCAAACGTGACGGTAAGACCGTTAACGTAAAACTCTTTGAAATCTTTAAGAATTTCAAGACGATTGATTTTATAAACAACGAAGTTGTACTGAATGGTGAAACCTACATTGCCAATTCTTTCCGTAATCCTTATTACGAAGTGCAACTGAATGTAGTGAAGAACTCTGTTAATGGTGGTAACGTAACCTACCAGATTAATGGAGTCAGTTATGACGGAAACCAATCATTGACCGTTGAAAAAGACAGTCAGGTTACAATAACTATTATTCCGGCTCAAGGTTCGGTAATTGAATCAGTGCAGGACGAAACAGGTCATTTGTACGAACCTGTAAATGGCGTAGTAATGGTTACAATGTCTGTCACCCACACCCTGACAATTAACTTCAATGTAATTCCTCCACAATGAAGCTATCAAAAAGATATTTGATAACCATTATTGCAGGGTTAATACTGGCAGCTTTAGCCGGACTATCCGTGTTTAAGGGCATGGAAGGTCTGGCTTCTGCCTGTGTTGCCGGAATAATGACCATACTCACAACTTATATCTGGGGCGAGACTAAACGTCCATCCAATCAAAACACAAACGAAAATGAAAAATAGCAGTTTAATTTCAGTAACCTGCCTGATGCTTCTTTTCGGGTACATGGCTTTCCAGTTCGGAAGGATGTATTTTAACGAACGTAAAGAAAAAAACAGGCTGGAAGGTTCATGGAAGGCAGCAAACCAGCAGATCGTCTTTTACAAGGCAAAAAATGGCAACCTCGTGGTAAAGAATGATGCCTTGCAACTAAAGTACAAAGAACTCAAAGATATTTATCCAGAAATTATCTCTGAAATAAAGAACCTAAAAGTAAATCCGAGACAGGTTGAACATTATTCAGAAACGGTAGTTCACCAGCAAAAGGATATTGTAACAACGTTAAAAGACAGCGTGATTTACGATACCATTCCGGTACGTGTTTTTAACTATCAGGATGAGTTCTATACAATAAAAGGAATTGCCATTGCTGACACACAAAAAGTTCATATTGAAAGCAGGGATAGTTTAATTCAGTTGGTTTATAAAGGTGAAAGATATAAGCCCTGGCTCTTGATATTTTCAAGAAGGAAGCTACAACAGGTAGTTAGTTGCAAGAATCCTAACAGTAAAATCGAATATTCACGGTCAATTCTGTTACAAAATTACTAAGCAATGGCAAAAGCGGTTAATCAATATAAGCTGAATCAGCAGATAGAAGACTTCATCCGGGAGAAGGATGCGAAAAACGTTACCTACTCTCAGGATGAAGTTTTATTTATTCAGCAATATGAAGGTTCAGGCGGTCAAGGCAGTAAAGGGGCAAAAGGAGAAGGTGTTTTATACGAGTTTTTTACACCGGATTACATTGTAGAACTCATGTGGAAACTGGCTTTTTATCATGGTTTCGACAAAACAGGAACAATACTTGAACCGAGTATAGCAACAGGCAGAATAATTGCACCTGCTCCCGATAAATCATTAGTTACAGGCTTTGAAATTAATCCTGTTTCTGCAAGAATCTGTGAAATCACCTACCCCGAAGCACAAATCCATAGGGGTTATTTTGAAACAGCTTTTCTTGAACAACCAAGATTTACAAGCAAAATTAAAGGAGGATTAACATGGCTTTCCGGTTTTCCTTTTTCGCTTGTTATAGGAAATCCACCCTACGGAAAACATAAGAACAAATACAGTTCGTATTTCACCAAACCAAAGATGCAGCAAATAGAGTTGTTCTTTATGTATTACGGTCTGAAACTGCTTAAATCCGGTGGTTTATTAGTTTACTTAACATCGAGCAATTTTTTACGAAATGGCATTTCTTACAATTCCGAAAAAGACAGTATCGGACAATTAGCTGACTTAGTTGATGCTTATCGCTTACCGCCTGTATTCAGATTTTCAGAAGTTCCTACA
>JACRAL010000109.1 GCA_016213435.1 Bacteroidota bacterium
ATTATGCCGTATGCTGGTATGTTACTATTTGGTAAAGGTGATATAAACAATCCGTATGCCCGCGATGAAAAGATGGCAATTATGGATAATGGCAATGTGGTGATTGGAGGATCTATGACTTCTTCTGCAAAACTTGAAGTGTTTGGAAGCATTAGTATTCTTAATCAAGCTCACGATAAGAATGTCTCTTTGCTTTTCGGAAAAGAGGATGGGGGTTCTCAGTATGCCAAATGGGGAATACAATACGTAGCGCCTAATGCACTTGCAAGCGGAAGCATGGGCGGACTTAACTTCTGGATACCATCCGGTAGTCAGTTTGGAGATAATTATCTTTTTCTTGCAGATAATGGCAATGTGGGGCTTGGAACAGCAAATCCTTCTGCAAAGTTGGATGTAGCTGGAGATATTACTACAGGGAAAGTTTCTATTGGTGTTCCAGGTGATAAATTAGTGGGCAATTACAGGTTATATGTTGCCGATGGAATTATAACAGGCAGATGCAGAGTGGCGGATATTAGCACAGCCGATTGGTCTGATTATGTATTTGCAAAAGATTACGCCTTGCTGCCGATTTATGAATTGGAAAGATTTGTGAAGAAAAATAAGCATTTGCCTGATGTGCCTTCTGCATCTGAGGTAAGCAAAACTGGAATTGATGTTGCTCAAATGGATGCTTTGCTCTTAAAGAAAATAGAAGAGCTTACTCTTTATACCATTGAATTGCAAAAGCAGATTGATGAATTAAAAAAGAAATAGCAAATCGAATAAAACTATGAAAATCATCTCATCTCTTATTTTTATATGCTTGATTAGCATAAAAACCATTGCTAAAAATGCTGACTCCGCCAGTATTTTTAGTGCAGGTAAAATAATTCTAAGCGCGGGTTTTGGTTTGCACAATTTAGATAAAGCGCTAAATGAAAATGAGGGAAATTCTCTAAACAACAATTATTCGAGTTTTAAATCAACTGGATGGTATGGTCCTATTCATTTCAGAGCCGAATACGGGTTGTCTGATAAAATCGGGATAGGGATAAGCCTTAATTATGATTCGTATGGAGGAATACGGAATGAGATATACATGATAAATCCGAATGGAACACAGCTGTACTATTTTTATAAAAAAAATGTAAATGAATTAACGGGGTTGATTCGGTTTAATTACCATGTCATGGGTACAAAAAAATTAGATCCATATTTTGCTTTTGGAGGTGGTTTTAGAAGTTTTAAAACGAAATATACGACAGATAACCCATATTCAAACCCCAGTGGACCATTTAATGACTTAGGTGCTGAACCATTTCCTGTAGCTGTTGAAGCTGTGGCAGGGCTGAGATATTATTTTACTCCGCATATAGGAATATATTCGGAAATTGGAATGGCAAAATCAATAATTCAAATTGGAATGTCTGTGGGATTTTAAAATTTAAGAATGAAAGAAATGAACTCATTGCTAAAGTTGATGCGGAATATTATAGTAATATTCTTTATAATAATCCATCATTATTGTTCTGCTCAAACAATATATAATACAGACCTTTTACTTAAAACTTGGAAATTGCAAAGTATGACTCGTGTTGATGGAAAACCATATTTAAAAGAGTTGCCAAATGAGTTAATTAGATTTAAAAAGGATTCTATTTGGGAAAGGAAACGTGGTAGCGATAAATCAGAAGGAATATGGTATTTTGATGCTCAGGGTCTAATTGTTATACAGTGTATTAAAATTAATGGGAACCCAAATCAATCGCGTGAGCATAAATTTTTATCGAAGATTAAAGAATTAGATTCTGACCAACTAATACTTATTTATCTAGAAAGAGAAGGGAATGATGTTATCTGTATTTACAGTTCGTATTCTGGAAATTAAACACCGTAATAAATGTTGAACATGAAAAAATTATTTTTTTTAAATCTGTTTTTGTTTTCGGTATGTAACATTTACTCTCAGCAGATAAAGAGATGTAGTACATCCGAATTAGAAATGCTTTTATTAAATGCAAACCCAAATTTGCAACAAATTAAAAGTACAATGGATTCGGCTATGCGTATTTATATTCAATCGCCTGATTTTAAAACTTTACCTACTATTAATTCTATCATTACAATTCCAGTTGTAGTTCATGTTATCGGTGATGATGCAATTGCACGGGTTACTGCGTCTAAAGTACAGGAACAGATAAATATTTTAAATCAGGATTATGGAAAAGTTTCAGGGTCTCCGGGTGATGGTAATGGCGTTAGCACGGGAATTCAGTTTTGTCTGGCAACTCAAGACCTTACTGGAAATCCTACTACTGGTATTATAAATATAGCAGGAGCATACGGACCTTTTTATAATACACTTAATGATAATGTTACTTTAAAAAGTTTGTCTCATTGGTCTCCTGAAAGTTATTTGAATATTTGGGTTTGTGATATTGATCCAAATTTGTTAGGATGGGGAACCTTTCCGTATATGTTTTTAGGAGGCAGCGATGAATATCAAGATGGAATAGTGGTAGGTTATAAATATTTTGGAAACAATACTGCTGCTGCTCCTTACGGGCAAGGTCGTACATTAACACATGAAGCCGGTCACTGGTTAAATTTATATCATACTTTTCAACGAGGAGAAAAGAGTAATGAAGTAAAATGCTTGGATGATTATCCAACTATGAATGGCGATTTATGTTCCGATACACCACCTGTTTGGAATTCAAATAATCCTGATCCTCTTGATGGTGGTAATTATGGGAGTCCCGCTCCTGGTAGTGTAAACACATGCCATACTGATAATCCGGATTTACCAGACTTGACTCAAGATTATATGGATTATACAAATGATGCATGCATGAATATGTTTACATCAGATCAAAAAGACAGACTGCAAGCAACTTTATCTGGACCGAGATCAAGTTTATTATTTTCTATAGGATGCGGATCCAGTGGAGGTGGAAGCGGAGGTGGGGGTAGTAGCGATAGCTATTGTCAGGAAGGGTGGAAAACAAGTTTCAACCAAGGTTTTGGCATAAATTATAAAGGTCTACAAAGCTTAACCTATATATGTGAAGGTGATCCCATTATAATAACACCTTGTTTAGGGTTTCCTCTGCATTACAAGGTGGTTAATATGTCTGGGGGTGAGCCTAATTGGTGGCAGACTTTTTGGGGCGCGGTGCATAGGGATTATTCTTGTGAGTTTCTCACAAGCTTTTATGAATGTAATGATGATCTAAGCACAACCGGTCACCCGGAGATTCTTACTGATAGATCTTTTCATGCGTTTTATTGTAAGCCTACGAATATGAATAATAATTGCAGTACAAAATCTTATTATTTGGCTGACTATGACAGTCCTATGCACGATATAAAATATTTGTCTAGTACGACAAATGCACGATTTCATCTAAGTCCTGGAAAATTTTATCGTTTTAAATTAGGAGGAACTTATGGAAATAGCTATCAAGAATATGCTTTGTATTTTTATATTGTACCTAATGATCTACTTTTGGACAATAGAACATTGGAATCATTCTTTGGTTCTAATGGTTATGGTGATGTTAATAAATACATTGCAAAAAATACTGTAACCATTAGAAACTCAACCGAAGCTGTTGGTCAATCAGTAGATGTGGTCGCAGGTCATTCAATTATAATGGAACCCGGCACTGACATACGCGGAACTTTTACTGCTCGTATCAATAATGTTGATTGCAGCCAACCTCAATATGCCAGAATGGCTGCACCTGCAATTCCTGCAGTTTCACAAACACCGCTACCGCTACAGGATGGCTTTTATGCGAATAAAAAAAATATGGTAAAGGATAGTGTAAATAATAAAACTAATCATATACAGGTAATTCCAAATCCTTCAACTGGGTTATTCTATTTAACAATTAACAGCGATCAATTTTCAAAAGATGCTTCACCTGCATTCAGTATAACAGTAAGCAATGTTTTAGGCGAAGTGGTTTATCAATCAACAACTGCTGCTGCCACCACCGAGATTGACTTATCCGCTCATCCCAGAGGAATTTACTTTGTGAAGGTGCAGAGTACGGACAAGGTTTATACGGAGAAGGTCATCCTTCAATAAATTTAGGGATGATAATATAGTGCTGCAGTAAAACCCTCACATTATTTTGTTTAAAAAGGACTGCAATCCGGATATTCGGATTCAGCCCTTTTTTTTCATTTTCTACTTTAAAGTCCTAATCCATCTCATTTTACTTGCCTTATTTTGCACCATGGAATTCAGCAAAGAAGAAATACTGTTAATGCGAACCGTTGGCGAAGTATTGAGACTAAGCCGCCAGAAATCCGGCTACACCAGTTTGGAAACCTTTGCTTATGATATAGGAATGGATCCTGCCCAATACGGGCGTTGCGAACGCGGAGAGAATATGAAAATAATTTCGATCTTTCGTTTGCTGAGCAATCACAACCTGCGCCTTGATTCATTTTTTGCAGCGGTGTACCGAAAATTAAAAAAGCTGAACAAATAATGCTGCGAATAATAGCCGCCTGCCCTATGTAGCTCTGTAACATGATCAAAAAAACTAAAATAATCAACTATCAAGCGTCTCAATCGCCAGCTCATCCTTCTCAATCGCCAGCTAAGTCGTCTCAATCGCCAACTCAAGCCTCTCAATCGCCAACTCAGTCGTCTCAATTGCCAGCTCATCCTTCTCAATCGCCAACTCAGTCGTCTCAATTGCCAGCTAAGCCATCACAATCGCCAGCTCAAGCGTCACAATCGCCAACTCAGTCGTCTCAATTTCCGGCTAAGCCATCACAATCGCCAACTCAAGCGCCTCAATTGCCAACGCATCCTAAGCAAACTCGAAGCACAGTCAAACAAACTTTAAACTTCAAACTTTAAACTTTAAACTTTTCTTCACCATGGACAACCAATCAACCAACCACGCAAACATGATCCGCACAACAAATAAATATTGTGCCGATAACACATCAGCCACCTCAGGCATGGCCGCCTTTGCACCAGCCCTTGCCCAATCACAGGCAAAACTTCTCCTCATCGATCAGCTCGACCAGATCGCAATCACCACCACCAAAGGCGTAACCCTCGATACAAAAGCCCTCCGCAAATCCATGACCTCCATCGCCCTCAAATGCTCCAACGCAGTCCATGCCTACGCAACGGCAACAAACAATAACACCCTCAAAGCACAGGTAAACTATGCCCAATCAACATTAGACAGATTAAAAAAAGAAGAGATAGACGATGTCTGCCAAACAATTCGCGATGTAACCAACACCAACATTGCAGCCGTTCAAACATATGGAGTAGCAGCAGCCGATGTCACCACCCTGCAAACCACCATCAACCTCTACCGCACCGGCAGCCAAAACCCTCGTCAGGCACTCATCAACAAATCAGATGCAATCAAACAGATCAAAGAGTTAATAAAAGACATTACCCAAACCACCTTCAAAGAACTAATGGATAAAATGGTCTTAACCCTCAAAGCATCAAACCCCAACTTCGTAAACAAATATTTTCTCGCCCGCGAAATCATCGACCTCGGCTCCAACCCGCCACCACCTGTAACAACACATATCACCTTAATCACCCACCAAACAATTTTGCAGGCAATCATCCTGAAAATAGCGGGCAATGCGTTGGCAACAGGCACCGAACAATTCAAAATTAATTTTGGCGATGGCACTGAAATGATAGGCACTCTGGGAAACGGAATTCTTACAAGCTATCCCCACGATTATAACATACCCGGTGCCGATGCATCGGGCATTTATACCATAACCATAACGCCCATCACCGCAGGCGCTTTCTCCCTCATGGATGTTTTGCAGTTTGATAACTGCAAACTTAAAGATGAAGTTATTATCCCCGCTGATGTGCAACCCACGGGCATTCAGATGCCCAATAATAAAATAACAAACCTAAGCATGCAAGCTGCTTCATTCGCCAATCTCACTTCGCTTGTTCCTTTTAATAATGATATTCCCGATAGTAATGTAAACGCATATCTGATCGGCTTGGATAATAACGGCTTGCTTAATGGCTTTGCCAACTTTGGCGGAGGAACAAATGGAACTCCATCAGGAGCCGGAATCACAGCAAAAAATAATCTGATTGCAAAGGGCTGGACGGTGCTGACGAATTAAAGAAGAAGCTCACCCCACAACCCTCCCCAAGGGAGGGAGAAGTAAAAGCTCCCTGAGAAATCGGGGAGCTTTTTTTTGTTTGTATCTTCGTGTAAAATTACTTCCGTGTCACGCAAAAGCTTTTGTATTTCTTTACTTCTAACTTCTAACATCTTACTTCTAACTTCTTTTCCTGCATTCACCTGGGGTTTCTTCGCGCATAAAAAAATAAATCAGCTTGCGGTGTTTACCCTTCCTCCCGAAATGATCGCTTTCTACAAAAAAAATCTTGATTACCTCACTGCCCATGCAGTGGATCCCGACAGGCGCAGGTATTCAAACAAAGCAGAGCCTCCACGGCATTACATCGATATTGATCACTATGGTAAGCATCCTTTCGACTCTGTTCCGAAATACTGGAAAGATGCGGTGGAAAAATATTCTGAAGACACGCTGAACGCGTATGGCATCGCTCCCTGGTATGTAGAAAAAATGATGTATCGCCTTACCGAAGCGTTCAAAGAAGAAAATGTGGACAGGATACTTTATCTTTCTGCGAACATTGGCCATTACATTGCCGATACACATGTGCCACTTCATACCACAGAAAATTATAACGGACAGATGACAAATCAAATTGGTATTCACGGATTCTGGGAATCTCGTGTGCCGGAATTATTTTTTGAGCATTGGGATTTTTTTACAGGAAGAGCAAAGTATATTGAAAAAGTAAATGATAGGATATGGAAAATCGTAAAAGATAGTTATTTGGAAAAAGATTCTGTTTTGGATTTTGAAGCGGAGCTGACTAAAAAATTTGAAATCGATAGGAAATACTCTTATGAGAAAAAAGGAAACAAAACTGCAAAAGTGTATTCTTCGGAATTCTCTGAAGCGTATGATAAAATGTTGAACGGAATGGTGGAACGTAGGATGCGCAATTCTGTCTTTGATGTGGGAAGTTTCTGGTACACTGCCTGGGTAAATGCCGGTCAGCCCGATCTGAATCGTCTGATGGATAAACAGGTTGCCGACTCACTCAAAATAGTTCAGCAAGAAGCGGAGGAAATCTGGAAGAAAGGGAAAGTGCCGAAGGGGCATGAGGAATAAGAAAGCCAATTGAGAATGGATAATTGATAATTACTTTTTCAAATTGAATTTAGTTGATTTGATAATAGCTGTTAAAAGCCGAATTATTTCTTCGCAATCATTTTGTAATGGCAAATGCTGTATGTCGGAAATTTCACTGTCGTGAAGAAGGCGAAGCCAGTAATGAGTTTCATTTGCTTCTTTATTTGCAATTGAAAGTTTATGAATGAAATCCGCTTTGCTTTCCGCCTGATTTGCTTCTTCCACCATTGCACCGATTGAAGTTCCGCTTCTGAGAATTTGTTTCGCGATGGTATATTCTTTCTTGTTTTCAGTAAGATGCTTATAGAAGCGAATTATTTTCAAGGCAAATTGATAGCTTTTATCTTTTATAACATTTTCCTTCATTGTCAATTCTCCATTATCAATTGTCAATTATTTTATTTGCAATTTCTTTCAAAGGCGAATCTGCTTCTATCAAAATCCCCTTTACTCCTGCTTTTTCTGCCGCCTGAATGTCGCGCTCCTTGTCACCGATCATAAAAGATTTTGAAACATCAATGTTAAAACGCGCGATGGCTTTCTCCAGCATCCCTGAATCGGGTTTGCGGCAGATGCAGGGTTCTACATCGGAATGATGCGGACAGTAATAAATTTCAGCAATGGAAATTCCGTTCTCCTTCATCAGCGAGAGCATGTAGGCGTGTATGAGTTGCACATCCTCGTGCGTGTAAAGTTCTTTGGCGATGCCGCTTTGGTTGGTGACAACGATAAAAATAAATCCAGCGTCCTGTAATTTTTTCAGCGACTCCATAATATCTCCGGTCAGAATAAAATCTTCCACGCGGAACACGTAGCCGATCTCTTTGTTGATGACGCCATCGCGATCGAGGAAAATTGCTTTAGTCATATTTGTTATCTACTAAATTACGAATCATTACTAATATACTAATGAAATGCAAAATACAGATGCATCGGCTGTTATTAGTACATTGGTGCGGATTAGTAATTTAGTAGATGTTTGTACCATTAAAATATATTTTTCACCGCTTCAATTAATTGCGGAATGGTTGAAGGTAAAATTACAATTGTAAACAAAGCCCCGAAGAGCGAACCCCAGTAATGCACATCGTGGGCAACATTATCTTGTGCATGACTTGCTGCATATCGGCAGTAAAGCAAATACAGCACTCCGAAAATTGGTGCGGGAATCGGAATTGGAATAAACATCAGAGAAAGGCTCATGAATGGATTCAGGAGTATGGCTGAGAATACAACTGCCGATACTGCGCCCGATGCACCCACGGCATTGTAGTAATAATCGTTTTTGTGTTTTTCATAGGAAGGGATCACTGAAGCAAAGATGCTGATGAAGTAGAGCAGGAAGAAATAAGTTTCTCCTTTCGCAATCCCCAAAGTATTTGTAAAAATTGTTTCCACCATGCCTCCGAACATGTACAGCACGTACATGTTCATTCCAAGATGCATCCAATCCGAGTGGAGTAGAGCATGCGTGAGAAAGCGGTACCATTCTTTATTGCTGTGGATAATGCTTGGGTTGAAAAGCATTTTGGAAAATAGTTCCCTATTCTGAAATGCAGGAATGGAAGCGAGGCAGGTGATGGCGATGATGAGGTAGGTTAGCATAAGTAAGAGCCCATCCTAAATCCTTCCCATCGGGAAGGATTTTTTTACCCTCCCTAATGGGGAGGGCAGGGTGGGGCTTTTTTTATTTTGAAACTATCATAAATTCTGTTCTCCTGTTTTTTGCCCTTCCTTCTTCAGTATCGTTAGAGGCAACCGGTTTGGTTTCTCCGAAACCTTTATGATTAACGATCTGTTCCTTGTCAACTCCATGATTGCGCAGGTATTCGAAGACTGTAAACGCACGGTCTGCAGAAAGATTCTGATTGTCTTGATCGTTTCCTAAATCATCTGTGTGCCCATAAATATCAATTTTAATAGTAGGATTTTCTTTCATGTATTCTACAAATTCATCCAGAACAAATTTTGATTCTTCTTTCAGATCGGAACGACTTGGTCCGAAATAAATATTATTCAGTGTGAACGCTTTCCCCTCTTTGATGGAATCTGTTTTTATTTCAATTGGTTTTACTGTAATTTTTTTTTCAATCGCATTAGTAGCAGTAAGAATTTGTTTTGTAGAGGAATCGTTCACAGATAAAAGCTGCGAACTGAAAGCGTATCCTTCTTTTTTTACTATGATCAGTTGATCGTGTTGCTTCTGCACATTTGCGGCAACGACATATTCTCCTGTAGCGGAATCCACCATTGCTTTGGTAGTTTTTTGGGTAACCACATCTTTTAATTCAACGTTTGCAGCGGAGACAGCTTTGCCATCTTCGTTCGTAACCTTTCCTTTTAGGATGGCAACCGCATCAGGGCGTGTGTTCTGCGGAAGTTCAAAATAGTAAATGTCTTTTCCGCCCACATTTTTCCCTAAAGTTTTCTGTGGATTATCGGAAGAAAAATATCCGTATCTGCCGTCTGTGCTCACAAAAAATCCCACATCATCGCCTATGGTATTAATCGGGTAGCCAATGTTTTTCGGTTTTCCCCATTTTCCAGTGCTGTCGATGCGCGCATAAAAAATATCAAATTTCCCCACGCTCATGTGTCCTCCATATTGCTCGTTTTCGCCAGAACTGAAGTAAAGTGTTTTGCTGTCCCAGTGCAAGAAGGGAGATTTTTCATCGCCTGCCGTGTTGATGTTTGATCCAAGATTCACGGGAAGAGTCCAGTTTCCTGTCACATCCTTTACGGTTTTCCAGATATCCACTCCTCCGTAACCGCCCGGACGATTGCTTGCGAAGTAAAGTGTTTTTCCATCGGCAGAAATGGAGGGCTGTGAATCCCAGTAGTCTTCGCTGTTTACAATTTTCCCTAAGCTTCTCACTTCGCGCCACTCACCGTTTACAAAATCAGAAGTATAAATATCAAAGTTGCTGTTATCGTTTACAGTGAAGAAAAGATGTTTGTTGTCAATGGTAACGGATGCGCCTCCTTCGTTGGCGTGCTGGTTGAAGGGAGGAGAAGGCATGGGTTGTCCTTCGCTAAATTTTCCGTTTGCTTGTCGGTCGCTGTAGCAAAACAGTTCATGCTCAGAACCCGAGGAAAAGATGGAATTCATTTGATTTACAGGTATTACGCGTGTAAAAAAAATAATTTCGTTATCGGGGGAAATGAAAGGCAGGTATTCCTCGCGCGTAGTGCTTATACCTTCTAGAATTTTCGGATCGTAAGGAACAGGGTGCCCGAGCGTCTCTTTGTAGAAGTTTGCCCAGCCGATGTAACGTTTTGCGTCCACTATGTATCTTTCGTAGCGGAGTTTATCATATTTTTTCACATCATCATCCCGGAAGTTGAGAAACTGGTTCATGTATTTAACGGCACTATCATATTTTTCCTGTTCGAAATATAATTTACCTAGATAGAAATATGGATTGGAATGAAAAGCGGGGCAGTTTCTTATTACTGCCAGGAAATATTGCTCACACTTGTCGCAGGGACCATCCGTTTCATCTGCGCGTCTTTGCCAGTGCATGCCAAGCTCGTAATTTGCGGGAGCATAATTCGGATCTTCTTCTACACATTGTTCTGAAAATTTAATTCGCTCAGCGTATTCGTATTGTTTCTTGTCCTGCGATTTGCGGTATAGTTTGAGGGCATCATCGTTTGAAGAAGGACAATCGGGGAGTGGTTTTTCTTTTTGGGCGGAGACCTCACCCCCGGCCCCTCTCCAAAAGAGAGGGGAGAAAAAAAGCAAAATGGAAAACGTCATTGCGAGTCCCGTTTTTACGGGATGAAGCAATCTCTTTGTGAGATTACTTCGCTTCGCTTGCAATGACGTTTTATTCATAAGATTGCCTACTTGAGTTTATCCGCTTGGTCGTGCGCTGATTTAACGAGGTCATCTGCTTTTTTATTTCCATCGTTGAGAATTTGTGCAGACTTGTTATCCGTTTCTTTTCTCAGTTTCTCTGATAATTTTTTATTAGCAGCTTTTTCAAGAAAGTTTCCACCTTTGTTTTGCAGTGCGTCTGCCTGTACGTATCCGTTCTTCTTTGTGTCGTCTGAAAATTTCTTCGCTTCGTCACGAACTCTCTGCGCCTGTGCTTCTGCATCGGCAATCAGTTTTTTCTTTTGCTCTTCAAGTTTCTGGCTCACTTGCTGTTTCACATCTTCCACTTTTTGCGTAACAACTTCCTTCACCTGTTCTTTCGCTTGCTCTTTCATATTTCCGCTCATGTCTTTCATGCTTGTCTTTACGGTTGGGCTTGTGGTAGTTCCACCGAAGAGTGCATCTATCTTTACCTTCTCCGGCAGTTTGAAATTTGTTCCGAGTTTATTCACGGCAGAGAATTGTTTTGTTACAAACTCTTTTGCACCGGAGGGCATATCACCGGTGGGGATCTCCATTTTCATAGTATAATCGATCGTTTGGTCAAGTGCCGTGGATCCGAAAATATTTCCGGCAACACTTCCGCTCTTGAACGGAAAATCGTCTGTAGAAACTTTACCGTCTTTTATATGATAGGTAATGTCAAGATTAGAGAACTCCGCTTTTTTAAATTTATCCATTCCTCCAAGGGCTTCTGCAAGTTTGTTCAGCGGCTCAAATCCTGCGATCACCACGCTCTTGGTTTGCAGTTTTCCGTCACCGTTCATGGTTTTCATATCGGGCATCATCGTTGCGTCAAGATTGGAAGAATATTTTAACTGCGTGGAAAATTTTCCTGTTGCGTATTTCGCCACAGGAGCGAGTTTCTGAACGGTATTGAAATATTTGAATGTCATAGGAATATCAAAATCCGAAATGTTTATATCGAAATTCACAGCAGGAACTTTTGGGTTCTGTGTGCTGTATGTCCCACTCATCAGCATAGTTCCGCCCATGGTACTCATCTTGAGTTTGTTCATCATCACTTTGCTGTCGCGAATAATCAGGCTTCCTGCCATATCTTTTATTTCGATTTTGTCGTAGAGTATTTTTGAAATAGTAGAATTCAGAATGAAGTCGATGTTTCCGGGTACGGGTATAATACTGAGATGCGAAGTATCGGGAGTGGCAGTTGCAGTGGTAGTTGAAGACGGAGTCATGAATTCGTTCAAATCCATCAGTGAAGATTGCATGGAAAAAGTTCCCTGCAAGAGAGAATCTTTGAAATAATACTGCAAAATATTCTCGATCATACCATGCGCCTGAATATCACTCTTGCCGATCTTGCTGTCAAACCCGCGCAGCTCGACATATTGCGGAGAGAAATTCAGCGTCATGGATTTTATCATCATTTCGTACGGAAGGTCTTTGCTTTTGTAATTCATGCCCATTATAATGATCTGTCCTTCCGCCTGAAACTCATCGTATTTTTCTTTCTCGATGCTTGACATTTTTCCTTTAAGTTTCAGGTCCGCAGTAATGTTTCCCTTGAGTTCGCTTCCTTCCATCGGCACCACATCCTTCATCGAAGCAAGATTCACGCGTCCCATAATTGTTCCGGCAATGTTCGGATCGCTCACGGGAGTTTCTATGTGCATGGCAATGTCAACAGGATTTCCTGCCATTTCCATATGGAATTTTTTGATGTCGGTAATCGTGTGGTCAGGAACTCCATCAGCATTTTTTATGCTTACGTCAATTGCAATATCATTCACCGCTTTCGGCAACGAAGGATACTGGAACATAGCGTTATTGATTTTCATAGTTGCAGAAAAAGCGGGCATAGTTTTATCGTTGTAAATACCTTTCACAAAAGCATCTATCGAAAATCTCCCTGAAGTTTTTACTGTAGCAAACTCTTTTGTGTACACAGAAGGAACGAGTGAGAGGATGTTTTTGAATTCGGTTTGATTGGCTTTGAACTTCATATCCATAACCATGTCCTCTTTCGGCATGGCGAAGGAGCCATCAATTCCAAGTGAAAGTTCATTCAGGGAAATTTCGTTCTTCTTGAAAGAGAATTTGAAGTTCGGCATGTCGGCATCAATCGCAGCTTTCACAACTGTTTTTACTTTGTTCAGATAAGCAACTCCTCCATATTTCACTGTAAGCTGGCCGATTGTTGCATCATTATTCATTTCGAAATTATCTTGAGTGAAATCACCGCTCATGCTGTAGTTGAAATTATCCAGTAAGGAGTAAACGCCAAGGGCAGCATCGTCATATATTATGTAAGCATTTTTAATTTCTAATTTTTTTAAACTCATTTTGAATTTGGTCGGTTCTGTTGAGGCGGCAGCCGCAGATGTGGAATCTGGTTTGGTAATATCCCAATTTGTTTTTCCGTTAGCCAAACATTCTGCTTTAATTCTCGGACTGTCAAGCACGATGCTTCGTATTTTATATTGCTCGTCTTTGATCACGCTCATCAGATCAACGGTGGCGGAAAGGTTTTTTACGAAGAAAAGAGTATCTCCCGCAAATTCGCCCACGTTTGCCACGCTCACATTATCCACGCTGAGGGTGAATGCAGGAAAGCTGCTAAGTAAGGTAAAATCAAACTGACCAAAATCCACTTTGGCGTTGAGTTGCTTGTTTACTTCTTCTTTTACAAAGGATATTATTTTACCTTTGAACATAAAAGGAGCAGCAACGATGAAGATGATTAGCAACAGCAATAAGATGCTGAGCCACTTGAGAATTTTTTTGAGAGGTTTCATTGAAGGAGTTTTAAGTTAAAAGTTATTGTCCGAATCATGAACGTGAACAAATAAACGAATAACAGACGTCATTTTCATTCGCATATTCGAAAGTATTCGTGATTCGTACAATTTTGCAAAGTTGAACTTTTTTTCTTACCCCTCTATCCATATTGTGCGATAAATCAATTATTTTCATGATCTTTATCATGATTTAAAAATATTTATACATTTGCAAATTAATTGTAGTAACACTAATATAAATTCAAACAAAATTCATTTTATGAAAAAAATTCTTTTACTCTCAACTTTTCTTTTTTTAGTAGGGTCTTACACCATTTTTGGACAGACTCAGTCCATCACATACCACTCAGGCGCAGCGGACAATGGATGGAAAGGAGTATCTACCACACTAAGCAATTTCTCAACCTGCCAGACAAGTGTCAGCTTAAGTGGCAATGCAGGCATGTGGGATGGAGTTAGCTGGAACGTAGGTAATTATAACGTAGTAGTAAACGGAAGCACCATTGGTAACTA
>JACRAL010000010.1 GCA_016213435.1 Bacteroidota bacterium
AGGAAGTGATTCAACGATATATTCATGAGCAAGGGACTGATAAGGGGACGTACAAAAATTTTCATAAGAATCAATTGCGTCTATTTTAGTATAATGTATTTGTATTGATACCTCGCAGCTCTGCTGCGGGGTCATTCATTAGAAGGCCCGAAATCCTTTTTGGTAAAAGCAAAAACTATGGGGTTGGAAAATAAATTATTTCTCTCAAATGCGTTAACACAAGCCAACATTGATACAGCGGTCAAATATTCTTTTTTTGGACTAAGCTCACAGCTTGACGATTTTGAAGTGGATGCCGGTGTGGCACATGCAAAAGGGTTATATGTTATGGGATATTCTCCTTCTAACTATTACCTTAATCTTGGCGCAATTAAGAAAAAGGTAGATATACTTCAAACCGATGATCCTATTTCCATTCTGAAACACTTTGATCGTTATAATTATGAATATATCATTCCATAAGGGTGTTTAGTTGATATCCTTCTATCGGTCTTTTTTTGAAATTGTTTCAGTCATTTCATTTGGGACATTTGTATATTCGCAGTTCTTAATTCTTAATTTTTATGAGCGAAGGCAGACAGGTTATTTTCTCGATGGTGAACGTGAGCAAAGTGCTCCCGCAAAACCAAAAAGCAATTTTAAAAGATATTTATCTCTCGTTCTATTACGGAGCAAAGATTGGTGTGCTCGGATTGAACGGTTCGGGTAAATCCACTTTGCTGAAAATTATTTCGGGCAAAGACACCAGTTATCAGGGAGAAATTCATGCTTCGCCCGGCTACACAATGGGTATGCTTGATCAGGAACCTATTCTTGACGACAGCAAAACTGTAATTGAAATCGTGCGCGAAGGTGCGCAGGAGTTTGTAAATATTCTGAAAGAATACGAAGAAGTGAACAACAAGTTCTCCGAACCAATGACGGATGAGCAGATGAACAAGCTGGTGGAGAAGCAAGCTCGCCTCACCGATGAAATAGACAAGCACGACCTTTGGAATCTTGATAACCGTTTGGAACAGGCGATGGAAGCGCTTCGCTGTCCGGAGAGCAATGCTTCGGTTAAGAATCTTTCAGGTGGTGAACGCAGACGTATTGCACTTTGCAGATTACTAATTCAGGAGCCGGATATTCTTTTACTTGATGAGCCTACCAACCATTTGGATGCTGAATCGGTTGAATGGCTGGAGTTGCACTTAAAAAACTATAAAGGAACTGTCATTGCAGTAACGCACGACAGATATTTCCTTGACAATGTTGCAGGATGGATATTGGAATTAGATAGAGGCGAAGGAATTCCATGGAAAGGAAATTATTCCTCTTGGCTGGAACAGAAAGCAAAACGTTTGGAGCAGGAAGAAAAAACAGAAAGCAAGCGCCAGAAGTTTTTGAAGCGTGAGCTGGAATGGGTTCAGAAAGGAGCGAAAGGACGACAGGCAAAACAAAAAGCCCGTTTGCAGAGCTATGATAAAATGATGAGCGAGGACGTGAAATCAAAAGAAGAGAAACTGGAGATATTTATTCCCAACGGTCCGCGACTTGGCAACGAAGTGATAGAAGCTAAAGGGGTTGCAAAAGCATTTGGTGATAAATTACTTTATGAAGATTTAAATTTCAAATTACCACCTGCGGGAATTGTTGGTATTATCGGCCCGAACGGTTCCGGAAAGACAACCATCTTCCGCATGATCATGGCACAGGAAAAACCCGATAAAGGAGAATTTAAGATCGGGCCAACCGTAAAATTAGGTTACGTTGATCAGGCGCATACAGACATTGATCCGAACAAAACTTTGTACGAAGTGATCAGTGGCGGACTGGATAATATTTTACTCGGAGGAAAGCCGATGAATTCACGTGCATACATTTCGCGTTTCAATTTCAGCGGAACCGATCAGGGGAAAAAGTGCGGAGTGCTTTCGGGCGGTGAACGAAACCGTTTGCACCTTGCTATTACGCTGAAATCAGAAGCCAACGTGCTGCTTCTCGATGAACCGACAAACGATCTGGATGTAAATACACTTCGCGCACTGGAAGAAGGTTTGGAGAACTTTGCCGGCTGTGCTGTTATCATCTCACACGACCGTTGGTTCCTCGATCGCGTATGTACGCACATACTCGCTTTTGAAGGAGATTCAAAAGTATATTGGTACGAAGGAAGTTACTCTGAATACGAAGAGAATAAGAAGATGCGTTTGGGAGATGCCGCCCCAAGACGGGTTAGGTATAAAAAACTTGTAGTGTAAGGCCCAACCTTACTCCTTCCCGAAGAGAGGGAGATAATTTATCTTATTTGGAAAAAGAGAAAAGCATGAGGAGATATAAACTCAGAACCAATATCTTAATTGTAATCGTGTTGTGTCTCACTGCTTTTGTCTTTTCGGAGTGCAAAAAATATCCCGATGGTCCTAAAATAAGTTTTCGTTCAAGAGCAACACGCATTACTGCTACCTGGTACATAGATTTGTATTTGCTAAATGGCACAGATCAAACCACAACATATTTATCTTCTGTCGGAGATACCTATGCGCTTACTATTGAAAAGAATGGCACATATCAGAAGTCCGGAAATTTTCCGGATGAAGGAACCTGCCGGTTCGGAGATAAACACGAAAACATTTACCTTCAGTCCTATTCAGCAAGTAAGCAGGAGCAAAAGTACAGTATCCTTCGCTTGGAATTCAAATCGTTATGGCTCAAGAGTATTAAACCCAATGGTGATGAAGAAGAGATCCATTACATAACGTATAGATGAATTATTGCTCTTATTGCACAAAGCATTATAAATATTAATCAGGATCATAATAAAAGAATTTATTTACGGAATAGAGAAAAAAAGGGGTATTGTAAATAATTCATAAATTCGCCTGTTAACAATGTAAGAACATGTTTTTCATTATCTCAAAAATACTTTCATTTCTTTTTATTCCTGTCACATGGATCTTTATCCTGTTGGTGATTGCGATCATTTTAAAAAATCCAAAAAGAAAAAATAAAAGTTTGTTAGCTGCGGTGCTGCTCTTTTATTTCTTCTCCAACTCTTTTATTATGGAAGAAGTAAACCGCGTGTGGGAAGTGCCGGCAACTTCTTACAAAGACTTGAAAACCTATGATGCAGGAATTATACTTGGCGGTATTTTAGATTATGATGTCAAACTGGATAGAATGCAATTTCAACGCAGTGCAGACAGATTGTTTCAGGCAGTGGAGCTGTACAAGACAGGTGTGATCAAAAAAATATTTTTTGTCGGAGGAAGCGGAAGCATTGAGTTTTATTACCTGAAGGAAGGAATGTTTGTGCGCAGGTATCTGCTCCTGCTTGGAATTCCGGATAAAGACATTTGGATTGAAAATGAATCACGCAATACACATGAAAATGCGGTGGGAGCAAACGAGTTTTTGGAAAAGCACGAATACACCAATGGTAATTTTTTACTCATCACTTCCGGAAGCCATATGCGCAGGGCGCTTGCCTGTTTTGAAAAAGTAAGCTTGAAAGTTTCTCCCTACAGTGTTGACCGCAGAGCAGGCCCGATAAGAAGATATACGTTTGATCATTTACTGATTCCAAATACAGGAACACTTCTTGACTGGGCTTCTCTGATTCACGAATGGATTGGGATGATTACTTATAAAATTCAGGGGTACGCTTGACAAGTCAGTCACTCAGCCCTAAAGAGAGAATGTCCGGAATTTGCTCCCCTTCAGGGGGTGGGAGAAATTTTTCTTAATCTTTTATTTTTCTCTATTCCGAAAAGTTTCGTGTAGTTATTAAAAGAGATCTCTTTATAGGTTAGAGATGAAACAGCAATTTTTTGAACTTTAACTGTTGGCTTTAAATTTACTTTAACAAGATTGTCAAGCATTAGTTCAGCCGACATTTTAAAAGTGGGATCCACATTTTTCCAGTGGTAATAAAAGTCAGTGCCGTCCCAGTAATATTCCAGTATCGGAGTTTTTCTTTCATACAAATATTGTTTGAAGAACCATTCATAATCCTCCCCTGTTTTTTCATTGACCATATCAATAAAGTTCTGAGAGGTAACGGTTTTCTTTGCGTACTTCTCCTGAAAGGATTTAAGAATGTCAAAAAATATTTTGTCATCACTTATCTGTGTGCGAAAAGTGTGAAGCACCCAAGCGCCTTTCTGGTAACAGTCGCTGTTGCGGTAGTCAAAATAGCGGTAGCCCGCAGGACCCACCACAGGATATTTGTTTGCAATAAATAATCTGTAAACAAGCAAGTAGTTCAGATAAGCATTTTTTCCCTCGGTGCTTTCCACATAAAGTGCTTCGGCATACGTGGCGAAACCTTCCTGAAGCCATACATCAGAAAAATCGGAAGCGCTAACACTATTACCCCACCATTCATGTGCGCTTTCGTGCAGGATGATGTAGTCAAATCCGTTGTAAGAATTTTTGTACCCTGCACCATAAGCAATTGCACTCTGATGCTCCATTCCTTCATAAGGGGATTCAACTAATTTGTATCCGTCTTTGTACCATGGATATTCTCCGAAAGTCTTTTCGTAGAAAACAAGAAAGTCTTTTGCCTGAGCTAAATGTGTTTTTGCTTTTTCATAATTAATCGGCAATACGTAATGATTTATCGAAAGGGTTTTTCCTGAAGGCATTTCTAAGGAATCAGCCAGCAGTTTAAATTTTCCTACATAAAGCGTAACATCATACAGATTGATGGGGTAGGAGACAAACCATCTGTATGTATCAAACATTCCGTTCGATGTTTTCCCGATAAGATGTCCGTTGCAAACCGCCACCAGATCTTTTTTAACGGTGATGTTGATTGTTACGCTGTCAGGTTCATCGTTGTTAACGTCTTTGCAGGGCCACCACAAACTCGCGCCTTCAGTTTCGCAGGCAACACCTATCCATGGATTTTTTTCTTTGTCTTTGCTCCAAACGAAACCGCCTTTCCATGGTGGTTTTGCTGCAACAAGCGGTGAACCTTCGTAATCAACAGCAAGACTGAATTTTGCGTTGGCTTTTTCTTTTATTGCTACGAAGATTGCCCCGTGCTTTCTTGTATAACTCAATTCTTTTCCTTCCTCAGAAATTATACTGATGATTTTCATGTTCTCATACAAGTCAATTTGCAGCGTATCAAAATCAGAGAGAGTGGTTGCGTATATTTCAACTGCTCCTTTCAGACTTTTGTTTTCTTCATTCACCATTACGAAGAGATTGTAATACGTTACATCAAAGCAATTGCGGTACTTTGTATTTTCATTGCCAAGCAGTTTTGTGGATTCAGAAAACTTTGGGTATTTGTTTGCGTGCTTGGGGTTTTGAACTTTTACGTGCAGACCCAATAAAGAGCAGGAGGATAAAGTGAAAAGAAAGAAATAAGCGGAGAAAAGTACAATAGATTGCGTCATGGCGAGGGAATGAAATGACCGAAGCCATCTCCCTTTTTTTGTGAGATTGCTTCGGTCCGCTCGCAATGACGTTTTCATAATTATTTCAGGGATGCAAGTTGTTCCTCAATCGCTTTGATCTTTGCTTCTGCATCGGCTTGTTTTTTCTTTTCTATCTCAAGGATTTCCGGTTTTGCATTTTGCACAAAACGTTCGTTGGCTAATTTTTTCTGAACAGATAGGAGGAAACCTTTGTTGTAGTCGAGTTCTTTTAATAGATTTTCCTTGTCATCTTGAATTTTTTCTGATGAAAAGTTGGTAATAGAAAAGCCCCATTGCCCAATTGTGAAATTATGAGAGTATTTTTCGGAAGAGTTGTAAGTTATTTTTTCAACTTCACAAAGCTTGTAAATATGATGTTCGTATTGCTTTGTGCAATTTTCATTTTCTTGAAACTTTGTAGACACTTGAAATCGCACTGTTTTTGGGATATTTTTATTTTTTCTAATTTCTCTTAATTTTGAAATTACTTCTTGTATGAATTCAAAATCTCGAATTATTTTTGAATCGTATTTTTGAATTGTATTCCAATCCGCCATCATGATACATTCTTTTTCTTTCCTTTCTCCAATAAGATGCCACAACTCTTCGGAAATGAACGGCATAAATGGATGAATAATTTTCAAAAGTTTCTCAAAGAAATGGATTGTCGCATCATAAGTTGCTTTATCAATTGGTAAGGATTTTCCATCTACAAACTCTGGCTTTATCATTTCTAAATACCATGCGCAGAAATCATCCCAAATTAATTTATAGGTTGCCATTAATGCCTCTGAAATTCTATATTTGAAGTAGAGATTATTTATGCTTTCTAACTCAGCATTAAATTTTGCATTGAACCATTCGATAGAAATTTTATTTCCATCCGATTGTTTCAACTTTTCATCTGTTTCCCACATTTTAACTAAACGAAACGCATTCCAAATTTTATTCGAAAAATTCCTTCCTTGCTCGCAATAACTTTCATCGAATGGAAGGTCGTTTCCAGCAGGAGAACACAACAACATTCCAACGCGAACGCCATCGGCTCCATATTTTTCAATCAGTTCGATTGGGTCAGGAGAATTCCCCAGCGACTTAGACATTTTTCTTCCCTGCTTGTCGCGCACAATTCCTGTGAGATAAACATTGGAGAAAGGTTTTTCGCCCCGGTATTCATATCCTGCAATGATCATTCTTGCTACCCAGAAGAAAAGGATTTCAGGAGCCGTCACTAAATCATTGGTCGGATAATAATATTTTATATCCGCATTGTTTGGGTCTTTGAATCCGTCAAAAACAGAAATAGGCCATAGCCAGGAAGAGAACCATGTATCCAGAACATCTTCATCCTGACGAAGATGTTGGATGTTAGAGGTTGGATATTGGATGTTGTAAAGTTGTAATGCTTCTTCATGAGTCTTTGCGACAACAGTATTTCCTTTCTCATCATACCAAGCCGGAATTCTTTGCCCCCACCAAAGCTGACGGGAAATACACCAGTCGTGTACATTCTCCATCCAGTGTTTGTAGGTGTTGATGAACTTATCAGGAATGAGCTTTACATCTCCATTTACAATTGCATCAAGCGCAGGTTTTGAAATATCTTTCATATTCACAAACCACTGGCGTGAAAGTTTTGGTTCGATCACAGCATCTGTGCGCTCGGAATATCCAACTTTGTTCTTGATGTCTTCAATTTTCACCAGATTGCCCGACTCTTCCAATGCTTTAATAATTTTCTTTCTGGCAATGAAACGATCTTCTCCGACATAAAATTTTGCAGACTCGCTCATTGTTCCGTTCGGATTGATCACATCAATGATATCGAGTTTATGTTTGTTGCCAAGTGCATAGTCGTTTACATCGTGAGCAGGAGTAATTTTAAGTGCACCTGTTCCGAATTCACGGTCAACATATTCATCAAAAATTATAGGAACACTTCGTTTTACCATAGGAACAATGGCACGTTTTTCTTTTAAGTGTTTGTATCGCTCATCTTCCGGGTGAACACAAATGGCAGTATCACCAAGAATTGTTTCGGGACGTGTGGTGGCAATTGTAATCCAAGCCTCACTCCCTTGCCCCTCTCCGAAGGAGAGGGGCGAATTATCCTCGTTCACTAATTTATATCGAACATGAAAAAGTTTTGAATTAATTTCTTTGTAAATAACTTCTTCATCCGAAACAGCCGTCATCCCTGCCGGATCCCAATTGACCATTCTGTGTCCTCGGTAGATGTATCCTTTTTTATGCAGATCAATAAAGACATCGATCACCGCTTCGCTCATGGAATCTTCCATTGTGAAACGGGTTCTGTCCCAGTCACAGGAGCAGCCGAGTTTTTTTAATTGTTCCAGGATGATGCCTCCGTATTTTTCTTTCCATTCCCAAGCGTATTTCAAAAAATCATCACGTGATAAATCTGATTTCTTGATTCCTTTTTCTTTCAGCATCGCCACTACTTTTGCTTCGGTAGCAATGGAGGCATGGTCGGTTCCGGGAACCCAGCAGGCATTTTTACCCAGCATTCTTGCCCTGCGGATCAGTACATCTTGTATTGTGTTATTTAGCATGTGACCCATGTGAAGCACGCCTGTAACATTGGGAGGAGGAATGATAATTGTATAAGGTTCACGTTCATCGGGAACTGAATGGAAGAATTTTTTCTCCATCCAGTAAGAATACCATTTGTCTTCTACCTCGCGGGGATTGTATGTTTTTGAGATTTCAGTCACAGATTAATTCAGTTATATAATATGAGGGATAAAATTAGCAACAAGTTTGGAAACGGAGGGGAAAATTCACTGGCTGTTCTCTCCCCCCTTATAAAGGCAACGAATCACTAAATGGGACAATCGAAATTAAGTAATTTTTAGTTTTTCTTTTATCTGTTGAAATTTTTCTGAATTTTCGTCTAACATTTCAGGAGGGATAAACCATACAGGATAACTATGTGAAGATGGCATACCTACACAAATAACGTGGACTAATTACGGTTTTCGGTAAATGGTATCTTCTCATATTATATCTATTTTTTGTATGAATAAGTTTATTAACAAGCAGGGATTGTATCTGTTGAAATCTTTTTATGTCGCAACTCGTCTATTTGCGTTACTTTTACATTAAATAGAAAAGTCCGACACCGGCAAAGGAAATCGGACTTCTCAAAAACGATTTGACGAAGGGTGCGTTGATTTAGGAGAGTTAGAGTAAGGTTTCAGTCTGCAAAACTGAATATATCTAATGTCCGATACTTTTAACTTCTGAATCTTCCCCTTTGTCATTACAAATATATAAAAAAATAACACACAAAAACTATGAACACAAAAGAAGAAGTAAATCTATCTAACTTAGAAAAGATATATAAGGACAAAGTCCTTTTCTATCAAAATAAACTTGATGCTATAAAAACATTAAGAATACAGGAAGATGAAATGCCTGATAATAAGGTACAGAAAAATCATATTCCAGCTAAGAAGTTCGATCTTCCCGATGAATATAGCGTTCATTGGGGGCAAGATGATAAAATATTATTTGCTCTTAAAAACATAAAAGAAGGATTTTCAGAAGATGTTGCAAAAGAATTAGTACGCTTAGATGATAGTTTTGATAAAACAGGATCGGAAAAATTAGCAAGACAAAAACTCTCGAAATTAAAGGGATTGGGATATATAAATCATTCTGCAATAGGACGTAGGCATAAGTATAGCATATAAAGAAAAACCCCGATTTCGGTCGGGGCTGTGGCGAAGTATCGTAAATAGATGCGGTACACTTGTGGAGAGTGGGGGTTATTGTTGTCGGATTCATAACCCGATGGCAAACGCCCCTTTCGCTTTTCAAAGATACACATATTTTCTAATTGATAAATAACGCTCTTTTTGCATAGTAAATTTGTTAATAACTTTCATAGGTATTTTGTCCTGTTATGTTACTAATATTATTATCTTTACTATATCAATAAAAACAACGCACTATGAAAACTCAATTTAAAAACCTACTTCAAATCCTCGACTACTTCAAGGACGAAGCAACTTGCAGGGAACTACTGGAACTGCAAAGATGGAATGGAAAACCTACCTGTCCTCATTGCGGACACGAAAAAGTTTACCGCACG
This sequence comes from Bacteroidota bacterium, assembly GCA_016213435.1. Lineage (GTDB taxonomy): Bacteria > Bacteroidota > Bacteroidia > Palsa-948 > Palsa-948 > Palsa-948. The sequence goes on from JACRAL010000010.1 coordinate 9,532, forward strand.
AATAGAGGTTTCAAATGCGCTTCTCCAAAGTGCTACAAAAAGTTTTCTGCTACAACCGGAACGATACTGGAAAGCTCAAAGCTACCGCTTCGTATATGGTTCGGTGCTATCTACCTGAACACAGCACACAAGAAAGGTATTTCTTCTCATCAGTTAGGTCGTGATTTAGGAATTAGTCAGCGCACAGCATGGTTTGTTTTACAGCGTGTTCGTGCTATGCTGAAAAATAATAATCCTTCTTTACTCACAGGAACAGTTGAAGTGGATGAAACATTTGTAGGAGGCAAAGCAAAGAACAAACACGCCAAACAACGCAGAGAAATAAAAGCAACTGGATATGTAAACAAAACTATGGTATTCGGCATCCTTGATAGGGATGGTAAAACGGTACATAATCAAATCGTTGCAAACGTGGACGGAAACAATTTAAAACCTATCATTAACGAAAAGGTAAAGGAAGGTTCAATCGTTATGTCGGATGGCTTCGGGGCTTATACTGGATTAAATGCAAACTATCAGCACGAAGTAATCAACCACGCACAAGGCGAATATTATAGGAATGGTTTCCATACAAACACTTTAGAGGGATACTGGTCGCAATTAAAGAGAGGTATCTATGGTATTTATCATTCTACAAGCAGAAAGCACCTGCATAGGTATTGTGATGAATTTGCATTCCGTTATAATAATAGGCATGTAAGCGACACGGAAAGATTTATTAATGTGCTTACGAAGGTTGCTGATGCAAGACTTACATGGAATCAGTTGACAAAATAAAGTTTGTATTTTTACATAATGGCAAAGAAGAAAAAGGTAAAAAAGAAACGAGCGCACAAGTATGAAAAGAAATTAATCATTAAGGGTTCATTTCTTGACGTGATTAATGCACTTGTGGACGTGGATAAGAAGAAGTGATTTTTAAAAAGCAATAATCTTGTGCCAGTTTTACTTTACCCTACTTTGTCCCATTTAGTGATTCGTTGCCCTTATAAAGGGGGACTAAGGGGGATTACATTGCCGTAAGCGACATGTCAAGCGCTTTCACGCTATGAGTCAGCGCACCAACAGAAATATAATCTGAACCGCAGGAAGCGTATTGGCGAATGTTCTTTTTATTTACGCCACCGGAGATTTCAGTTTCAAATTTTCCATTGATGAGTTGAACTGCCTTTTTTATTTCAGAAACTGAAAAATTATCTAAAAGAATTCTGGTTATTTTTCCGATTGATAGGATTTCTTTTACTTCTTTCAAATCTCTGGCTTCAATTTCAATCTGAAGTTTAAGTCGTTTCTTTTTCAGATAATCGTTTGCGGATTCAATGGCATTGGAAATTCCTCCTGCGAAATCTATGTGGTTGTTCTTAATAAGGATCATATCATACAATCCAAAGCGGTGATTGTATCCTCCGCCAATCTTCACAGCCCATTTCTCTAATCCTCGAACGAGAGGCGTAGTTTTGCGGGTGTCCAATAATTTTGTTTTGTATGGTTTGCAGAGGTTGACAAATTTATTTGTCATAGTGGCAATGCCGCTCATTCGCTGCAGGCAGTTCAGCACAACTCTTTCTGCTGTGAGGATGGAACGCGCACTTCCTTCTACAGAAAAAGCAATCTCTCCTTTCTTTATCTGTGAGCCATCATTTTTGTAAACTGTTACTTTTAGATTTTTGTCAACAATGTGGAATATTCTCTTTGCAAGTTCTGTGCCTGCAAGGATTCCATTTTCCTTTATTATCAGACAGGCTTTATTTCTTGCGGTTGCAGAAATTGTTGAAAGAGAAGTGTGGTCGCCAGTGCTTATGTCTTCTTTGAGTGCCTGACGAATGAACAGGTCAATATTAAAGTTTTTGTGAAGAAGAGAAAAGGCAGAAGGTTTATTCATCCTGTGTTTCAAAGCGCATTTGCTGGATTGCTAATCCTGTTTTTTCTTTTTTGAAGAGGAAGTATGTTCTGAATTTTTTACCTGTGGTGGTTTCGTAAGTTCCGATTGCATACTGGTCTCCGTTTTTAGAAGTTCCTTTGTGGATTACGGAAAATGACTTTATTGGGTTCTTTGAAAAGAAATCTTTGAGTATAAGTTCTGCCTGAGCTTTGCTGCAAACTTTTTCTATGTTAGGAACTTTAAGGTCAACATTTTCGGAAAAGAATTTTGCAACATTAGAAGCATTGCCGGTTTTCATGGCAGTTGCAACATCGTCAGTAATATCAAGAAATGATTCTGTCGGAGAATCGCTAAGTGTAAAGAGCAGCAGTATGGTGAGTAAAGTATTCATGAATCTTTTTTGTAATAGCAAATATCAAGCCATTTACTACTAACTTTGCTTGATTGGAGCAAAATTATACTTTTTTTCTCCTCCAAGCCGGAACTTTGTTTGGTTTAACTAGCCGATTTTAAATTATGACCATTACACTGATTTGTACGGGAAAGACTTCGGAACAATATGTTTCTGAAGGGATGAAACTTTACCTTGAGCGGTTAAAACATTATTGCAAGTTTGATTTGATAGAGATTGAATCTGGGAAAGGGGATGAGAGCCAGATCAGGAAAAAGGAGACTGAAAGTATTCTGACAAGAGCACGAGAGAAGTATTTTTTGATTCTGCTGGATGAAAAAGGCAAGGAAATGAATTCTATCGGGTTTTCCGACTTAATACGCCATCATCAGAATATCTCTACAAAGAATTTTCTTTTTGTGATTGGAGGTGCTTATGGATTTTCGGAAGAAGTATACAAACGTGCAAACTTGAAAATTGCATTATCAAAAATGACATTTCCGCATCAATTGGTCAGAGTAATTTTTCTTGAGCAGCTTTATCGTGCAATGACCATTTTAAAGGGAGAAAAGTATCACCATTGACCTCAGCCCTCGCTCTCCTCCCCCTTTGGAGAGGGGATGGGGGAGAGGTGTAATTGCCACTTCCAAGCTGTTTCCATCATTTTCTCAATGTTGTATTTTGGCGTCCAGCCAAGGATTTTTTTTGCTTTTGAGGAATCGGAATATATTGCTTCCACATCTCCTGATCTTCGCGGAGCGATCTTGTAATTAAGTTTTTTTTCGCTCACTTTTTCAAATGCCTTAATTGCTTCGAGGACGGTTATGCCATTTCCAGTACCTAAGTTGATGATCTCAAAATTATTTTTGATCTTTCCTTCAAATAACGCCTGAAGAGCAAGTACGTGTGCGTATGCAATATCCGATACATGAATATAATCGCGTATGCAGCTGCCATCTCTTGTGTCGTAATCGTTCCCAAACACATTGAACTGCCCTAGTTTTCCAATAGCAGTTTGTGTAATGGAGGGAACAATATTGTCAGGTTTTCCAAGAGGTGCTTCACCGATCAGACCGCTTAGGTGAGCGCCTGCAGGATTAAAATATCTGAGGGCGATAGAGTATATATCAGGATTTTTTTTTGAGAACTCTGTAATAATTCTTTCTCCTTCCTGTTTTGTTTCTGCGTATGGAGATTGTGCTTTTTGTAGTGGAGATTCTTCATTGACAGGAAGTGTATCAATGTTTCCGTAAACAGAACAGGATGAAGAGAAAATAAAATTCTTTATTCCAAATTCTTTAATGCAGGCAAGAATGTTTTTAAGCGATTCGTTATTGTTGCGATAATATAATTCAGGATTTGAAACCGATTCCGGGACAGATTTTAGAGCAGCAAAGTGAATGATCCCCTTGATATCCGCATTTTCTGAAAAGATCGTTTTTATTTTTTTGAAGTCGCATAAATCAAAGTTGTAATTTTTGATTTGTTTTCCCGAAATATTTTTTATCCTTTCAAGTGTTAGCGGAGAAGAGCGGAGAAAGCTATCAGCTGAAATTGCATCCCATGAAGTTTTCTCAAGAACTTCCAATATTGTATGAGAACCGATATAGCCGGCACCGCCAGTAACAAGTATTTTCATATTCAGTCGTTAATCATTTCCTGTGTTTGCCTGTATCTTTTCATGCCAATGGAATCCATGGGTATATCTTTAAGTAAAGGGATTGAGTCTTTAAAAAGATTATTGAAGATAAACGGAAAAGAGTTTACGGGTGTGATAGTGTTGTAAAGTTTATTTCTCCATGAATCGGGAACGAGATAGGAATTCAGTATTAAACTTCTTGCATTGTAAACACCGGTCAGCGAATGGCTTTTCATCCATGGTCCATGGTCTGATTGAACTAGGATAATTGGTTTTATCTTACTGGACAAAAGAACTTCTGTAATGAAATTCTGAATATTTCTATTGACGAATTTCGACTGTTGAACATAGTCGTTTTTAGGTTCCCACCAATCGTTAATAAGGGGTGGACTTTTTTTAAAATTCCCATCCGCGTCACAAACGTAGGGTGGATGAGGGGAAACAATATGAATGAAAACGAATTTCGGACCTTTTATTTTTATTAACTCATAGATGGTTGATAGTTGTTCTTTTAGAATATTGTATTGTGTATATCCGAGCAGATCATCGAGGCGGAAGATAGTGTATCGGAGCAAAGTCCGTTCAAATTCACTTAAGCTTTTCAGATAGATAGTCTCATCTGCGTAATAATTTTGACGGGTTACAGAATACCCGGAATTAATGTGAACGATTTTATACCCATGTTCTTTTAAATATCTGCTCACTTCATTTTTATAAATTAGAGAACTTTTAGTGGGATTTTCTTTTGAAACAGAATCAATATACATGTGGTTTAGAGAACTTCCAAGCGATTCGGATGTGACAAGGTAATTTGCCCGGCTTTCAGTGGCAACATAAAACCCATTTTGTTTTAAAAACAAGGTGAGCGAATTGTGTGGGTAATTATAAAATTTTTTGAGTGTTTGGTCATTTGCATATCCATCCAGAATGATATAATAAATATCAGGAAAGGTGTCATTAATATTATTTTTTATGGAAACAAAATCTTGGTCTTTGATAACCGAGACTGGTTTTGTTATAATACGGTAAGATAGATTTGCTCCGTTGATGAACATAATAAACAATACAAAAAAATTAAGTGGCAAGGTGATGGAGCGATAGGAGCGTTTTGCGCGTGAAACCCAAAAGTACAGAAAGGTATAAATTAAAATCAGAAATAAAAGAAGATACCTGTGGATATTTGAAAATGGCCATAATCCTTTGTAGAATAAAGATTCGAGCAATTCATAGATTAATCCGTAGGAGAAAACAGGAACCATTATCAGTAAGGTGATAAATCCTGCCTTGTGCTGATTTTTTTTGAAGATAAAATAGGTTGCTGTAAAAAACAGAAACGAGATAGATGTACTGAGAAGTAAACTTCGCAAGGTGTTTTCTAAAAAAATATTCGGATAGTTGTGCACGTAAAGGAAAAATATCAAAGTCGGACATAATAAAAAGGTATAAGCAGGAATTTTTTTTAAAGCATTTGTCATAATAGTTAAAAATATTTATGGTTCTTCTTTCTTAGCTAAACAAAAGACACATTTCTGTATTTTTTTTCTTTCAGGATGTTAATTAGGATTCAATGTTTGCTCAAGTGCATTTGATGTTATTTTGTAATATAAGTAAATTTTTCTTTGAGGTTTAGAAATGGGGTTTCAAAAAACCGGTAACTAATCATACTTATTATAATAGTTATTATTAATGAAATAGGTGTGTCAATAAGAAGAGTTTGCCATAAATTTTTATTTATACCTAATATTCTGGTTGTGTTAATTGTGATTAAAATACCTATGAACTGAAAACAATAGCAGCCATAAGTGATTAACCCCAATTTGGATGGAACTTTTAAATTCGACATTTTAAATAAGGAGTTTTTCGAATAACTTTGTTCTAATATTATAAGCAAAATAACAATTGCAATAAATTCCCTTTCAAATATTCTTGTGATATAGGTGCCTTGGAATAGCTCATTTCTGAATAGATATATCAATAAGAAGATGGAATATATAATGACTATGAGTATTTTTTTTAGGTACTCAATGACGTTTTTAAATTTTTCGAACTGCGTTATTAACCAAGCGCCAAATGCTCCGGTTGCCATATCTCCAATGCAAGACAGAGTATGAAATTCATGCATTGTATAGGAGTCGTTACGAGCTCTGAAAAACAGGCTGCTTATAATTATTAGTGTAAATGGTATCCAGTATTTTTTCTTAGGAAAAATATGTAAAATTAGTGGCCAGATAAAATAGAATTGTTCTTCGATTGCCACGCTCCATAGCACTCCTAATATCGATGCATCAGGAGGTCCCTTTTTAATAAAATCAAAGTTGTTGATTAGTCCAATATAATACCATGGATTGGCTGTTTCATTTGGAATTTGTCCGAATAATTTTTTTAGGAATGGAAAAATCACAAAGCCAAAAAACACACAAAAGAAATAAAGAGGCCAAATTCTTAGAATGCGTCTTATCCAAAATTTTTTAATATTAATTTTCTCATTTAATTCTTTTTCTTTTATCAGCAAGAAAGTGATTAAAAAGCCGCTCAATACAAAGAAAAAGTTTACGCCCAAATTCCCATTGCCAAATAAATCAAATTTTATGAAATAGTAAAACGAAGAAGATTTTATCTCTTCGTAATTGGTGTGAAAGCTATGAAAGAAAAAAACTGAAAGAAAACAAAAAAATCTCAGCCCGTCTATGTTTTGAAAATGTATTTTGTTTTTCAATTTACGCGATTTTGTAATTATATTTTTTTGCTCTCATCAAACACAGAATCCGTTTTGACTCCGGAAGTTCATGCTGATGGTGTAAGTCAAAATAAACAGAAAAAATGTCAATAAAGCGATGAAAAATATAGTCGGTAAATATATCTTCTCTGTTTTGTAGCATTTCCTCTACCTGGCTGTCGTCTTTTGGAACATACTCGATGATCAGCCATTCTCCTTGTTCTGAAAATGATCTTGCGATCTTCTCAAAAGGAATGCCATGACTGATCCTTAAATGATGAACAAGCGCAAGGGCCATGATCAGATCAGGTTTTCCGCGTTGAATCAGTGTTTTTCTTTCTCGGTTATTCCACCCAATACCCGGGCTGGGATTAGCCAGATCAATAATTAAGGGAAGAATGTTGTTCTTTTTTGAATTCGTAAGTGAATGGCAGAAAGATTCCATACAGGCATGGTCGGCATCCATGGCAATCACGTGATTGCAGAATGCAGATGCAAGCAATGAGTAGGTGCCTGTGTTGCTGCCCATATCCCAGATTGTTTTCGGCTTTACCGATTGCAGCCATCCGGAAATTATTTTTGATTTTTCTTCAGTAGATTTTTTTGTGTATGAACTTTCTGAAACGTATTCATTCCACAGACTTCTTTTGGTTTTTAAATTCAAACTATTTACTGTTTCTTTCAGATGATCTAAAATTGTGGTCAACTGTCTTTTTGAAAGCATTATTCTCTTGTCGCTACTTTTTTTCTTAGTTTTTTTTGGCTGAATTTTTGAATGAACGTGTATGTGAGATGCAATGCCTGTGTTCAGGTAAGAGCGCATGGTAAGAAGTGAAGAGGTTAATTCAAGAGGGATTCCATCCAAAAACACCTGAGATAGTTTTGATAAAGATTCGCTTTTATATGCGATTAAAGCAAGAGGTGCAAGGAAATGCTGGCAAAATTGTCGGTACGCGATCCAGGGAGAACCTTCTTTGTATTTTTCAAAAGAAAGAGTATCAATAAAAATAGGTTTGTTTCCTATAAATTGCACGTTAAATGCGGATGCATCTTTTAAAGTCATTCCGTGTTTCAGCGCTTCGCTTTGAATGGTCAGGGTAAGCAAAGCAGCTTTCTTTAACTGGCTGAAACACCATTCGTAGGGATATGAGATGAATGGAATTTGTTTTGGTTTTATGATCTTAAAGCCGGCAAATTGAGAAGCCAGAGATGAGTTTGCATTTTGAAGAAAGGGAGGATCAACTTCTTCATTGTGTTTAACAAGATATTCATGAGAAGATAAGAGGTCATAAAGCCCTGAAGACTTCATGAGTTCAAAATGATCAAAATAGGAGGGGGCTATCGCTCTGAAAATTTCATTGTTGTAGTAAAAAGAAAAACCCGATGGATCTCTGAAGGATCCATGATCAACAATAAACGAAAATGTATCTTTTTCGGAGGAAGACATTAATTGGAATTCTGCTCATTATCTGTTTTTTTTGAATCGGATTTGAAACGATTAAAAAAACTCTTGAAGGCGTTTTTAAAAAACATAAAAAATGCTGCTGCTCCTGCAAGGATTACCTGTGCGATTAAACTTCCGGTGCCCGGATCAATGTATAGTAGTGTAGTGTGCATAAGAAATAAATTTATTTCATATTATATTTGTAAATATAATTATTTTTTTGAAATGTTAGTCTGAAGAACTGAAGTGGGGTGTAAGAAAAACTGCACCTTTCATTTGTAAATGTTAACCCCCTCCCCTTCGGGACTCCCCCTTGAGAAGGGGGAGAGCTAATAGCTCCCCTCCTTTACAATGAGGGGTTGGGGTGGTTTCATTGAAATTGTGCAGTTTTTCTTACACCAACTGAAGGTTACGTAAGTGCTATTAATGTAACTTTGTTTCATGGACTATTCCCGCATAATATCATTCTTGGATTTTGTAATTGCCCCGATATATATTCTTGCTATTCTCTTATATGCAAGTTCTATTCAGAATAAAAAGATTAAAGAAAATCCCGGATATCGTTACTTTACTCTTGGAATAGCAGCTAAAATTGTAGGAGCCGTTGGCTTGTGCCTGATATATGTATATTACTACGATGAAGGTGGAGATACTATCAGTTACAATGCAGACAGCTCCTCCCTGTTAAAATTATTGTTTCGTTCTCCCTCGGATTTTTTTGATGTATGGTTAGCACCTTTAACAAGAAAAACCCGATATTACTTTCCTAATATGTTATATTTTTCTTCCGACTCAAATGCTTTTATGGTATGCCGATTATTGGTACCAATACGATTAATTTGTTTTGACAGTTATCTGCTTTCTTCCATAGTCATGGCAGTGGTAAGTTTTACAGGAGTATGGAAATTATATGAAGTATTTTGTGATTGCTACCCTGCTTTGTATAAGCATTTTGCTCTTGCGGTTATTTTTACTCCTTCTGTAGTGTTTTGGGGATCCGGGATGCTTAAGGACTCATGGACGCTTGCAGCTGCCGGCTGGTACTGCTATTCACTTTATATGATCTTTATTAAAGGGGGAAAGCTACTTTCATCAGTGGTAACCCTGCTGATAGCGATGTTTCTTTTGATTACCATTAAGCCCTATATTTTTGTGGGCTTGCTGCCTGGTTCCATGCTGTGGATGATCTGGAGCAGGATCGCTAAGATTAAAAGCACATTTTTGAAAATTATTATCGCGCCTTCTATTATGATTGCTGGAATGGGTTTGGGCATAGGGTTATGGATGCTGACCAGTTCCAATCTTGGAGAATATGGTTCTTTGGACAGTATGATACTAAAGGCGAGTGTTGCTTCTGAAGATTTAAAACAGGATTATTATCAGGGAAACTCATTCGATTTAGGAGCGTATGATCCTACTCTTGTCGGCATGTTATCTAAATTTCCTATTGCAACCGTTACAGGATTATTCAGGCCATTCATTTTGGAGGCAAAAAATATTGTGATGGCTGTATCCGGCTTGGAGAACCTTTTTATTTTGGGATTTGCATTTATAGTTCTGCTCAGAAAACCAAGGACAGCGTTGATGAATTTATTTACAAATCCACTTGTGCTTTTCTGCCTGATTTTTGCTGTTTTTTTTGCATTTTCTGTTGCTATTTCCACCTCCAATTTTGGTGCGCTTGTGCGGTTGAGGATACCGCTGATGCCTTTTTTATTAAGCGGATTGATGATTGTTAATTATGCAAATAAATCTGCTGGTATATCTTCTCAGCAATCTCAAACCCTCTGAACTTTTTAGCAATATTTCTTATTTCACCTTTCTTTTTTTGAAGCAAAGTGGAATTTAAGAGAGCATCTATTATTTTTACAGCCACAAGGTAATTTTCTTCATCAAGCGCGTGAAGAATCGCACCCGTTTCATTTCTTTCTATAATATCCGAATCGTCAGAAATATTTTCCGGTATTACCACCGGTAAACCCATAGCCCAGTATTCACCGTCTTTAATGGAGGTGCAGTATTTTTTAGTGGGTACAGGTTTAACGGGATTTATAGCAAAGTCAGCAAGTGCTAAATATCCTGGGATTTCTTTGTGCTCAACAAACTGACTGATAATGATTTCTTTATTCACTCCTGTCTTTTCTGCATAATGATCAATTTGTTCTCTGGAGGTATTTGTCAGAAGTAAAACCCTGAATTTTCCTCCCCAATATTTTGCTGCTACGCGGATAAAGTGAAAAATTTCCTGATCCAGATAAATTCCTCCGAATTTTCCCGCATAAACACATACGATCTTATCTTTCAGCAGCCATTTTTTTCGTAAATACTTGCTTTCACTCATTGCTTTTTCAAATGAAAACAAATCCAGATTGACGCATGCAGGTTTGGTGAAGAAAGATATGGCAACATCTATCTGATATTTTTCGAATGCATATTCCTTCATCCCGGAGGAGCAAGCAATAAGAGTCGTAGCCCTCCTGCTTTGAAGCTTTTCCAGCATCAGGAGTAATTTATAGGCTATACCATTTTTGTTCCATGTGCCATTCTCCACCATAGCTTCCGCATGGGGTTCGTAGCTGTCAATGATCAATGGTTTTCCTGTGAGTATAGATAAAACATATCCTAAACTTCCGGCAGGAGTGCACCATGCATGAATGTGAGTTATTTTTTTTGAAATGCAAAGCCACAAAAGACCGACAAGTGAAAAAATATTTTTCAAAAGAGCAATTACTCCAAGAGGTCTGTAGGAATAAGAGATCCATGAAATATTTTTATCGGCAAGTTGTTGTTTGATTTTCTTATTTTCTGCAGGGGATATGGCGTGAAAGTTATTTTCAAAAGTGACAAAAAAAATTTTTGAATCATCGGATATGATCTTTCGAATGATTCTGACATAGGGCAGGGTATAGGTTTGGATTAATGCGTCTTTGTAACTCCAATAGGTGAGGATAAGAATATTCTTTTTTATCTGCATTACAAAAGCTTTTTTAATAATTTCAGAATATTGGGAGGATAGGCAAGAATAGATTTTAAAATATAACGACCTCCTTTGATTTTTCCTCCTTCGTTTTTCCAAAAGCTTCCTGCAAGTATTAGATACATATTGGAATAACATCTTCTTCTGAAAAAAGCGTTTTTGAATAACTTATACTCATCTGCTTTTCTGTATGCCTTAAGCGTATCTTTTTCAAGAAGATGAATATTAGAATGCATATTTCCTGAATGAATGCGGTAGTACAAAGCAACCGTTGGAACTCTGCCTATTCTGTATCGATTTGCAATTCTGAAATAAAATTCATGGTCAGCGCCATTTGAAAGTTCCGGATCAAAACCTCCGACAGATTCAATCACTTCCCTTTTAATAAGCACCCCGCTTATGGAAAAAATGTATTTCCCTTCTCCTCCTAATAATAAATGCTCTAAGATGTAGCCTTCTTCTCCGCGATTCACTTCTTTCTTTTTTTGAGAGTCACCATCTATTATTTGATTGTCACAATGTACAAGTCCAAGAGCGTCATCAAATGAAAATTTCAACAGCATTAATTCCAGAAAATTTGGCAACCATATGTCATCAGAATCCAGATATGCAATATAACTTCCTTTTGAAACAGCAAATCCAGTATTTCTTGCGACAGAAACACCTGCATTATTTTGGTTGATTAATTTTATTCTTGGATCGTTTTTGCAGATTGCCTCCACAAGTTTCGAGGTGGTATCGGTTGAACCATCGTTTACGACAATCAGCTCTAAGTCGGAATGTGTTTGTTTTAAAACAGAGCGGATGGTTTCTTCAATATACTTCCCTGCATTGTAAGCCGGAATAATTACTGAAATTAAAAAGCCATCTCTCATAGGTTACTTTTTTGAATTTCCTTTCAATATTTTAATTGGAATTGGCTTTAATTAAATTTGCGGTAAACATTGTAAATAAAGTCTAGCATTCTTTTACTGTTGGGATAATCCTTATATGTTTTAGGAGGCAGACTCATAATATCATTGAACTCAGTAAGAGAAATATCAAGTTTTTTGCAAACGTATTTTTTTTCTTCCTCTGTTTTTATCAGGTCATAAGATTTTTTGGCTAACTCCATTATCGCTTCTTCTCGTGTCATTTCACCCGTACATATTTGTGTCGAAAAAGTGGGGAGGCGATAATCGATTTTAAATTTTTCCGGTAAAACATACGATTGTATGAATCCAGTGTATTTGGATTCATAGTGTTTCCCTCCATAATATTTCCATGCCAATTCCCGTTCGAGAACATCCATTGCTCCTTTTTTGCTGTACGGGACATGGTTTAATAAATAAATTGTTTTTATCCCTCGCAGTTTGTAATAAATTCCTTCCATGTAACCAAAAAGGGGAAATGTATTAAGCTTCTTTCTGCCAAATTGTTTGTGAATGGCTTTTAGGTATTTCACATCTTTTGCATCGTAATGCCAGCTTTTCGGAAGAATACCTTCCGTAGCGAAGTTGCCTCCACTGATTATGTATTTTACTTTATGTTTTGCAGCAATCCCATATACCACACCCTGAATTGCAATATCCGTTGGAGTTTCTGCTTCGGGCACAGATGCTTTTAAAAAAGAAACCTGAAGATCTTTGAATTCTTCCCAATCGAGTACAACACTCTGATAGTCGATGCCGAGTTTTGACACAATATATTTAATGTTTTTTACCGAGATTTCGGAATCCCAGCCATTGTCTAAATGAACAGCCAGTGTTCTTAATCCTAATTTTTTGAGTGTGTAAGCGGCATAGCTGCTGTCAATTCCTCCGCTAATACCTAAAACGCAGTCGTATTCATTATTTTTTCCGGCTTTTTTTATCTCATCAACAATCTGTACAAGTTTTTGATCGCTCTCTTTTCCCTGATAGGTGCGTTTAGATAATCTCTCTAAGAAATCATTGCAATGGTTACAATATCCATTCTCGTCAAAAATAATTTCAGGGTCTGTAGTATCCATGACACACCTTTTGCATTGCTGATACTTTAAGTCTTTCATATTAGTTGGCTAGAATAATAATTCTGATTTTTCAGGATAATTTATTAAAACACCGCTTTTGGGTCCGTGGAAAACAAACATGCTGCCGGCTGCTAAAGCGCTTGCATAGCCTTCCGTGTAGGCTTGTTTCATGTGATTCAGATTTCCGGCTCCACCCAGTGCAATTACCGGAATACTTACAGCTTCAGCTATTTCTTTAATCAAATTGATGTCGTACCCGTTCATCATTCCGTCTTGTTCAATGGATTGAACAATTATTTCCCCAACTCCCTTCTCTTCCATGAGTTTGGAAAAATCCACGGGAGAATAAGAAGTATATTTTTCCCCATTGTATAGGCACACTTTGTTTTCTCCCAGCATATTTTTTTTTACATCCATACACACAACGATGGTTGAAGAACCAAATGTTTCCGATGCCTGAAGTATAAAATCAGGATTCTCGGCTGCAAAGCTATTTATAATAACTTTCTCTGCTCCGGCTCCTATGATCTTACGAATATCCTCTATCGACTTAATTCCTCCGCCAACTGCAAATGGCATATTTGCTTCTTCTCCAACGTTCTTAACAAATTCCAAAGAGATGAGTCTGTTCTCTTTTGTTGCTAAAATATCGAAAAAGGCGAGTTCGTCTGCTTTTAAATCGTTGAATATCCTGACTGCGTTTATGGGGTCGCCTATGTACCTGTGATCTTTAAATTTTTTGGATTTAACCAAGGTGTTTCCTTTTAAGAGTAAAACAGGAATAATTCTTGGCTTGAACATATTATATATTTATAAAATTTTTTAAAAGGGATTCTCCAACATCGTGGCTTTTCTCAGGATGATATTGCACGCCCATAATATTATTCTTTTCAATTGCGGATGTGAATTTACATTCATATTCCGTTGTATTTAAAATATCAATTTCGTTATTCGGTTGCAGGTAATAAGAATGCACAAAGTAAAATTCAGATAATTCAGGTATGTCCTTCATCAGGCAGCTCTCTTTTAACTTCGAGATATGATTCCATCCCACATGAGGGATCTTGAACTTCAGCGTATCGTGCACCTTGAATTTTACAACATCTGCATCTATCCAGCCCAAGCCGGCAGCATTTCCCTCTTCACTTTTATTTCCCATTAACTGCATGCCCAAACAGATGCCCAGTATTGGCTTTTGTTTTACTAAAACCACTTCGTTTAAGATATCCACTAAATTTAATTTATTTAAATTTTTCATTGCATTCTGAAAATGTCCAACCCCCGGTAATATTATCTTATCAGCATTTGCAATATCTTTTGCATCTGATGAAATAACCGGGTTGCATTTGAATTTCGACAGTTTTTTTCTGACAGAATTAAGATTTCCCATTCCGTAATCCACGATAATGATTTGATACGCCATAGTTTATTCTATTTCAGACAGTAAATCAATTTTAGTTTTTTTGCAGTTTGTTCATCACAAAGCAGAAAATTATAATAATCACTTTTTGTCAATTTAAGTACTTGTTTTGGAGGATTTTGTTCATCTATGTTAAAAAACAAATAACCCAATCCAGATACTGATTTTTCAATTTTCTGAGCCACTTCATCGTTTAGGATTTCAATCAACATGGTTGGTTTATGAAGAACTAAGTATTTCTTATAACCTTCCAGCACTTCCGGTTCGTGAGTTTCTGTGTCAATTTTTAAAAGATCAATGCGGGAAATATTTCCGGATTCGACTATTGAATCTAACTTTTTAACAGGGATACGAACGGGTACAAAATCAATATTAAGATCTGCATTAAAATTTCTGTTCAAACTGACAGATAAAACATGATCCTCTGTTGTGTCATAGATATCGGCATACCCATCAGTATTTGATATGGCGTAAGGTTCTGAAATAATCTCCATTTTATTTAATTTGCAGTTGTATTGTAATTTTTCATATACCCTTTTAATTGGTTCAAAGGCATAAACGGTGGCTTGTGGGTTCATGGTTTTTGCGGCTAACGCGTAAATGCCTGTATTTGCTCCGATATCGATAATTGTAGTGGCTGTTTTACATAACTCCATCCATAATGCCAGAGATATTTTTTCCCACCCATTATTTATTCCTCTCCAGAATAGTTCGTTTTCAATCAGGTAGCCATAATGCTGCATCTGAAAGGACAAGGTGTTATTTATTTGAATTTTAATTTCCCCTTTAAAATGTAAATGTTTATAGACATTTTCAGGAGGTTGCCAAACAGATTTTAGTATGGTAAATAATTCCTTCTTGAAAGGGAATAATTTGTATAAGTGGGAAAGAAGTTTTATCACGTATTACGATTTATTTTCAATGTCTAATACCATTTCTTTAAAAGAGAGAGGATTATATAAAAAGTCATTTTTAGAGGTGCTAATATCATTGATATGGTCTTCTTTGATTGATGAAAGATGATTTAATTTTTGCTGAACTTTATAAGGAAAACAATACCTGAGCTTAATGAATGGTTTTAGGAGCAATTCAGGAATTTTTAAAACTATATAATTAGCTTTTATCACTTCCCTAAGAGTGCGCACATATTCAAAATAGGTAACAGGATTAGCACAAGAAATGTTATATATTTTTTTTTCTGTTTTTTTATTGTATAAAACAGCAAGAATGGCAAAAACAATATCCTTATAGTAAACAGGATGCCTATAGTAATCCCCTTTTCCAAATATCCATAAAATTATTTTTTGTTTTAGTAGTTTTTTTAATGCTTCCCATTCTTTTTTTGCTCCTAAAATCTCTGATGGGCGAAGAATTGTCCAATTTAATGTGCTGCTTTGAACTAATAATTCCGCCTGTCGTTTACTGTTAGAATAATCATCTTTTAAATCAGGATAATCAACAACAGAACTTGATATATAAATAAAACGCTTGATTCCTCTTTTAATACATTCATTAATTAGTAGAGAAGTGCCTTCGACATTTGTTTGATAATATTCGAGAGGGGTGGTTGCAGATGAAGCAGAAGTTGCGGCAGCTAAATGAATCACGGTATCAATTTCTTCCAAAGCATCATTTAAGTTAAAACGAATATCACAAATTTTTATTTCAATATTCACTGAAACAGGCAGTTTGTAACTTCTATTTCTTGTAATTATCCGAATAGAATGCCCTTCGTCTACTAATTTATTAACTAAATATTGACCAACAAAAGAAGTGGCGCCAGTGACAAGAATCATTGATTAGTATGATATTTTATTTAACACATTTCTCATATAGTTCCAGATGTTTTTTTAACATTGCCTCTATCGAAAAATTGCTACGAGCGGTCTCTTTTGCATTTTTTTGCATTACATCAGTATTGTTGTCAAGCACATATCGGATTCCTTCTGCAATTCCCTGTGAGTCATTTGGCTTTACAAGGTAACCATTTATCTTATGCTCAATTACATCTGCAGCTGCTCCGGTTCGAGTGGCAACAACTGGAAGCCCGTTTACCATTGCTTCGGCTATTACAAATCCGAACGGTTCATATAGGGAAGCATGAATAAACATATCGGCAATGTTATAAATGCAATTAAGTTCTTCGCGATCAATGGAATTGTTAAAAGAAAAGTACTGTTCTAGTTTTCTGTTTTTTACAAGAGGATTAAATTCTTTTTCCCAGTTCCCCCAACCAAAACATAAAAATATTAAATCTTTTCTATTATTATAATTTATCAATATATGAGCTGCTTCTATAATATTCCTATACCCTTTTAATTCAAGATATCTTGCTACTACTAAAATAACTTTTTTCCCTTGAATGTTGTACTTGTTTATGAGTTTATCTTTGATAGAAGGAGCATAATTAGTAACCTCATCAAAAGGAATTCCTTGGTGAATCAAGGTAATCTTGTCGGACTGCACTCCTTCTTTATCTATAATAAATTTTCTATTTTCTTCTGAAACCGAAAGAATGTGAGTCGCATTCCAATTGTTAAGTTTGTCAAGGGACACCCACTTAGGATTATAATGATAGTGATATCCCGAATCTAATTTTGAAATAATCCTGCATTTTATTCCAGCTAATCTTGCAGCTGCAAGACCGGGTAAGGAATCATCAAACAAATGAGTGTGAACGATGTCGGGATGTATCTTTTTAAAAAGTCGAAACAAATGTATCAATGAAGTAGCATAATCATTTTTTTTTTTATTTTCATCAAACCGTATCCAATAGCAATCACAGTTTCTCCGTTTCATGTCTTCTATCATTTCCGGCTCCTCAGGATATAAGCATACAAATGAAAATTTATACTCAGGATATTGATGAATTCTTTCTGCAAACCGGTTAAAATACGGAGTGGAAGAATTGTTTGCCATTGTAAGTGCAACATGAATCATTTGAGGTTGTTTATACTGATAAAAATTGTACTGATTAATTTTTCATAGCTCGTTTTCTCTATGTATTCTTTTGCTAATTCACTATCATAATACAAGTTATTCTCTAATGCTGATTTAAGATAATTCAAAAACTCGTCAGTTTGGCTCGTCAAATAGATGATTTTTTTATTTAATTCCAGAAGGTCATAGAAAAATGTACTGCTGACTATCATTTTTTTTTGGGCAATGTAACTTGAAACTTTTAAAGGTGTTCCTAAACAAAATTCATTTTCTTCTGTATAATAACTCAAAATACAAACCCGAGAAGCAGCAGTATAATTATTGAGCTTTTTTGCATGAATGATGCCAAGATATTTCACATTTTTACATTTAATTAAAGACTCAAAGGTCAGGGCATTATCTGACTTCTGAAAAAACCGAGGTCCGATAATTATCAAATTATTTTGTGGAAACGATGTAGCAATTTTTTTTAAAAGATGAAGATTGACACGATCGTTTATTGTTCCGATTAATAATATAAAGTTGCCAAATACCCCTCTTAGTTCATCAACAATCTCTCTATTCGTTGTCAACTCATCTCCACTTATTCCGTGAGGGATATGTATTATGTTTTTATTTAATACTTTGTAATGTTCTATATATTTCGAACTTGTTAAAATTATCAAGTCCGATTTTAACGCTATATTTTTATCCGTTTCTATTTTTAAATAAGGGTCAACAACATGATAAATTCTTTTTTTATTTTTTAAAAAAAATATATGTATGAAACGAAAGGGGTCGAATTGCCAGAAGATAACAGGCTTATTGGTAACTTCATCTTTGATAGCCCTTTTTAATTTATGGGAATTGCATACATCATTGAGATATCTTGTCCATGTTTTTAAAATCGGTAATACGGGAAAGTTGTTCTGATAGTTTATGATGGATAGAGATGCTGATATTTTCTTTATGTCAGATGCAAAGGAAAACAGATTGAAAAACTTCCATCGGGCAGGAGGATTGACAAAAAAAACATGATTGTTTTTCGAAAGTTCATTTGCATAATGTTGTTTTGAATACCAAACATCTCCCCAGCTTTCATTTGAAATTATAAAGATGATATTATCTTGTTTGGTCACTTCCTGAAGGATATTATAAAGCATTATTTTGCTTTGCCAATACAATATATTGAATTACAAATTGTTTTTTGAATTTTCCTAGAGTAAGCATATTATATAATTTAGGTCTCAAATGAACAGTATCATCTACGGTGGTATGATGAGTCATTGTAAAACCACAGTCGGTAAGCAATTTTATAATGGTATGTAAGGTAAAAAAACGAATATGTGTAATATCAAGTAATCCTCTGCTTTCGTATTCAAATTTATCTGTAAAAAGTTTTTTTATAACATATATGTTTCCTGCATTTGGAATACTACATACTAAAAAACCTTTCGGGGTAAGCCAATCTTTAATGGTATCCAACGCTCGCCATGGATCATATAGATGTTCTAATACATCTAGAAATAATACCATATCATATTTACCTTTCAGGTCATCTGTTTTATGTTCCTCTATCATTTTCTCGAAATTACCGCATACAACTTTATCAATATTTTTTTCAGCAAGACGGGCTGCTTCTTCATTAAACTCAACACCAACGTAGTTTTTAATATTAAAAATTCTCTTTAATTTATTTCCTGTTTTCCCTGAGGCGCACCCGATTTCCAGGACATTATTCAGAGTGGTTTGAGTAGGTAAGCTGTTTTGAAGAAATCCGATAACATCATCCCTTACCCATTCGTAGTATTCCTGAGTATCTTTAAATTTTAAAGCGTAAAAATCTTTCATTGAAGTTGTTTAAGGGTAAGAGATGATTTTAAGCACCACAATCTGATATTCGGTTAATTGGAGGTTGATTTTGTGTGCAATTTTTGTTCTGAAAAAAAAACGATATAAATTCTTAATAAATTAAGCATTTTTTGAAAATATGTGAATTCAACTTTACAAAACTTCATTAAGAAATATTTTCTATTATCAAGTTATAGGATTTTTTTTTTAAATCTATACCAATATTGTTTTAGGATGCTTTTCTTTAGCATTTTGGCATCTGCCCATGTTAAATTACGACCATAATCATAATTCTTATCAATTTTGTGATCCCCAAAAGATATTCCCTTGTAATGGAAAACAAATGACAATAAACAAAATACTTTTTCTTCCTTTATTCTTTCGCATAATTCAGACTCATTACCTACATTTATATTTAACGGGTCGAATAGATTGCCATCCGGCAATTCATATTTAGATACACTTCTATTAAGGCCAAAGAAAAATCCATTTATTGTTTTTTCTATTTTAGTTTTTGATTCGGATTTTAAATTATTTAAGTGATCTTGAATTTTTTGATAATTATCAGGATTCTCATCATCAATAGAAATAGTGTGATTACTTTTTAATGCTTGGATCGGGTCAAACGTAACTCCTTTAAGTGAACTCATGACGCCAACTAAAATATCCTTTTCAAGACATTCTAAAAGATTCTCAATAGCACCTTGGGGAACTAAAATATCATTATTGGCTAAAATTAAATTTTGATAGTTATTTTCTTTAAAATATTTATACCCGACATTCCACGAATTAGTTAATCCAAGTGGTTTTGTTTTAGTGTATACGGGAATTTTTTGTTCATTGCAATATTGTACTGTGCCATCAATTGAACAATCATCTACAACCAATAAATCAACATTTTGTAACGCACAATTTCTTATGGATTCAACAGCCCATTTTGTATATTCTACTTGATTGGCAGTTGTAATAACCAATAATGTCCGACCATTTGTTTTCATGATGCAAGATATACCAAAGGTAAGCGGATTTTAGAAATAGGTAATGGATTGATGGGAAAAATTAAGTTTGCGGGTTTTACATAAATAGCAATGCGTGTTGTATATTTACGTCTGTTTTTTACCCCTAATATTACCAGTTTATATATTTGTTGTAAATAAAGTCATAGACATGTCTTAAAAATACTGGCGATAAATAATAAAATTTCCTATAAAATTTTTCTTTTCGTGTTTGCACCTTTCTGTAATTTAAATCGATATTAATTCCTTCTTTTTGACATATCTCTATAACTTCTGGCATCCACATTCCTTTAAATACGGCTGTTTTATAATAATATGTAATGGGATAAGTATGTGTACGAATATGACCTTTGGTTTGCTTAATCAGACTTAGAAACAAATAATCTTTTGAGCGACTTGGAGAATTAATTTCAAAATCCCAGTTAGTTTCCTCTTTTTTTAAAAGAGACAAAAAAGTATTTTTCTTCCATATTGCACATTGAAGGGATGTTCGGTAATCGGCATCTTTTCCGATAATGCCAATTTGTTTTTCATTTTCTATTGGGAGGTCAGGACCTAGGGAAGGAAACAATCTAAGATAGTCCGCATTTTGTAACATCATTTTTTCTATGAGTGCTTCAATAACCGGAGTACTTACTTTTTTAGTTAAAAAATAATCGTCTTGAAAATAAATCAAATAGTCGTGAGGATATTTTTCAAGAATAGAGAATGTCTCATCCGACCAATTCGTAAACTTATTACTGTGTATAGACTTGATCTCTTTTCGGGAATATGTCTTTGAGTTAGTGGCTAAGTAAACAGGGTAAGGACAATCTGCCCAGTATTTTTCAAAAAAGTAAAAAAATGGATTCCATAAATCATAATATGTATCACATGACATAACGAGTATTCCTATATTATTTTCCATCTATTTTTTAAACCAGTAACATCCGCATCCATAATCCTGTTTCATTATCAACTCGTTGGGCGGATTTATAACTAAGCCACCTTCATTTCCGTTTTCTGGGATTAATGCAAATTCAATCATGCGAAGGTCTTTAAAATACTCTGTAATTTGTTCATGCGAATAGATTCGATGTGCATTAAATATGATTTTTGGTTTACCGATAGGCACAACAAAAAGAAGATTCCCATTGGGGGCAAGAACTCTTCTTAGTTCATTGATTGCTTTCAAATCTCCATCGGGATCAAGGTTATCACCATATCTTCCTAATCCAATATGTTCCACAGTGTGCATGCAGGAGAGGGACTGTATGGAATTACTTTCGAAAGGTAGTTTTATTAAGTCAATTGGTTTACATACTAGATTATTCAAAATCAAATCAGCTGGTCTGTAGTCGTAAAATTCAATTTTTACAAAGGCAGAGCAAATTCCTGAAAAGAACAAAGAAGAAGAAATATCTACATGCTTTTCAGGTTTAGTTTTTGCAAGGTATCTTGCAGCCCACGATGTATGGTAAACATAATGTCTGTCAAAATCTGTTTTTTCCGTTTTTTCATTTATAGGATGAACATCTTTCCAGTTGATATTAAAACGCTGCGTAGTTTGTGTGGAAAGTGACAAAAAAAGATTAAAATCACGTTTGAAATGTTTATTAAAGTTTAACCGAGTTGATATTCTTTCTATCAAGTTTTTTATGTTCATTTTTTTAATTTAATTAAGGAAGATAATCAATGAAACTACCAATAGCATCCTCCTTCTATAGTTTGGTATCCAATCGGTCTTTCTTCTTCAGAGGGTCTTATCCAATGTTCATTTTTTAATTTAAGATATGCTTCTTTTCTTGGCTCGTCATATCTGCTTCCCCAAATTCCAAATAATATTTGAGTAGCACCCCCCAAATGAATTCCAATCTTTCCCATTTGTTTTACATAAGAGGTCAAAGGTAATCCATATGCTCCAGCGCCAATAATGGCAATATCAAACTCTATTTTTGAAATATCATTAACCATGAATTTTAAAGCTTCTATCCAATCTTTAAACTGAGTTTTATTTCCGGCTATAGATTGTACGGCCTTATAAGTAATTAATTCAAAATCCGGCAAAATATTAGGATCTTTAAATAGTAAATTTCTCTTTTTGTATTGTACCTGAATACTTTTTTCAAATGGATGAATAACTAAAACCTTTTTCCCGGCAAGATATTTTGACCATGGATTTTCATGAAAATATGGCTCGTAAGCAAATATGGAAACTAAGTCAGCTGTTGGAAAATAGTTTTTATAAAAGAATTCTTCGCCATGCAGCCAAGAAGCCAGAACATCTATATTCGGAAGATGACTTTTAAATTCTTCTGAGAAGGCAATGAACATTTTTTCTGAGTGTGGAAATACCCCCGCATTGTAAAAAATTGGTTTTCTGCTTTTGTCATCCCAAAATACAGGATCTCCTCCTTTAATATAATCCAACTTGTTTTTCCAGCTTGTTTCTCTGTACGCTAAGTAATGACGCAGGCAGTATAATTCAGAGTCGCCAAATCTGGCTATCATTGCGGGGGCTCCTTTAACGAGGATATTTTTTATAATTTCGTTTGCTTTACTTCCTTCAAGAATTTCTTTGTCATTATAATACCTTTTCTGATTATAAAAGGAAATTGTGGGTCTAAATAATTTGATATATATATTCCTCATTGTTTTAAGGAAAAATATATTCAAGCTATTCATAGGGAGAAGATGTTTTAATAAATATTATTACTGGGTATTGTCACTTCAATATCACATTATTCTTATGAAAAAAACAATCGATAATTTTCAAGAGTTTTCATGTACGCAACAAATGATATCATTTTCGATTGAAATTCTATATTTTGAATCTTTTGATAGAATATATTTTGTTAAGTCTTCAATCGTAGGATAATCATTTTTTCCAACAAAAAGTCTTGCATCATCTATTAATATGATATGTTTAAATTCTTTATCTTTCATGATTGTGTCCAATTCTTCCATAATAGGGCATTCTTTATTGCTTTTTGCAGTACCTGCTCCTGAATAATGCCCATCAAGCCAAAATATTGCTGAACGTGTTAATTGGCTAGTTATATTTCCTAGTATTTTCCCGCTATCGCCATGTATAATTTTGATATGTTTATATTTAGAAAATTTATCCACTGCCATTGCCCATAGTTTTTCACTAAGTTCAATAGAATATATTTCTTTAAATTTTTTTATTTGGGATTCTATCATGTCGCCCATATAAGTTCCTGTTTCCACTAAAATATCGTAGTTTGATTTAAATCGATATGCGTCAATAGTGATTTCTTTGACTCTGTGGGGTGGAGGGAGAGGTTTCCCTGAATATTTCCAATCTCGTATTATCTTTTTTTGGATCCTGCTACTTTGAAACGTTTTTATTGTATTGCGAAGTGGAGATGGAAGTAAACTCAATATATGCTTTGCAAAATTTCTTATCATAACCCTATTTTTCGTTTATTTATGTTCTGCTAAATAATTAATATATACGAATATCTCAAGGTCTTCAGAGTAGTTTGCAATAGGATAAATCCCATCTTTTACAATGCGATATAAATTATATTTTTCTTTTAAAAGAGTATAGAAATCTTTGAAGAATATGCGT
This sequence comes from Bacteroidota bacterium, assembly GCA_016213435.1. GTDB lineage: Bacteria > Bacteroidota > Bacteroidia > Palsa-948 > Palsa-948 > Palsa-948. Next base: position 33,351 of record JACRAL010000010.1, read on the forward strand.
GCGTCAATGTCTGTGCCTCCAAATTCAAATTGAATAAATCTGATTTTATCAGATTTCATCATTTTAGTTGCTCCTTCTAAAGCTTTAATTTCATGACCTTCTATATCAAGTTTTAAAAAATCTATTTTTTTTATTTTATTTTTCTCGCAAAACTCATCAATAGTAGCTATTTCAATTGTTTCCCGATCATTCATCTCAATGTTTCGATGTGTAAGGTTTCTATTATATAAAGAAGAAATTGTACCTGCAGTATCTTTATGTGATAGATATAAGGTCATTTGGCCCGTTTCATTTCCTATTCCTATGTTATGTAATTGAATATTATTTCCAAATAAATTACTAGTAAGATTTGCAAAAGTTTTTTTCGAGGGCTCGAAGGCATGCAAAGTGAAGTTTGAATTTTTAAAGATTTTAATAAGGTTTAAACTATAATCACCTGCATTTGCTCCTACATCAAAGATGATAATTTCTTTTTCATTGCTAATTATTTTTTTTATGTATTTTATTACTTCGAGCTCTCCATTAGATTGCATTTCTCCATTTCCATAATTCATGCCTTCCAGACCTATTGAATAAAAATATCGAAAGAAACCCTGAAATGCTTTTTTTCCAGCCAATAAGTTCAATACGCTTTTGTGAAGAGAATATAGAATTCTATTGAGTATTTTCTGGATCATATTTTGTTAATTATAATTTCCATCTGATTTAATACTAATCCTCCGCTTCTTATAAAAATATTTTTATCTGCGTAGCCGTCAAATTCAATAACTGCACAGTCTTCAATGTAATGAAAAGCATGTTCTCTTGAAGATAAACCTATATTGAGTTTATATTTCCCGGCCCCATAATAAATAGTAGATTCTTTGAAAATCGCTTCGTATTCTCCTGGTAATATATCTTTGGGAATAGACCATGTTGTGCGAAAAGAAATATTTTCATTGTTTTTAAATCCTATGCCAATTATAAAATGCGGTGTGATATCATTAATAGTAAAGCTAATTCTTACTTGCCATGGTTGCCCTATCGGAATTATTTGAATAGGATTTCCCATGATGTCTTCAATGCTAATTTTTTTAGCATAACCAATGCCACTTCTAATTTTTGTATAATCAATATCAAATGCTTGTTTATTATTGGTGAAACTGTTAGAATAATCATTTACAACAATATTCGTATTGTCGTATTTTATTAAGCACCCTTTGTTTAATAATACACTTTTTCTGCATAGGGTTTTAACAGCCCCCATATTGTGACTTACAAAAAGAACAGTTCTGCCGCTTTTGCTTACGTCTTCCATTTTACCCAGACACTTCTGTTGAAACTCGGCATCTCCCACAGCCAGCACCTCATCAATCACTAATATTTCAGGTTCAAGAAATGCGGCAACAGCAAAAGCAAGACGTAACTGCATTCCGCTGGAATAATGTTTAAGAGGAGTATCCAGAAATTTCTCTACTCCCGAAAAATCAACAATTTCATCAAATCTTTTTTGAATCTCTTTGCGTTTCATCCCAAGGATAGAGCCATTCAGAAAAATATTTTCTCTTCCGGATAGTTCCGGATGAAATCCGGTTCCCACTTCAAGCAAACTGGCTATTCTGCCGCGTGAAATTATTTTTCCGGATGTTGGTGGAGTTATCTTTGAAAGTATTTTTAACAGCGTGGATTTTCCTGCTCCATTTTTGCCGATTATGCCGATGGATTCGCCCGGATATACATTAAAACTCACATCTTTTAGTGCCCAAAAATCTTCTACCTCAGCCCCAACCCCTCTCCCAAAGGAGAGGGGAGATTTTATTACTTTACTAATACTATCACGCAAACTCAAATAGGGCTGCTGTTCGTGTTGGATACGAAACTTTTTAGATATGTTTTTTATTTCAAGAATGGGTAACATCTGGGAATAACAAATTGGTGCGAATTTACAAATAGCTTTAAAACGGCTGTGTTGCCGCATCTGTCAAAAAGTTTTTAATTTCTTCATCGCTGACGGGAGTGGTTACAAATTCAACCTGCTCGCTGTAATCAAGATCATTGAAAAAACAAAGCTGCTGACGAAAAAGTTTTTTTGTGAATACAACAGTCTGTTCTGTATTGAACAGGTGTTCTGTTTTCTTGCAAATTTCTACAAGAGAATGATGGTATTTTAAAATGAAATACATATCTACATAGTCCTTCCACTTGGCTCTTTCCGCAAAAGCAAATGCTTTCATTGCTGCCAGATCAAGCAGAGAAGGCATTTGAATGATGTCATTAAAATCTATAGTTGCCGGCACTGAAAAAGGAAACTGAAAAAAGGTGACTTTCACTTCTTTTATTTTCAGATGCAGCTGGTCGGACGATTCATACATGGAGACAAACGAGGGCGATGATTCTTCGGAAATTCTTTTTTTTATATCTGTTCGTTGAATTCTTTTTCCGGTGAATAAATCAAAATCAATAGATCGCCTGTGACCAATTTGCAAGGCAATAGCTGTACCGCCAACCAGGTAGTAGTCCTTGCTGAACAGCTTGATAAGAGGGAGAAGGTTTTTCTGCTCTTCAGATAATATTTCTGTATGCATTATTTTTTTTGAAATACAGGTCAAAAAAATTTCTTACCAGCTTAAGATAGTTGATCCTGTTTCTGGCAGTCAGATTTTCCTTGTGAGTTTGTTTGTAAAATATCTCCGCCACTTTTTCCATTCCCAGCAGATCGAATAATTTTTTTACGTTTTTCTCATCCCCGTAATTCAGTATGAATTCAACTAATGTTTCGTGGCTGATATTTTCTTTTGCCTTCTCAGGGATGTACCAAAACAACGCTGTGTTCTCGCGGATAAATTGTTTTATTTCAGGAGTGTTTGTGTCCATAAAGTTATCACTACAAATATAGGAAAATCATGCAAGGTCAGCAAAGTAATATTCTGTTTTCCGGAAGTAAAACAAACCAAAAAAAAATAAAACGAATGATATAATTAAGCTTATAACAACCAATTGAATATTTAACACGGAATGAGCTACAGGCGATCGAAGCAGTTCAATGGCTCCTGCCAAGGGGTTGAGCATGAGTATCTTTTGTGCCCATGGGAATTTTATGATGGATACCGGATAAATTACGGGTGTGACAAAAAAAAGGATCTGGATGAAGAAAGGGATCACATACCTGAAATCTCTGTACTTTACATTCATGGCGGCAAGCATGGTTCCAAGCCCAAAGGTTGTAAATACTGTAATCAGCAAACTCAATGGAAAAAACAGCAGGATGGATGAATCTACAGGCTGATGATAATAAATGAGTATGCCAATATAAATGATAAGCGCCATAATAAAGTCAAACAGTGCAACCAGGATGGCAGATATTGGAATGATCAGTCTCGGGAAATAAATTTTCTTGATGATGCCTGCATTTGACACCATGCTGTTGGAGGCATTGGAAAGCCCGGAAGAAAATATATTCCAGAGCAATAAGCCCGAATACACAAAAATAGGGTAAGGGGTATTGTTTTCGGTGGGAACCCCCAGCGCCTGCCCGAAGAAAAGGGTGAATACAATCATGAGCAACAAGGGTTGTAGAATTGCCCAAAGCACCCCCAATACAGTTTGTTTGTACTTTACTTTAATATCTCTCCATGTAAAGAAATAGAATAACTCCCTGAATTCCCACAGTTCTTTTAAGCCCAGAGAAGTTTTGCTGACGGGTTTAATCTCGTATTCCATATTTTCAGTTATAAAGATATTAAAGATTTCCTTTTAACATTCTTTAACAATTATAATGAAACAAATTGGAGCATGAACAGTTAAAGTCAAAAAAAAGAACAGAAGAATTAATGCATCCAAGCAGAGTTCGCTGAACAGACCCGAGAGAATGAAAAACATAAAGGAAAGATGTGATCTTGTGCTAAAAAGAATTGATTTCGTGAAGGAAAGAGAAGAAGCTGTAATGAAAACGATTAAAGACGAAACGAGTCGAATTGAAAATGTGAAGAGATTAAAAGAAAACGTAAGGGAAAAACATTAAAACATGGAGAAAATAAATAAAAGTGTGGCGAGTTAATATGTTTCCGTACCAAAAGGAAATGAAAGTGTGAAGGAAAGAAATTAATTCGTGAATAAAAGAGATCAAAACGTTAAGGAAAGAAATCAAAACGGCACAAAATGAATTGATAAAATAAAGTAAACGAATGAAACTGTAATAAAAACAGATGTAATTATGAATAAAAGAGATCAAATTAGGAAGGAAAGAAATGAACCTTGTACGGAATTAATTCAAAACGTGAAAGAATCAACTTGTTGATAAAATAAATCTAAAAAACAAACAAAAGAACACACATGAAGCACCACTACTCGTCATGACTTAAAATAAAAATCAATCGTTCTGCATCGTTTTTGTCTTGATGGCCATCGGGATAAAAGACGCTGCGGAACACAAAACTAAAACATCATGAAAAAGTCAGTAGTGGTATTGCGGCTTGCGAGTTTGTCAATACCTAAAAAGATCGAGAAAACCCGGTTCATTGTAACATCAATGACCGGCAATGTAAATTTTACAACACCCAATCCCACCTTGGCAACTATTACTGCCAATGCCGGCAACCTTGAAACCGCACACATTGCGGCACAAGGAGGAGGAGCGGATGAAACCGCCAATATGCACGCAAAGGAACTGGTGCTGGACCTTTCCTTAAAACTGCTTTCCGCGTATGTGGAAGGAATTGCCAATAGCAATCCTATGAATGCGGAGGCGATCATTCTGAGTGCAGGAATGGAAGTGAAAAGCGGAGGAGGTCGCAGAGCCAAAGAATTTGCGGCTGAACAAACCGGAAACCCTGGAGAAGTGAAACTCTCCACCTTGAGCAGTAACCGGGCCACTTTTGTGTTCCAGATGACAACGAGCCCAAGCACAGAGAGCAGCTGGGCAACGATTGGACAAAGCACCCGTGCAAAGCTGGTAAAGAGCGGGCTGGTGAGCGGAACACGGTATTACTTTCGTGTGGCAATGATCGATAAGAATGGACAGAATCCTTGGAGCGATGTGAAGAATATCATTGCGCTGTAAATTAAGAAAGAGGTGGAGAGTGTGCACTGTTAAAGTCCTCTGATTTATTATCAGGGGACTTTTTTTTATTAGGACTCTTTCGAAATTAACTTCTAATGCCACTTTGGTGTTTTAGTGGCAAGAATACATTAGACATCTTCGGAAATACATATTTGCCGTCATTGCGAGGACGAAGGTGATGACATAAATTTACTGTATTGGTATCTTTTTTTGCCCAACAGGGTATTAATCGTAAATTTGTAACAATAAAGGATGCAATCATTGAAAATGAGTAATTACTACAAGCAAATATGTTTTTTTCTGCTATTTGCAACACTTTCTTCCTATGGTCAAAGTTCATTTACACCCAGCGCTGTTTCGTGTTTACGATTATGGCTATCCTCGGACAGCGGCATCACGGTAGATGGGAGCAATAATGTTATGCAATGGAATGATATAAGCGGGAACAATAATAATTTTATTCAGGCAACACCTGCTAACAGGCCTGCTTACGTAAGCAATAATTTATTCAGGACATATGGATTGCAATTCGATGGTTCAGCGAAGGAGTTAATAAACAGTTCTTTTTTAAATGGAACAAAT